>JAJHRB010000041.1 GCA_020833025.1 Thermoproteaceae archaeon | reverse complement strand
CGGCCGGCCTGAACGCGCCAGCGCAGCTTAGGAGGCGGCCGGGCAGCTGGTCGGCGGCGCCGGGCGGGACCCCTCGCCCGGCGGGGGGCGCCCCTCCATGAGAGGGCAAAGCAATGGGGCAATATAAGCATTCGGGAGGGAAAAAGAGAGGGATCGGGATTTCGCCATTTGCAGCAGCTCGTCGAAGCGCCTCGCCGGTATTCCAGAAACTGAGGGAAAGGTAGACAGACCGACCCTAGAGCGGCGGGTGTGCGTATCTCCGAGGGAGCGCTGGTAGTTAGATGCCGCTCCACAAGTCTTGTCGCCTCTACCCTCTTTCAACTCGCCCTCGCCGCCTACGACCTTCACGAGGCGGCCCTCGACCTCCCTCTCGAGGCCCTCCAGCCTTAAGGAGCTCACAGCCTTGCCTCTCTCCACGACCTCTAAGGCCTTTTCGTAGACCTCCTCGCCCTTCCCGCACTCGCCATGAAGAGCCTAATGAAGGCGTAGTTTCGGCGGGAGTGAAGATCCTCTACATGACGCTGGCCATCCCGTCTATCATCTCAAGCGCGGAGGGAGTCCTGTTGGCTCCCGCCGCCCCCAGAGCCAGAGGCCCCGCTCGCAGCCGCGGGTTTCCGGGCGCGCGCCCGGAGGCCTGCGGACCGGAGCCAGGCGGCAGCCATAAAGAGGGGCGATTGTTGTGTCACATGCAGCAGCGGAATAGCTCCCGCCGGCCGGGAGCAGCCCCCGAGGCCCCAGAGGAGTCCCGCCCCGAAGGGGGGGAGAGAGTTGTGGACAGCCACGTTCACTGCCACGAGTTCTCTCGGGATGAGCTTAATGGGTACCTAAAGTCGTGGACTCTCGTCTGCGTGTCTGACGACGTGAGCTCGTCGAGAAGGACTCTGGAGATCGCAGGCGCCGTGCGGTGTCTCGGCATACACCCGTGGCGTGTGGAGTCCGCGCAGCCCGGCGATCTCGAAACGCTACTGAAGCTTGTCGAGAGGAGCGAGGTGCCGTGCGTTGGCGAGGTCGGCCTCGACAGGAGATTTGTGCAGCACACGATAGAGAGGCAGCGCGAGTACTTCAAGGCATTCTTGAGGCTCGCGCGAGAGCTAGACCTCGTGGTCAACGTGCACGCGCCGGACGCGTGGCACGAGGCGCTCGACGGGCTGAGGAGGGCTGACATTGACAGGGCGCTCATTCACTGGTACACCGGTCCCGTTGAGCTTCTGGAGACAATCAGGGACCTGGGCTACTACATCTCAATAAATCCCGCCGTCGCGATCCAGAGGCGCCATCAGGAGGTGGCCAGGGAGGCTGACCGCAGGATCGTGGTCCTCGAGAGCGACGGGCCTTACGAGTACAGGGGGCTGAGACTGGCGCCGCCGGCTATCAGGATGGCAGTGGAGAAGCTCGCAGAGCTCTGGGGAGTGCCACAGAATTGCGTGAGCGAGATTGTGGGGACAAATGCAAAAAGACTGTGGAGGCTTTGATGGCTACCCCCTCAGCTTTGCAATGAGCAGCGCGAACTTCACGTGAATCGCCTGGAGGTCGGGGCCCTCCTCCACCTCGCCGAACAGATAGCCACACCTGGCGCACCTCAGCAGCCTCCCCTCCTTGAGCGCGTAAACCTCGAAATTCTCGCGGCCCGCGGCCCCGCAGCTCGGGCACTTCCACGCCTCGAAAGGCCACGCAGACCCGCAGACGCACCTGGCGTACGCTCTGTAGCCCTCGAAAATGCCTGTCTTCTCCCGCGCGAGGACGACGAGCGAGGCCGGCGCGCCGCACACCTTACACCTGCCATTCCACTCCCCGCCGCCGTATCTGAAATATAAGGCGCGCCTTATTAGGTAGTCCGCGAAGTTTGCGGGAACCCGCGCGGCGGCCGCGTGCTTGGCGCGCTCGACGTCAGCTAAGTTAGTAATAAGTGGAGGAGGGCCCTCTGCAGCCTCGAGCTCAAATCCCCTGGCTATTTCATCTATCTCGCGCAAGAGCTGAGACAGGCTCTCAAGCTCATCCAGGCACTGTCTGTCCTCGCCGCAGATGGCGCCGTTTAAATCCTTAAGCGACTCCACGCCTCTCCAAGTATCTAGGCATGTGGTGCCTCGCCCACTCCAGGTCGACCTTGCCGTCTGTGAACATCGCACCTAGAAGCGGTCTATTGCTCGGGTGGGACACCGCGAAGAAGTGTAACGCCAGGAACAGTATGCTGAGGCCGCCCCAAGCACTTCATTAACATCAACACGCTGGCAGACCTGCTGTGCGAGGCGCCGGAGCTGCGGCGCGGCGTTTTTACGCAGGACTATTTCCTGCGCTGGCGCGGCAGCCCGCCGTTGTTGCGCTGGCTCGCCGGCAGGGACTTAGGCGCGCTGCAGGAGGAGCTGGCGCGCTACATTGACGCGCGTCTGCTGTCAATGGCGCTGCACGTCACGAGGGATCTGTCGCGTGCGGGCATCGGTTACGAGGCGCTTGCGGGCGCACTTAGCAGCGCGATTGCTGTCAGGTGCGCGCGGCAGCAGGCTTAGTTAAAAAAATTAGGGGCGGGAGCGCTGCGAGATGGGCATCACGGTGGAGGAGCTTGTAGATCTGCTCGCACGGGTGAGAGAGCGGGCGCCGGGTCTTGTCGTGGGCCTGAGCGGGCGCTACACCGTGATGGGCGACCTTCACGGAGACTACAGAACGCTCCGACAGGTTCTCAACGAGTTCGAGGGCCCCTATCTCTTCCTCGGCGACTACGTCGACAGAGGGAACATGGGGCTCGAGGTCGTCGCAGAGGTCTTCCAGCTCTTCGTCGAGGGCAGGGCCGTGGCGCTCCGCGGGAATCACGAGTCGCCAATCATGAACGTGGACGGCGGCTTTCTCGACGAGCTGTGTGAGAAGGTGGGCAGCAAGTGCGGCGAGGTTTATGCGGAGTTCGAGAGGGCCTTCGCAGGGCTCCCGCTCGCCGCGGTTATAAATCAGGAGGCCGTGGCGCTTCACGGCGGGATTCCGCTGAGGGCCGACATGAGCCCCGCCACACTCGAGGACGTTAAGAGCGTGTCTGGCGACCTCACAATACCGGCTGACCCGATAGCATTTCAAGTGCTCTGGAACGATCCGTGCGAGGAGTGCGCCGACTACGCGCCGAGCCCGCGGGGCCCCGGCGCGTGGCTGTTCGGCGCGAGCGTTACCGCCGCGTTTCACAGAGCCAGCGGCACGTCGGTGCTGATAAGGGGGCACACTTACACGCCCAGGGGATGTGCTATCAGCCACGGCGGTACCGTGATCACGGTGTTCAGCTCTGCCGCGCCCCCATACAGGGAAACGCGGCCGAAAATCGCAATAGTAGGGCGCGGCATCGAGGTGTTTGACGTCTACACGAAGAGACCAGTAAGCCGCGCGGAGATGAAGCCTCTCTGGCTCTAGACCCCTTCCGCTCCCGCCGCATCCGGGCCGGAGGCCCTGCTCGCGGGTCGCAGGGCTGGGCGGCAGTTGAATTACACTGGCGCGATTTCAATGCAGCCGGGCAGCAATGCAGCGCCGGGCTGGCCCCGCACCTGGCGCACGGCCCCTTCATGGGCCAATGTCACCCGGCGTTGGGTGCGGGGAGCCTGGCAGGCCGTGAGCCCGCACCTCTCCGCAGCTGGCGGCGGGGCCTGAAGAGCGATGCCGCGCCCGTGAGGGGCTCCCGACTGGTGAGCGGCAGCCTAGAGGGCGCAGAGCCCTGCCCTTTAGGGCGGGGAGCCGTCAGCGGCGCCTCATCCCTGCCGGTTTCAAGGCTGCACTTCGCGCAACCCGACCCGCCTCTCCGGCAGTTTCTGTATCTCGCGGGATCAGGACAGCCCTATACGCTTTCATTTCTCCTCGGCCAGTACTAATATCCCGATCACTGTCCTGCCGGCGTATTCAATAATGTCGCCGGCCGTGTCGGCGTGCACGTAAATGTGCACGTGCCGCTCGCCTTGGCGCTGTATGGTGCCCCTAATGAGCCAGACCTTACACATATGTGCCGAGTGCGTGTGGAGGGTCGCCGGGATGCAGGGAAGCGGGCATCTAGCACTCTCCCCTCAGTCCCTTCGGCGGCCTGACCCCGCGTTGTCCCTGGTAGGCCCCGGCGTACGCTGCCCTGCCCTCCGCCCTCACGAGTATTAGGTGAAGGAAGCGCATGCCTCTCTTGAGCACTATCGCGTTCGGCGACATGTTAACGACCTCTATTGTTATGTTTCCCTCGAACCCCGCGTCCACGACAGTCGGCGGGATCACCAGGCCGTATCTCGCAAGCGTTGAGCGCAGGTTCGCCAGCCCGACGATGTCGTCCGGCATCCTCACGTACTCCTCTGTTGTCAGCAAGGCGAAGCTTCTCGGCGGTATCACGACCTCGTCGGCCCTCACGACGCGGAAGAGGTGCCCGGCATCGTCCAGCTCGCACGGGTTGACGGCAATGCCATCGCGCGCGTAGGCCGCGTACTCGCCGCCGACTCTCAGGTCGAGGCCGTTCTCGCGCAGAGTGTCCGGACGCAAGGGCTCCACCCTCAGTCTCCCCGACTCTACGAGCTCCCTGATTTTGTCATTCGTGAGGATCATGCGCGTGCCCTGTGGCTCTGGCAGGCCGCGCCTCCCACAACGCGAGCATCCCAGGCGGCTGTCTCATTCCTGCGCCGCCTTAACTGGCCGGCAAGCGGCCTTACAGGTCTCTCCAGGCCGGAGAGGCGCGCCTTTGCTGCGTCGTTAATGAGTGCTCCTGCTTTCAATTCCGGTGTCTCTGTTGCAGGCCCGCACGCGGGCCTCTGCGCGCAGCTGCAGAGACGCGCATGCGACTTCTTGCACCCTGCCTTTATCCCGTACCGGAGTCCCGAGCTCTCTAATGCCCCGTGCGGCCCGGAGCGCTTTAGCGCGCCGCGTTCAAGTTTGCTGGGGCTGTTAGTTGAAATCACGACGCGCCACTCGCTGCCCCGTTAAAATTAAACGTTGTAGTTTTATTGTACACTTGCCGGCAGTGAAGGATGGACTTAATTGCCCTGTGGGCCTTGCTCGCTGACAGAGCCAGGGCAGCGCTGGCGCACCCAGTCGCCCAGTGCTGGCTCCTCTTCATGGCTGTGGCTGCACTCATAGCCCTGCTCGCGTCCATGCCGCCGAGGCGCCCGCTTTCCGGCTGGTTCGGCGACTTTTTAGTGAGGTGGGGGCTGGCGGGACTTCTGGCGTGGTTCGTCGTGACGAGCCTGTGGGCCGTTAGAGAGCTCGCGGGCCAGAGGCTTATACTCCCCTTCACGCCTCTCGAGGGCTTTATCGAGTACGCAACCGTCTGGGGGGTCGCGCTGACGGGGCTGGCCACCTTCACGTTCTTCGGCGCGGTCCTCCTCCTCCGGGCAATATTCTCCCGCGAGGAGGTCCCCAGCGGGGTTTTGTACTACCGCAAGGAGGTTGTGATGGCAGTGCGCGCGCAAGTGCGCGAGGTCTCGAGGGCCGCGGCAGCGCAGAAAGAGCGAAGAGAGGAGCTAGCCCGGGTGAAGGTACGCAAGGACTAGGACCGTGTCCTTGTCCTCCACCCTCGTCGAGAGGCCTGAGAGCAGCCTAATATCAACGTCGTTAACTGCTATGTATATGTCGCCGCGCGGCTCCCCGCCAGGCCCCACCACTCTCTCGTAGAGCGCCCTCGAGACGGACGCAAGGCTTTCCAGCACCTCTCCCACTGTGCTGCCTGGCACCTCGAGCTCGCGCGCGCCGCCGGCCAGAGATACTAGCACGCCGGCAAGTCTCACGCGCGGCATCTCGGCAAAATCGCGGACAGGTTTTTATTCCTGCGGGGCGTGGATCTCGGTGATCTGCGCCTCTTACGGGCCCGTCACCATCGGGTGGGACGGCAGAAGGTTGCGCGTGAGCCCGCTTGCGTGCCGCAAGCGCGTGGAGCTCTACGAGCTGGCTGAGAGAGTCCCCGTCGAGAGCGCCGACCCGCGGCTCCTCTACCTGCTCGGAGTGCCCCGCGGCTGCGTCACTACCTACAGGCTCTACGCCGAGACCGTCGGGATGGCCCCCCGGGCCGCCGCGCGCCTCCTCTTGCGCAACCCGTTTCCCGTCCTACTTCCGTGCCACAGAGTGGTGGCGAGCGACCTCTCGCTCGGGGGCTACGCGGCTGGCGCTGAGGTCAAGCGCGCGCTGCTCGTCTACGAGGGCGCGCTTCGCTGCGGCGCGCCGCCCGTAGTGGTTAGGCCGGGGGCGGTTAGCGACATAAAGGGCGCCCTGCTGGACAGTCTCGGCCTCTCAGACAGTCGCGCCGCCCATGCCGGCGGGCTACAGGGCTGTCGTCTTTGACGTAGATGGCGTCATAACGCCGTTTCGCTCTGCGTGGCAGAGACTGCACGCAATACTCGAGACACAGGGAGGGCTCAACAGGGCGCTTTACAAGCTCGGCCTGATAGACTACTACGAGTGGGCACTTTATGACGCACTGCTGTGGCACGGGGCGCCGCGCCGCGTTGTCGAGGCGTGCTTCCGGACGCTGAGAGGTTTTGAGGAGCTGTGCTCGCTCTTAAGCGAGGCGGGCGTCTACTCCATTGCGGTGTCTGCCGGCATAGGCTACACGAGGGCCCCCCTCTCTCGCTGCTTTCATTTCTACGTAACGAATGAACTCATTTTCGAGGACAACGCTGTGAGAACCGTGGCGGTCTACGTCGCTGAGTCGAATAAAGACGAGATAGTTGATAAGATTCTCGAGCTGCTGGGAGTGGGCTGGCGCGAGACAGTTGCCGTGGGCGATTCCGTGTCGGACCTGCCCGTGCTTAAGAGGGCGGGATTCTCAATAGCGTTCAACCCGTCTGACGAGGAGGTCGCAAGGTCGGCACACGTAGTAATACGGGCGCGCAGCCTCCGCCCGCTTGTCAAGTACTTAAGGGCGCTGCTGGCGGGTCTCGTAGACGCCGGCAGCACCCAGCGCCACAAAGCCTCATGCAGCTAGGCCCGGGATCCTGGAGTGGGGATTTCCTTGAGCACAATGTTCGTCAGCGTGGACGCCACGCCCTTTATGCCCCTTATCTCCTCTATCGTCCTGTTGAGCTCCTCAATGCTGCTCGCCACGACCTTCACCACGATGTCGTAGTCCCCCGTTATCTCGGCAACCGATACCACGTTTGCGAGCGCTGCCGCCCGCCTTGCGACTGAGGTCGTGTACACATTATTCGCGACCCTCAGCCATATGTACGCCTCCACCATCTTGCTCACCCTGGCCCTGTAGGGCGTGCCGGTCACCCTCTCGAGTATTTCCAGCAGCTCCTCGTCTCTGAGTCTCGGCGCGTCTGCCCTCTTGACCTCCTCGACAACCTTCTCCAGGACGTCATCGGGCACGTTTATGCCCATGCGCTCGAGCCTATGCCTTACGGCCTTCCTCCCGCTGTACCTGTCTAGCGTGAACTCGCGCGTCCTGCCGACGACCTCCGGCGGGAACGGCTCGTACGTCTCTGGGCTGGCCAGCACGCCGGCCTGGTGAACTCCTGCCTTGTGCGTGAATGCGTTCTCGCCGACTACCGGAAAGTTCGGCATTAGAGTTATTCCCGTCGCCGCCTCCACGAGCGCCGTGATTTCCGGCAGCTTCTCCAGCCTGACGAGCTTCACGCCGGTTAGGTAGTAGTACGCGGCGGCGAAGACTTGCAGCGGGGTTATGCCGGCCCTCTCGCCCAGGCCGTTCACCGTTGTGTGCACGACGTCGGCGCCTCCCTCCACTGCTGCAAGGCTGTTTGCGATAGCGAGCCCCAGGTCGTTGTGCGCGTGAATATCGAGACCGACGTCGGGCACTGCCTCCTTGACCCTCGCGAAGACCTCCCTAGCCCTATCCGGCGTGAAGACACCAATCGTGTCCGCAATGCTCACGCGGCTGGCGCCGGCATCGCGAGCAGCCCTGACGACGGCTATCAGGTACTCCAAATCGGCACGAGACGCGTCCTCTGCAGTGAACCTAACGGCAACGCCGTGAGACCTCGCGAAGGACACCATCTCGGCCATCGCCTGCAATGCTTCCTCGCGCGTCTTCCTGTGCTTGTACTTGAGGTGCACATCGCTGACGCCGTGAAAAATCGCCACGCGGTCGGGCTCTAGGGATGCCGCATTCTCCACGTCCTGCCTCAGCGCCCTGCAGTGAACGACTATCTCGCTTTCAATTTCCCCGTCTTTCTTCATGCGGATTATTCTCTTGATCGACGACTTGATGTCCGGCGCGACGTTGGGGTCCCCCACCTCTATCATCCTCACGCCGATGTCGGAGAGAGCCTTGGCAATTCTCACACGCCACTTCTCGGAGAATATAACGCCGGGTGTCTGCTCGCCCTCTCTCAGCGTTGAGTCCAGTATCGCCGGGTGCTTTCTTTCCCCGCGCGCATGCGCGGGCGGTTGCGGACTCTATTTAAATGTTCCAGAGGCGCAGGGCGCGTGGAGCCGGAGGTCGTCGTTAGGGACGTGGTGAAGTACTACGGCAGCTACCCGGCGCTCAGGGGGGTCACGCTGGAGGTCCCCAGGGGCGCGTTTCAGTGCATAGTGGGGCCGTCGGGGTCGGGCAAGACAACTCTGCTGCACGTAATCGGCGGCATTGAGAGGCCGAGCGGAGGCGAGGTCGTCGTGGCGGGAGTCCGCCTGGGCGAGTTAAGCGATGACGAGCTGGCCGAGTTTCGGAACAGGAATGTCGGCTTCGTGTTCCAGCTGTTCCACCTTGTTCCGCGCATGAGCGTCCTGGAGAACGTGGAGCTCCCGCTGGTGCTGCAGGGGTCTCCGAGAGAGGAAAGGCACAAGGCAGCGCTGGAGGCGCTTCAGATGGTCGGGCTGGGCCATATAGACCCCAGGAAAAGGCCGGCAGAGCTATCAGGCGGCGAGCAGCAGAGGGTCGCAATTGCCAGGGCCATCGTCACCAGGCCGAGGCTCGTCCTCGCAGATGAGCCGACCGGCAACCTTGACAGCGAGTCGGCGAGGGTCGTCATGGAGACGTTTCTCAAGCTGAGGAGTGAGCTCGGAATTACAATAATAATGGTCACGCACAACCTCGAGCTGCTCGGCTACTGCGATCGCTACGCCAGGATGAGAGACGGCAGGATAGTAGAGACGCGGCTACTCGTGCCTGAGGGCGGCGGCGACGTCGAGCCTGCTGGCGCGGTACGCGGGCACTAAGGCGCCCAGGAGGTTCACCGCCGCGACGAGAGCCCCAACAGCAGCAATTAGCGCGGGGTCGAACGCGAGCGAGGTTATCCTAAACGGCGGGTGCGGCGGCCGCAAGGTGCCGGCCGCGGCGCCCGCTCCCGCGCTCTGGCCCGCGACGCTGAAAATATAAGGACTGATGTACTGCACCAGCGCGAGCAGCAGGGCCCCGGCCGCCACCCCGATTGCCGCGATTATGAGGGCCTCGCCGAGGAACAGCACCATTACATACCTCCTCTTGAAGCCGACTGCCCTCAGTATGCCGATCTCTCTCGTCCTCTGGATAACGCTTATGGACATTGTGTCATAAATCCACAAGGACGTTATGACTGTGCTGACGCCGGCAAGCACGCCGAGAAATGCTTGAAATGAGGCGAGGTACTCGTTTATTAGCTGCAGAATCGCCCTCGGCGATATGACGCTGGCGCTGGGGTAGAGGGCTCTGACCTCCTCGCCCACCCGATCTGCCACGGACGCGTCGCGAAGAACCAAGACCGCTGCACTGTACGTCGCCAAGCCGGTAAGCTGGCTGAAAGTGGACATATCGAGCACAACCCCTCTCACGGTGTCGAGGACGCCCACCATGCCGCTCTCCAGCACGCCAGACACGACAACGCTGACAGATCTCCGCCCTGCGTGAACTGAAATCACAGACCCGGCCGCGGCTCTCCGCTGCCCTGTCGAGGCGTCGTAAGCGATATAGTACCCGATTAGCGCCACGCCCGGTCTCACCACGGGCTCTCCCTCGTGCATGAACGCCGGAGTCACGATGTAGTGCAAGTCTGTCTCGCGCACTCCATATATGCTGGCAGAGGCCGAGCCCGCGACTCCGGGCACTGTAACTCGCCCTCTGGCTGACGCTATTGGCACCACGGCCTCGACGCCGTAGATAGAGGACAGCGCGCCTAAGTCTGCATTTGTGAGCTCCGTGCCCGTGACGATTAGCTGGTTAAGAAGCAGGCGGGACGTGAAGTAGTGCGTTGTGTACTCCCTGAACGTCTGCCCCATCAGCAGCGCGTAACTCAGTGCCGCAAATGCGATCATCACGCCGACTATCGCGCCGATAGTGCGCCCCTTCCGCTCCCACGCCGCCCGCCACGCGAGTTTCAGAATCTCGCCAGCGAGAGCAGGGCGCACGACCCCTCTCGCACAGTCTTTTAAATGGCCTCACCCGCACGCGCGTGAGACGGCCAGTCTTGCCCGCCGCCGTACTCGCCGCGTGTCTCGCGCTGCACGCGGCCGCGCAAGCTGTGGCGCCGCCGGCAGGCGCCGTTGACTACCTGTGGCTCGGCGTTAGGTGGAAGAGCCTCCCGAAGTTTCCCGGCGACGTCGGCCTTCTCTCTGCCTCGTTCTATGTCTCCGAGCAGCACGTAGACGTCACAGTGTCGCTGTCTCCGCTGTGCCGGCACCTCTCCCCGATCGAAAGCGCCAGGATGCCGTCGGCGGGACCCGGCGTTGTTGATGTGACGCTGCGGGTGAGGGCGCTCGCCCTCAACGTCACGTGCCCCTCTGCCGTGCAGATATCATCAGGGCACAGGCTCGCCGGGACCGTGCTGGCCAGCGGTATGACGCGCGTCGAGTACGAAAATATTTACGTGCCGCCCTACCCAGCCGCCAACATAACCGTGTCGGGCGCGGCGTATCTCGCCGTGCCAAGCACCGTGGTCCTAGTAATTGAGAGCCCCTACGCCATTACCGGGCAGCTTGTTGTTCAGGGGCAGGGCGCCAGGATTTTATCGCCGCCGGGGCCCGTCCGCGTGAACGGGACCCGCGCCTCCGTGCCTGTGACGCTCATAGCGGACAGCCCTAGCGCGCTGCTCTTCGCCATCATCGAGTCGAGAGACTGGCTCGGGAGCCCGGTGACGATAAGCCACGCCGCTCCGGTGCCTGTGCTGCCGGCCCCTCCGCCGGCGCTGCGGATTAGCCCGGAGGTGCTGCGCGCGAACACGCTGAACCTGGTCAACGTGACGCTGGTGCTTCCTGTTGCAGCGAACGGCACGGCCCTGATCGCAGTGTCCGGCGCTGCGACGCCGCTGTCGAGCATAATCGTGCCCATAGCGGGCGGGCGCGGCAGCGTCGCTCTAGACGTCTACCCCATTGCGGACGCCGTGACGTTCGCAGCTCAGGTCACGTATTACGTCGGCGGGATCCCCGTCACTGACCGCGCGTCAGTCACCGCCGCCGTGCGGCGCGAGCCCGGCGGCTTGGCGAGAGTTGACGTGCGCCCGGCGCGCCTGGTGGCCGGCGCCTCTAACAATATCACAATTACGGTAGCCGCGCCAGGTAGGTTTAACGTGTCTGTCAGCGTGCTCAATGCCGCCTCGAGCGTTGCGATGCCGTACCGCTTCGGCGGCACTAACGAGGCCTCGGGAGGTCTGCTGGTAACTCCGCTGTCGGGCCAGCCCGTTGCGCTTGATATTACCGTCAGCCACGAGAGAGGCGTCGAGCAGTACACGGTCACGCTTCCCGTCCTCTCGTCCAGCATCTTCATCGTGACGCCCCGACCCCCGCTCGTGAGGTCGGGAGAGAACTGCACAGTTAACGTCACCATTACGAATGCCGGCGACGTCGCAATCAGGCAGGCTGTAATCACGATATCGCCAGCAAGCACGTCCGTGACGGCCCCGACATACTCATTCCGCGCGGGCGCGCTGGCGCCCCTCGAGAGCATAACGGTGCCCGTGTCGTTCGCCGTTCCCGCGAGTTTCAGCGGGACTGTTGCCTTTGCCTACACCATAGTCTACACGGTGGAGCCCGGAGTCGTGGGCACGGCGCAGGGAACGTTCCACCTCCAGGCGCTCCAGGTCCCCGTGCTTGACGTGGTGAGCGTCTCAATCACGCCGGCAGAGATCGCGCCGGGGGCTATTTTCTACATCTCCGCGACAGTAGCGAACAGAGGGTTCGTGGCGGCCGGGGGCGTTCAGGCCGAGTCGAGGACTCCCCGCGAGCTTATTCCAGTGGCCCAGCCAGTTTACTTCATCGGGCAGCTAGACCCACAACAAACGGCGTCGGCGTCCTTTAGTTTCAGGGCGGCGAGGCCGGGCAGGTACAGCGTGAGGCTCGTCGTGACTTACTATGACCAGTACGGCGGAGTTCACGCAATTGAACGCGACGTGACAGTTCTCGTCAGCAACGCAACACTCTTGCCTCCCAAGCCTCCTCACGGCGGCGCGCAGATGGGCTGGGGCACTGCCGCTGGCGCCACTGCTGCGGCCACTGCAGTGGCTCTTGCCATAACTTTGCGCAGATGGAAGCGCAAAAAGAAGTAAGAAGTGATTAAGTAAAGAAAGCAATGCCTTGAGATATGGCCCAGACCCTTGAGCTCGAGAGGGCAGAGGTCAATTTGAGGAGCGCTGTAAAGTCGAGACCGAGAGAGATGATCGGCGAACTTGAAAAACTATTCTGGTGGTATTACGAGAGGGCGCACGAGCTGTATCTTGACTTTGTGAGTGGAAAGCTAGGCGTCGACGAGTTCGTGCGCGACGCGGGCTCGCTGGAGGGGGAATTCCGGCTGGACGCTAATCTCGCGTTGCAGAGGCTCGTGGAGAGCGACGCCACAAGGAGGCTGGCAGAAATTGCTGGTGTTCGCGAGCGCCTTGCGCTTCTTGCAAACCTCCCGGTAATTTTGAGGCGGGCAGGCTGCGCGGAGGGATTGCGCCCTCTCGTCATGTGGGGCGAGTCCCTGTCATTTGCGCTGGGAGGCCAGCTTAAGTACGCGCTCTGCGCTGCCGCAATTGCCCGGGCGCTCTGGGCGCAGCAGGAGGGGCTGGCAGGAGAGCTCGCCAGGAAGTGTCTCAACGTGGAGCTAGAGGGACTAATCTCGCTGAGCTGCGCCCTCGTCGAGGCAGCCCGCAGCACGGGGCTGGACGGAGCGCTCTCGCCGGGCATCACGGAGTACTTTCTGGAGTTCCGAAATGAGCGATTAATTACTAGAGCTGTGTTAATTGATACGAGTGTATTACTTCTCCTGATCGAGTGCGAGATATTACATGGACCTGATAGCGGCACCAGGCACATTAAGCTCAGGCAGCTATGCGGCGAGGCGCGTAGATTGTTAGCCGAGCGATGCAAGCCCTATCTCATTTCAGAGCTCTCTAGGCTAGAGTTCTCCAGAGTCCTTCTGCGCAAGACATTAACAGACCAAAGGTTGCTCACGTACTTTATACAGAGAAGCGAGAAACCCGCAAAGTTATGCTTGCAAATATTTAATGAAATTATAGCAAAAATGAAAGCGATAGAAGTAGAGGTCGAGCAAGAAGATCTTGCGAAAGCTAGTGAAGTGGCTAGGCATCTTCACGGGAGAGAGCTGCCAGAATTTAATGACCCTGAGCGGTGTGATGAAAAGCGCAGGTGTAATGAAAAGTGCATAGGCAGGCACGCGTTTAATATCATCCTTTTCGCTCAAGCTATAAATAGGTCTGTTAAGGTGCTTGCCAAGGACAGGAATTTTGTGCAGTTCGACATTCTCTACTCCCGCACAAAGCCGGAATGTCGCTCAACACCATTTCTCAATCAATGTGAAAGTAAGCAAGTAATATTCATACACGAGACTTAGCGCGCACCAGCGCGGCGAAGTATTTACGCGCTACCTCTTACGGCAGCATGTGCGCCTGTACTGGTGCGAGGACTTGAACGTGCCTGTGCTCGATCCCGGCGACGCGGTAGATAAGTGCAGTAGATTTGTCGAGACCAGACTGGCCGAGCCGGCGGACCCCAGGCCGGCATTTCCCGCAGACATAGAGATCGCCAGAGAGGCCGTGATCAACGAGTTCGGGGACTCCCAGCTGGCCGGGTTGCTGATACCCGCGGACGAGGTCGTGGTGCTAAACAAGATCCCCGGCTACGCGGACCAGGCAGACGAGATCGTGGTGAGGGGACGGATCGTGGGGCACCGCTTTTACGACGTGATAGAGAGGCGCTGGAGGTTCAGGCCGCTCTACGAGGCCGTCTCCTTAATGCTGGCGGAGAGGCGTGGGTTCTGGGCCGTTGTAGACATGGCGGAGCTGCCGGCAGGCTACGACGTGCATCCCGACAGGATAATCGAGGGGAGCCTGCCCGGCGTCAAGTTCAGGCACGTCGCCGTCTCGAGCAGGGACGGGAGGTTTCACGGAGTTGCAAAGCTCTTTAGGGGGCGCAGGCTGCACATAGTAAAGTCCTGGAGGGCCAGGGGCCCCCTTCCCCCTGGCAGGCCGTCATCAATTAAAGACGCCGCCGAGCTGAACAGGGGGAGAGTTATGAGGCTGACCGAGAAGGCGGTGAGGCTCGTCCGCAGCGTCACGGAAGAGTATAGGCTGCCCGTGGTCGTGTCCTACTCCGGCGGCAAGGACAGCCTCGTCGCACTTGATATTGTTGCCAAGAGCGGCGTCAAGCTTTGCGTTTATTTTAACGACACGGGACTCGAGCCCCGAGAGACTT
>JAJHRB010000074.1 GCA_020833025.1 Thermoproteaceae archaeon | reverse complement strand
GTCGCCGCCGCGCCCCGGCCGGTGACGGGCAGATTGCACTAGCGGCGTGCCCGATAGCTGCCTTCCAGGCCTGCCTGGCATTCGGTCCTTTTTAGCGCCTCGAGTCTGCGCTGGCGTGAAGATGCCGGTGCTGACCAAGAGAGTCATTACTGCCGGCCCTGCGACTGACAGGCTCCCGCCTGGCGAGTTCGCGAAACTGCTCGACCTCGCGGACGGCGTGCGCTTGAATCTGGCCCACGCGAGCCCCGAGTACGTCAAGAGCGTGCTGCGGGCCGTCAGGGCCTACGAGAGAGACAGAGAGCGCCTCATTGCCGTGTTGCTCGATCTGAGCGGGCCCGGCGTGAGGGTCGGGATGACAGAGCCCATCCGCATTACGCGCGGCTCCCGGGTTACGTTCGCGCTGGGCGAGAAGTCCGACGGGTCGTACGTGCCCGTGCCTTCGAGGGCCTTCTTCCAGACGGCCGAGCGCGGGGACCTCATACTTATGCTGGACGGAGCGCTCACGTTGAGAGTAGAGGAGGCGGGGCCCAGCCGCGTCGTTGCCGCTGCCGAGACAGACGGCGTCATAAGCAGCAACAAGGCCATAGTCATAAAGGACAAGGAGTACGACGTGCCGTCGCCGGCCGAGAGGGACGTGGAGCTGCTGCGCAAGCTCGCCGACGTCAGGGACGACGTGGATTACATCTCGGCGAGTCTCGTCAGGAGCTGCGATGACGTGAGACGGGTCAGGTCGCTGCTAGGGGAGCTGGGCTACGAGAGCCCGCTGATTGCAAAGATAGAGACTAAGAGCGCGGCGGAGCGGCACGAGGAGATAATAGAGTGCAGTGATTACATTGTAATAGCGCGCGGCGACCTTGGTCTCTACTACGGGCTCGAGTCGCTGCCTGTCGTGCAACGGAAAATTGCCAGTGCCGCGATAACGCGCGGGAGGCCCGTGGCCGTGGCCACGCAGCTCCTGGACTCCATGCAGAGATCTCCAGCCCCCACGAGAGCGGAGGTTAACGACGTGTTCACGAGCGCCGCCGTGGGCGTGGACAGCCTCTGGCTGACTGGGGAGACGTCAAGCGGTAAGTACCCCGTCGCGGCGGCCGCGTGGCTTACAAAGATTCTCGCGCGCGTTGAGTACGATATTCCCGCGCTTCCTGAGCCCCAAGACGCCAGAGACAGATTCGCCAAGGGTCTCGTCGAGCTCGCGCGGGACCTCAATGCAAGAATACTAGTCTACAGCGTGACCGGCACGCTGGCCCTGAGAGTCGCGAAATTCAGGCCGCTCACCGCAGTTTACGTCGGCACGCCGAGTGTGAGAGTGGCTAGGGCGCTGGCGCTGGTATGGGCGCTCCAGTCTCTCTACCTGCCCGCAGGAGACTACAAGGAGGGTCTCGAAAAATTGATAGCGCTGAGGGGCAGCGCGCCCTTTGTCGCGACGTACGGCATCAGGGGCGGCGATCACTTAATTAAGGTCAGGTTCGCCTAGCGGTAGAAGAGTATACTCGCGTACCCGACCGTCTCGTCGCGGTAGCCGCTCGTGTCGCCTGACGTCGCGTGCTTGAGCAGCACCGCGTTGTTGTACCCAAGCTCCCGAGCCGCGACTATCAGCGCGCCAACAGGCCCCAGGCCGCAGATCGATATGTTGTACCTCTCGGCGACCTCAAAGAGCCCGCTCTCGTCGAGCTTAAGTATTCTCTCTATTGCTATCTCGTCCTTCTTCACCGTGACATCGTGCGGCTCATAGTGATTAAAGTCGCTGCTCGCAATCACATAGACCCTCCTGCCGTAATCCCTTATGGCAGCGGCTATTGCCCTGCCCAGCTCTCTCGATGCCGACAGCGTCTGTCTCCACATCGTTACGGGCACAATCTTCGGGCCCTCGCCGAAAAGATGCTGTACGAACGGGAGCTGCACTTCTATTGAGTGCTCGCGGGAGTGCGCGTACACGTCGTCCTCGAGCTCCTTGTACTTAGATATGAGAATCCCGGCGAGCTCGTCGTCTATTTCAACGCGGCCGAGCGGGGTCTCCCACACGCCTGACCTCATGGTCGCTATGGGCGCGCCCACGCCGTAGTGATTCGGGCCTATTATGATAAGCGCGTCCGGCACTCCGTAGCCCGCCAGCGCTGAGTACGTCCACGCGGCAATAGGCCCGGAGTAGACGTATCCAGCGTGCGGGGCCACGGCGCCTATGACCTCGCTGCCCAGCCTCTGCAGGCGCAGCGACTTGGGCCCCAGCTCGTGGCTGACCGTCCACTCAATGCGCCTTATCAGCTCGTCGCGTGTTGCCTCGTAGAAGTACCCGGCCACTGCAGGCTTTCTAATGCGCATCGGCTCTAAGCAAGCGCGTCTCAAACTCCTCTGGCGGCACCGGCAAGTCTTGATCCGGCTTTAGCTCTCCCCTCTCCCTCAGCACTTGCCTCGCGAGCACCCAGAAGATGAGCGCCAGACTCCTCCTCCCCTTGTTGTTGCACGGTATCATGAGGTCAATGTACTGGTACGGCGTGTCAGTGTCGACTAGCGCTATCACGGGGACTCCCACTCTGGCTGCCTCCGAGACGGCCTGGGCGTCTAGCTTTGGGTCAACGACGAGCAGCAAATCCACCTCCATGTAGTGCGGCAAATTTGGGTTCGTGAGAGTGCCCGGCACGAACCTCCCGGTCAGCGCCTTGCAGCCAACAAACTTGCAGAACATTTGAACCGGCTTGAAGCCGTAAGGCCGCGTGGTGTGGGCGAGCACTCTCTCCGCGTTGTACCTCGCTATGAACTTAGCTGCTACTCTGAGCCTCTCGTCGATTTTCTTCACGTCAAATATCCTAAGCCCGTCGGGCCTAACGGCATAGATGAACCCTCCCCTCTCCAAGTACTTGCTGGACATCCGCGTGCCCAGCCTAACGCCAGCGCTCAAGTACCTCTCCAGCGGGACCAGGTACTCGTACTGCTGAGCCCTCTCAGACATTGAGCGTGCGGCCTCAACAAGCTAAAAAGAGTTTCAGCACCGTCCTGCCGGTCTTGCCGGGCTGGCTTGGCGGAGTGTAAATCTAGCAGGGCAGCGCGCCCGTCTCCCGGGGCGGTTACGCTCCCGGCTCCGGCTGCCCGGGCCCGCTGCCGGCCTGGCAGTGGACGTCACTTGCTAGTCAGCCTCATTACGGGCTGGGCCACGCGGAGGCCGTCGCGTTTTTCAGCCCCGCGTGAACAGCACCCGAATTAGCGTGTTCCCGAGCCTGAGCGTTGCGCCGCTCGGTATTCTGTCAACTCTCAGTCGGCGCTCCGCTGTGCCGTTAACGACAAACGTGCCGTTAGTGCTGCCGAGATCCTCGGCCATCACGCCGTCTGGCGTGATGACGAGCCTTATGTGCCTCCGCGACACTGTTGGGTCCGGTATCACGATGTTATTCTCAACCGCGCGGCCCACGGTAATGGAGGCGCCCGCTGAGTTTATCGCGAACTCAAACCTCCTCCCGACTAGCTGCTCTATGGGGCTCTTTACGATCTCAATGACGAGCAGACCGCGGATGCCTCCCTCCCGCTCTTCCCGCGCCTGCGTCACTCTTCTTGTCGCGGCCTCGGGCTTGTACGCGCCGCAGATTGTACAGCTCGTCATCCCGTCAGCATTCTCTGTGCCGCACACTGGGCACCTCCACGGCACTGCTGTCCGCGCACACATTACTTAAAAGCATGAGCAGTTCCCTCGCGCTCGGCCTTCTCGCAGGCTCGCGGTCGAGCATTCTGAGCAGAATTTCATCCAGCCACCCAGGAACCTCGGGGTTGTAGGCGCTCGGCGGCGGGATTCTGTGTCCAGCCGCAGAGAGCGCATTTGGGTTTATGCCCGTCAGAGCCTCGTAAATCACGCAGCCGAGCGAGTAAATGTCAGAGGCGTGGGACGCGAGCCCGCTCCTGACCTCGGGCGCGGCGTAGGCGGGCGACATGAAGCTGACGCGCACGTAACCCAGGCTCACCGCCCTGGCTATTCCCATGTCCCCGATCTTAGCCACCCTCATGTCGCGCGACAGCAGTATGTTCTCCGGCTTTATGTCAAGGTGCACAATACCGCTCTGGTGTACGTCATAGAGCCCGCGCGCCAGCTGTCTGAAGATCTTAACGACAAAGCCGACGGGAAGGGGGATCCCGGCCCTGAGCAGATTTCTGAGCGAGCCGCCGCCCATGTACTCTAGCAGAATGTACGGCGGGCTTCTCATGTACTGGGCCAAGTCCTTGTAGCCCGCCGCCGACAGGTAGACCTCGTGTGCTCTGACGACGTGCTCAGACTTGAGCTCGAGATATCTCTGCATCTCCTGCCCGAAGAGACGCAGGACATCCTCGCTTCTCGCTAGCGGCAAGCCGCTCTCGTCGGAGAACCTGAGCACCTTAGCGGCGTACATGGCCCCTCCGTGCTTAACAGCCAGGACGTAGCTGAACCCGCCGACGCCCAGCAGCCTCACGACCTTGTACCTGCCGCAGAGCCATGCATTGAGCCACCCGAGCGGCGGCGCGCGTGAGAGGTGCGAGACTCTCCTGTACGTGAGCGCGTACGCAACCGCGAGCGCCAGAGGCGAGATGGGCGCGGGCGCGTGGCCTGCCGCGGCGAGGTAGCACGCACTCGCCGCGGCGACAGCCAATGCAGCGTAGGGCGGCATATCGGCAAGCGCCATGAGGCTGCCCGAGAGGGCCGAGATCGGCGCGGCTTGGGGCGGCGCCAGCGCAGCCGCGGGCACCAGCAGCAACGAGACCTCTCTCAGCCTGAGCGGCTTGAAAGAGTGACAGCAAACCATGAACGTGGAGAGCGCCATGAAGGCGCCGTCGGCGAGGTAGTAAACTGCGCCGAGCCTCTCGCCGAGGTAGTACTCCGAGAGCAGAACGGCCTTTGCAGGCGCCAGCGCAGCGAGGGCGGCTATCGCCGCTGCCCTGAACCTGTCAAAAACGGCTCTGAAAATTACGAGCGAGACGGCGAGCGAGTTTAGGGCTGTCGTCACGGCATCGGTAAACAGCAGCTGAAGGGCGGCAACGGCAGCAAGCCAGGGCACCGCGACGTAGTAACTATAGAGCGGCAGTGCGGCCGACGCGGTCAGTACGAGCGGCAGTGCCTCCTCCCACATCACGCAGCCAGAAGGAGGCG
>JAJHRB010000027.1 GCA_020833025.1 Thermoproteaceae archaeon | reverse complement strand
TTTTTTCGCCCTCTGGCATGGCGCAATGGAGTCCTCACAGTTAGCGAGATCGTGTGGCATAAGGACTACAGGAGCGGGGTTTACGACGCGGTTGTAATCGCGGGGGGCTTCAGCTGCGGTATGGCCCTCACGGCCTGACCTCCACGCCCCTCTCTGCGAGGTACCGCTTAACCTGCCGCACGGTCAGCTGGCAGAAGTGGAAGAGAGACGCGGCAAGCACCGCGTCGGCCCCCGCCGCGACGGCCTCGTAGAAATGCTCGAGCGCGCCCGCGCCGCCCGAGGCGATGATGGGAATGCGGACGGCGGAGGCCACGCGCGCTACGAGCTCCAGGTCGTACCCGAGCTTAGTGCCGTCTCTGTCAATTGACGTCAGGAGGATCTCGCCGGCGCCGAGCTCCTCGACCCTCCTCGCCCACTCCACCGCGTCCAGGCCCGTGGGCTCGCGCCCGCCCCTAACGTACACCTCGTACGCGTTGCCGACGCGCTTGGCGTCTATGGCGACGACGGTGGACTGGCCGCCGAACTCCCTGGCTATCTCGCTCACGAGCCCGGGGCTTCTGACCGCGGCTGTGTTCACAGAGACCTTGTCCGCGCCGGCCTTGAAGAGAGCCTCTGCGTCCTTCAAGCTCCGCACGCCGCCGCCCACTAGAACGGGTATCGTGACGGCCTCGGCGACGCGCCTGACGGTCTCTACGAACGTGCCCCGGCCCTCTGGAGTCGCCGTCACGTCGAGCACGGCGATCTCGTCAGCGCCCTCCTCCTCGTACCTCACCGCTATCTCGACGGGATCCCCCACCTCTCGCAGCCCCGCGAAGTTGACGCCCTTGACCACAACACCCGCCCTTCCGTTAACGTCAAGGCACGGGATTATCCTGACGGCCGGCACGCGGAGAGGGCCGGCCGGCTAAATGAAGATGCCGCCGGGGCGGCGCGCGGAGGAAAGCACATAGAGGGGGGCGCTAGGGCCGCGTCGTGCGCGTCGGGGTTGTTGACTACACCGTGGGCAACATCGGCAGCGTCTTGAACGCGCTGAGGCGCGCCGGGGCGGGGCCCGTCATCATTAGAAGGCCCGAGGAGGCGAGAGACGCCGACGCGCTAGTGCTGCCCGGGGTTGGCACGTACGCGGCCGCCTGCAGGGTAGTCCGCGAGTTCAGAGCGGCTGTGCTAGAGAGGCCGACTCTCGCCATATGCCTCGGCATGCAGCTGCTCTTCGAGGGGAGCCAGGAGGGCGGGGGGCGCGGTCTCGCGCTGTTCAGGGGCGTCGCAGAGCGGGTGGAGGCCAGAAAGGTGCCGCACATCGGCTGGACCTACACCCACGTCCCCAGAGGCCACGACGTCGTTCAAGAGGGGTACTACTACTACATGCACGGGTACGGGGTGCCGTGGCGCGAGGGCGACGAGAGCTACGTCGCCTACGTGCAGCTGGGCAAGAAGTACGCAGCCGCGGTCAGCCGCGGCGCGATTCTCGGCGTGCAGTTCCACCCAGAGCGGAGCGGCAGGGCCGGGATAGAGCTCATAAGGCGCTTTCTTATGTGGGCGAGGGCGTGACGGCAGCGCAAAGTATAAATAGCAGGTGTACATCCGTTCACCCGTGGATTGGATTACGGGCGCCCTGATGGCGGTAGTCGGGGTGCTGGGGGGCATACTGGGCAGCTTCATCGGGACCGGCGGCTGCGTCATAATACTGCCCTCCTTGAGGTTTCTATTCGGCTACTCCGTCCCGGCGGCTATCGCCACGAACGTCTTAGTGGTGACCATAACGGCGGCCTCGGGCGCCATCGCGCACGCGCTGATTAAGAACATAGACGGCAGGACCGCAAAAATAGTGGCGGCCTCCGGGGCTGCCGGGGCGGTCGCGGGATCCGCCATATTCGCGCTCCTCATGGGGCACACCTGGCTCCTCGAGCTCATACTCGGCGCGGCGTTCATATATGTCGCCGTGAGGCTGGTGTACGAGGGGCTCGCGAGGAGGGCCGCAGGAGGCGCCGGCAGGAAGGTGCCTGGGTCTCCCGCCGCGAAGGCCGCAATAGGCTTTCTCGTCGGCGCTCTCACCGGCATTATCGGGCTCGGCGGGGGCTACGCGCTCGTGCCGATATTCGTGTACGCCCTCCACGCGCCCATGAAAATTGCAGCGGGCACGTCCATGGCATCCTTCATAAGCATGGCGGGAGTGTCAGCTGCAATCAAGCTGTGGCAGGGACTGGCAGACGTGCTGGCCGCCGTGATTGTGGGCGCGGGGGCGGCCGCGGGCGCTCAGATCGGCGCCAGGCTCGTCCCGAGGGCTCCCGTGTGGACCATGAAGCTGGTGTTCGGGTTGGTGTTCTCCTATGTCTCGCTGAAGTTCTTGCTGCACCCCTTCGGCATAGTCGTCTAACGCCGCGCCTCGCGCGCTAGGTCTCGTACACGCTCTCACGCCTCCCGATTCTGATAACGCGAACCTCGCACGAACTCAGGTAATACGCGATCCTGTATGCGCCGACGCGCGCTCTGCACAGACCCTCTAGTCTCCCTCTCAGCCTCCTCTCGCACGAGGGACTTAGCGCCAGCTGGCTTAGCCTCTCGCGAATCCTTCTTGATTCGCGCTCTGGCAGCTTATTCAGGGCTTTTTCCGCGGGCCTCTCAAGTATTAGCCTGCAGCCGGCGCTCACACCCACAAACGAGCCCAAGCCTCTTGAGGGCCTCGTAAGCGTCGTCGTCGAGAAGCGTGTCAACAGTGTCGACGTACGCGTCGACCTCCTCAGCATATTCCCTGCACCGGGCCGCCAGGATGTCTCTATTCTCCTCCCTGAATCTCCCCACAACTCCCGTGACTGCCGAGACTGCCGAGACCCACGCGAAGAGCAGGCAGCTCAGGTATGACTGCAGCAAGAGCGTTTCACACGGCGCCCTCTCGCACAGCCTTTCTAGTAAAGGCTCAAGCCCAATTTCAGAGGCTCTATCGAGAAGCCATAGGTCGTACTCCGTCAGCGCCGAGAGGCCAAGTGCAAGATCCTCTGCCCGCGCGTAGCCAGTGCGCTTTAAGAGGCTTGTTAGTTCACGCGCAAGGGCTCTCTCCACCTCCGCGACCTTCCTTGAGAAATCCGGGGAGCTGAGAACTCTCTGGCTCACTTCGAGCGTGGAGAGGGCCAGCCTGAGCCAGAACTTGGTCGCCAGCGTGGGGAACCTCTCATCAATGTCGCTCGCATTAAGGATCTCGGAGACCTCATGCCTCACGCCCTCCTCTACGGCCTCGAGCAGCCTTTTCAGGAAGTCGCCGCCCAGCAGCTGCCTGGCCCTCTCGACGATGTCGACAAGATAGACATATTTTGCGATATACAGAGAGGGCTGGACGTACCCGACGTGCCTCTGGAGGGCTAGCACTGCCGCCTCCACGCGCGCTATCGCGACCCGCTACTTAACAGTGCTGCAGCTGAGGCTGACCGGAGGCAGTTTTTTGGCCGGGTGTCAACTGCCGGCGTGGCGCAGGCACTGAAACGCTACGACCCCGATAGGCTCGCGGTAGCGACAATAGCCTCGCACACCGCGCTGCAGATTCTCAGAGGGGCCAAGAGATACGGCTTCAGGACAATTGCCGTCGCCGGGAGCGAGAGGGCGGCGGAGTTTTACAGACAGTTCGGCTTCATAGACGAGGTCTGGAGAGCCGACCTCGGCAACTTTAGGAAGGTCGCCGAGAGTCTCGTGGAGAGCTGCGCCGTGCTAGTGCCCCACGGCTCCTACGTCGAGTACGTCGGCTGGAGGCAGGCGCTGGAGGCCCCGGTCCCCACGCTCGGCTGCAGGGAGCTGATCGCGTGGGAGGCTGACCAGCGGAAGAAAATGCTGCTGCTCGAGAGGGCGGGAGTGCAGACGCCGAGGGTCTACAGGTCCGCGAGCGAGGTCGACGGGCCTGTCATCGTGAAGCTCCCCGGCGCCAAGGGCGGCAGGGGGTACTTCATCGCGAGGAGCAGGGAGGAGCTCGAGGCCAGAGTGAGGGCGTCGGGAGGGCTGGCCGAGGGCGCCGTAATTCAGGAGTACATAATTGGCGTCCCGGCGTACTACCACTACTTCGCGTCTCCCGTCTACGAGAGGGTCGAGGTCTTCGGCGCTGACGTGAGGTACGAGTCGAACGTCGACGGCAGGACTCTCGGCCTTGCTGAGCCGACGTTTGTCGTCGTCGGGAACCTCCCGCTGGTCCTCAGGGAGTCACTCCTGCCGACTGTGTGGAGGTACGGGGTCCAGTTCGCGCGCGCCGTCGAGGAGCTCGTGGGGTGCAGTATGGCGGGGCCCTACTGCCTAGAGTCTATAATACGCGACGACCTGACAATCGTCGTGTTCGAGTTCTCCGGGAGGATAGTCGCCGGGACGAACACGTACATGGGCTACGGGTCGCCCTACTCGGTTCTGTACTTCGACAGGCCGATGGACATGGGAGAGAGAATTGCCCACGAGATCCGCGAGGCTGCGAGGCGGGGCAGGCTCGAGCGGCTCTTCTCCTGAGCGAGGCGCCGTGCGCAGGCGTAGATGCCGCCACCGGTGGGGAGCGGCCGGGGCCAGGAGCCCCATGCGCGCGAGCCTGCCGGTAGAGCCCGCCGTCTACGTGCCGGTGAGCCCGCACGAGGCCCCGGCAGCTGCCGACTGCGTGATGCTCTGCGATTACGAGCTTGAGGCGGTATTCTTAGTGCACGTCGAGGGCCTAACTACTGAGGAGGCGGCGCGGAGAATGGGCCTCTCAAAGGCGACATTCTGGCGCGTGCTCGAGCAGGCCAGGTACAAGATCGCGGGGGCTCTCGCCAGAAGGAGGCCGATCAGAGTTGCCAGGTGCGGGAGGGCCGGCGAGGAAAAGCTTAATAATCAGTGAAACATGTTTCAGACATGCCGCCGTGGTGGAAGTGGTGGCATCGCTGGGGCTGGCACGGGCCGTATCCAGGGCACGGGCCGTGGAGCCACCTGCCGCCGCCAGCCAGGCCCGGATGGCAGCCAGGGCGGTGCCGCTGGCTCTGGTGGCTCCGCCGGTCCCCGCCGGGGTGGAGCAAGGAGGAGGAGCTGAAGTACTTGGAAGAGCTGCGGAAGTATATTTCCGACGTCGTGCTGAAGGAAATTGACAAGCGGATGGAGGAGTTGAGAGGGAAGAAGGAAGCATAGCAGCGGCCCGCGCCCTGGACAAATTTCGCTCTTTTTTCCTGCCCCCGGGAACCAGTTTATATGGTCATCGCACAAGATGTGCGGTGATAGTCGCGCTCGGCACGCCGCTCGCGGCGTCGCCGAGACCCTGGCTCTACTTCGACGTCCCTGCCGTCATGGTGAACGCGCTTGAGATAAAGCGGGACCCCAGGGCAGTGCTGGGGTACGAGGGCGAGCTCTGGATGGACTCCGGCGGCTACCAGATACTCAAGCGCGGGCTCTCGATTAACGTGGACAGGCTCGTCGAGATATACAGGCGCGTTGACGCGCAGCTTTACTTCTCGCTTGACGTGCCGCCGTCGCCGGGCGACCCCCCCGACGCCGCCGAGAGGAAGATGAGGAAGTCTTACGAGAACTGGGTCAGGATGAGGAGGGCGCTCGGCGACTCCGTAGTTCCCGTCCTGCACGTGTACAGGGACCAGTCACTCTTCGAGAGGTTCCTGAGGCTTTACGGCGGCGCGCCGTCGCTCGCAATAGGCGCCGCCGTGCCCTACGTGCTGACATCGCGCGGCGCGCCGCGGGGGTCGAGGGAGCTGGCAATCTCGTTCATAAGGCTCGCCGTCGAGGAGTTCGGGGGGCCGGTCCACGTGCTGGGAATGGGCAGCCCGGCCGTCACGCCCGTGCTGGCAGCCCTGGGAGTCCACAGCACGGACAGCGCGACGTGGAGGCTCAAGGCGGCGTACGGCAAGGTTCTGCTGCCGTGCGGCGGGGAGCGGCACGTCACCGACCGGAATGTAAACTTCGGCAGGTCCAAGCCGAGGAGCGGCGAGCTCGAGGGGCTCTACGAATTCCTCAGGGCCCACGGGTTTCCCGCCCTCGACGGCTTTTACGAGAGGATAAGGATGAGCTTTGAGTACAGGGCGCTGGTGAATGCCTTCGTCGTGATGAAATCAGTTGACTGCACGCCGCGCCCCGCGGCGTTCAGGAAGCTCTACGAGCTGGCGGCAAGGCTGCGCAGCGAGATAGGCTAGTCGCGCCGGCCGTCGCCGCACAGCCTTCTGTACAGCTCTGGCCTCCTGAGCTGCAGGGACGGCACGAGCCTCCTCGCCTCGCTGACCATGCTCGTGTCGACGAGCACCTCTGCGTACCTCTCCCCTACGCCGAGATCTGCCACCACGACGCCCAGCGGGTCGACGACGAGAGACCTGCCCGTGAACCGCTGGCCGTAAAGCGCTGAGACCGCGACGAACATCCCGTTCTCCACCGCGCGGGCCCTCGCCAGCACGCGGAGGGCCTCCTCCTTGAGGGGCCCGGCGTACCACGCCGCGGGTACCGCGGCGAGCTCGGCGCCCGCCAGGGCGAGCTCCCTGAAGACCTCGGGAAATCTCAGCTCGAAGCACACGGCGAGCGCAACCCTCACGCCCCTGATGTCGAGCACCTGCGACAGCTCGGAGCCCGGCTCGGCGAATTCTGACTCCCTGAAGCCGTACGCGTCGAACAAGTGCGTCTTCCTGTACGCGCCGACGACTCTCCCGTCCGGCGCGACGACTATTGCAGTGCTGTAGACTCTCGGCCTCGGCCCCCTCTCGAGGAACCCGCCGGCAACGTGAGCCCCCCTCTCTGACGCCAGGCGCGCCAGCCTCTCGGCGAAATCCTCCACCGTGGTGGCCCGCCTCCAGACATCATCTGCCGGGAGCCCCGTGGGGTCAAACGTAGAGTACTCGGGCAGGAGCAGCAAGTCGGGCTCTGACCTCCCCACGAGCTCCGGGACGCGCTCCAGCGCGCCGGGCTGTACCTGCACCACTCCGAGCCTCAACTGCGGCATTGACCGTTAATTGTGCCGCACTAATTTGTGCTCATGCTCGACCTGCTCGCGCTCGTGCTGGTGATAACGCCGTCTGGCGCCCTCTCCCCGGGCCCGCTCACAGCGGCTGCCGTGGCACTGGGGTCGTCGCGTGGGTGGAGGGCCGGCCTTGCCGTGGCGACGGGACACGCTGCGTTCGAGCTGCCGTATGTCATGGCGCTCTCCTACGCCCTTGCAGCGCTGGACGTGGGGAGGCTTAGAATCCCGCTGTCGCTCGCGGCGTCAGCCGCCATCTTCCTCTTCGCCTGCCTGCTCGTCAGGGACGCGGTGCGCGTGCTGCGGGGGGCCGGCGTGATTCCCGGCGGCCAGCCTGGAGCTCTAGGCCCCTTCCTCGCCGGCCTCGCTCTCACCGCGCTAAACCCGTACTTCCTGCTGTGGTGGGCCAGCGTCGCGCTGCCACTGGTGGCGAGACTCGGCGCGTGCCCGCCCCACGTGTTCGCGGCAGTTTACGCAGCTCACGTCTGGGTGGATTACTTGTGGCTGTCCCTCATGGCGCTGCTGGGGAGCTCCGCGAGGAGGGCCCTCTCGGCGAGGGGATACGCCGCGTTCCTGGCGGCAATGGCGGCTGTGCTGGCGTACTTCGGCGTGAGCACGCTCCACGGCGCTCTGCCGGCGCGCTAGCGCTTACTCGACCTGAACGCCGAGAATTCTCTGGAAGAACGCCACCGCCTCCTCCTTAGTGACGAGCTGCCCCCTGCCGGCCTTGCTCCTCCTGCGCCGCCTGTACTGCACCCTGAGCCCCGGCTTTGCCAGCCTGACGCAGACGTCCATGCCCCAGATCCCGAGCGCGGGGTCGTACTTCACCCCTGGTATCATTATGTGCTCCTTTATGCCGAAGCACACAGTCCCCCCGTCGCTGAAGCACGTGCGCTTCAGCTTGAAGTTCACCGCTTGCAGCGCCCTCGTGAGGAACTCTACAGCCCTGTCCCTCCTCAGCGTCACGGCAACGCCTATTGGCTCCCCCCGCTTTATGCCGAACTCCTTTATTGTCTTCTTGGCCCGCCTCTGAGACGGCTCCCGCCCAGTCAGCTGCTTGAGCACCGTGGCGGCCCTCTCCAGCCTCTCGCCGCTGGCCCCCACGCCGATGTTGACCACTACCTTCTCTATGTAAATTCTCTGCATCGGGTGCCCCTTGACCAGCACGAGCTCCCTCCAGCTCGGCACGCCGCCAGCCCCGCCCGGCCTTTAAAGCATTTGGCGCGCCGGCAGAGCTCGGGAGAAAAAAAAGCCGGGAGCTTCCCGCCTCCATGGCTGCGCCGAGGCTCGGCGCGGTGGCTAAATACGCGGCGATCGTCGCCGCCGCCGCGGCCCTGACCCTCGCCGCACTTGCCCTCTGCGCGCGGCCCGTCGTCTCGCAGGGCCCCGCCTACTCCGTCGCCTACTATTCCGGCCTCCAGAGAGCGCTTCAGCTTGAGGTTGTCAACGAGACCGGGCGCCCCGTTGTCTTCTGCGCGACTCTCTACGGCTGGCTGCCGAACGGCTCTTTCGCGCAAATCGGCTGGAGGTGCGGAGAGGGCGCCGTCAGCATGGACAAGAGCTCCCTCGACGAGTACTTGAGGCACTTCGCGGGAGTGCCGGGAGAGGTCGGCGTGATCGCCTTCATCACGTACGTGAGCGGCACAGACAGGAGCGGCAGGCCTGCGCTGGCGAGAAGCGCGGCTGGCTTCACCGTCGACCCGAGGGAGGCCCTGAGGAGGGACGCGGTGAGGGTCACGATGAGGGTTAAGAGCAGAGGAGCGCCGCGGCAGGAGAGGGCAGGCTCGATGTCGATGGCGCCGGCGAGGCTTGAGTGGCCTGAGCCCTCAATAAGCGAGTACTGCTATGTTGACTACAGCACCTACGACGTGATCTGCTACTACTGGAGGCTCGACAGGATATACGGCTCGGAGCAGAACGTCGGCATACCGCTCGTGGCAATCAGGGTGGCGCAGGACTACGACAAGGTGAACCGCCTACACGCATGGGCGTACCTCCGCCTCGAGGCCAACAAGTATCTCTACATCAGGGGGAGCGGCGCTGTTAGGTACCTCGGCACAGGGCCGCCGGAGTACAGCGGGGACATCTGGGTCTACAAGCTCTACGACGTGGGCGTGTACCTGAATGACAGCATGCATCTGCTGCTCGGCTATGACTACCCGGTGCAGCCCGTTATACTGGCCTTCGGCTTTTACGGCGACTGGGCGGCCGCGAGGTACAAGGAGGTGGAGGTGCACTGGCCCTCCGGCTACGAGGAAGAGACGGGCTACGTTGCCGACATCTACCTGATGAAGCCCGTGCTAAGCAGCGGCAAGATGGTCGCGTACAAGGAGGCCGATGACGGCATATACGACGATAAGGGGCCCAGCAAGTTCTTCAAGTCCGCGGCCGCGCGCTGGAGTTATAAAACCACATGCGGCGATTACTACGCCCGTGCGAACACCACTTACGTTGTCTCAAGCGTCAGCGGGACGAACCTGTTCGCCATCGGCATTCCGCTGCCGGAGCCCGTCGCGGGGCTCCTCGACGTGACCCTGACGGCCGGCGTGGGCGCGGACAAATTAGAACTTATAGTGCTGCTCGGGATGGTAAAGCTGGCAGATAACGTTGCAGGCGTCTACGACGTGTTCGCCAGGTACTACGTGACGCCGGAGGAGTTCACGGTGGGCCCCTACAGCACGAGGATCGGCTCGCTGTATATCGACGCGTACGCAGCGCCTCAGGGCTCCTGCAGGTAGCCGGCCCCTAGAACACAACCGGGACCTCTTTTTCTGCCCTTGCCGCCGGCCTCAGCAGCGCCTCCACGTTCTTCTCTATCAGGAACGCGTACTTCGACGCGTGGTCCTGCAGCCTTGAGGTGTCCACCTGAATCTCTGCAAGCCTCGCCACCGCGTTGACCAGCTTGAGCGCGGCGCCGACGTCGGGCCCCACGCGGCCTATCAGGTCGTTCAGTATCAGCATCACGTCCCTGTGCGTCGCGATCTTGCCGCTGTCAGTCAGCCGCTTGATGGCCGTGAGGAGTTTAGACTCGGCGACCAGCAGCGCGCCGTCGACGCTCCTGCCGAGAACTGCGTCTAGGAACGCCCCCTCGAGCCCGGTCACCGTCGCCTCCCTGATGGGCTCGAAGCCGTACTGCTTGAACCTCTCAACGAGGCCCTCCTCAGTGACGAAGTAGACCTTGTCGCCCTCCCTCTCGCCAACCGCAGGGACGGCAGAGAGGCACACGGCCGTCCTCACCTTGTTCTCCTCGGCCCAGTCAAGCAGCTTGTTTATGAACTCAGAGTAGACGTGCGGCGGGACCGGCACGTGCTGCCTGATCGCGACCACGCCAGCCTGCCTTGAGTAGAAAATCCTGTACGGCAGCTTGGCCGCGCCGTCTATGACGGCAATCACGGGCGGCATCTCGGCTATCTTTATGGCGCCGATTTCTTCCATCGCCAGCGTGTCCACCAAGTACTCCACCGCCACGACGCCTGCCAGCGACGGCTCGGGGCACGACACTACGAGTATGTTCTTCCTGTCGCGCGGGAGGCCGCTTATCTTGACCTCGAGACGCACGACGCTCCCGCGCCTGCTGTATTTATATTCTATCTCGCGCCGGGGACGAGCCTGACGTCAGCGCGTTACCGAGCCAGCAGGCGCGCCGCGGAGTTGGGGACGCAAAGGCCCGACTCCCCCAGCATCTACCCGCTCTCGCCTTCACTCTTTCTGGCCTCCCCCCTCATCTCAAAGAGCGCGACGTCGTCCTCAACTGGCCTCTCCCTCAGTGTGAGCTCTGTACTGTCTGACATGACTGACATGGGGGGCTCTACCTGCACAACCTCGCCAAACTCGATGTGTCCGAGGTACTCGATGGCAATTGAGCCCTCGGCCAGCGGATACCCGGCGAGTTGCCTCCTGATGAGCGCCTCTGTTATGCCGAAGGGGACCTCCATGATCACGCGCCTTGCACGTTTTGGCTGGGCCTCCTCGACGAAGAAGAGGGCCCTCACCGGAATGATCCCCCACCCGTAATACGGGTATAGCCTGAGCGCAACCTCCCGCGACACACCGCTGCAGTCGCGCCAGCGCTCCACCCTAGCGATGGTGGATCTGCCGTCCCTGCTGTCAATTTTTGCATAACTGAACGGGAAGTTGCCGAAGAGCACGAACCGGTGGTCTAAAATTGTACCCGTCTGGCACATCTCAAGCCATAACTCCATGTTTCTACGCGTCTGAAGGTTAAAATATATTTTTATTTAGCAGGCAAGAAAGAGACCTACTCCCTTGCTGTCACGTGAGGCGCCGGGGGTACTCCCACGTACTCCGCGAGTATTGCTGCCAGCGGGGGCGCCACGCCCCCCACTCTCCTGTAGACTGCGTAAAACACCATTACCGGTATCTCATCTATCGGGAGGTCATTCTTACTCTCTGCGTGCCTGAGATAGGAGTCGAGGAAGTCCTTGATGTACCGCTTTTCTACTCTGTAGCGCGCTGCAAGCTTGTTCAGAATAAGGTCCCGGCTCGCACAGCCGTGGTGATAACACACAAGAAGGCCGCGCTCTGTCGCGTCTATCAAGTCCCTTCTCTCGCAGCAGTACCTCTTCACAAGGCCCAGCTCCTCCATCTGCCTGATCTTTCTGTAGACCTGCACGAAATGGAGGTTCAGCTCGCGGGCAATGCGGTATGCAGTGGCAGGGCCGCGGGATATCACGTAGCCGAGAATGTCGCGGAGAATGGGGTCGCGGCCGAGCGCCAGCAAGTTCAGCATACGCGCAGCACGCGCGCAGCGCTCTTGACGCGCGCCAGAGGCATTGGTGTTGGCATTAGACGAGAACCACAGCCAGTGTGGCGGGGACCCGCCATGTGGCGGCATGCGCGTGCTCTTATAAACATTATTAGTATTTGAGATATCCGAGAGACAGCGCGCCACTCGCAGCCCCGGCCGTCTGCTGGCGGCCTGGGAGCGCGTTAGAATTCTCAAAACCCCTCCTGCGGGCACTGCGGGGGAGAGAAAAATGGGAATTCCGGGCGCCGGGCTATGCCGGCGGCGGCACGTATTCCTTCTCCTTCTCCGCCGCAGCCTTTATCTCATCGATTTTCTTGAACACCTCGTCTATTGCTTCCTTGCCGAGGCTCTTGGTCTTGACGACGGCCTCGAACAGCGCCCTCTTGAAGGCAACCGGCAGGTCCTCCAGGAAGCCCCTCGCGTCAATTCTGCCTGACGGGAACTCCTTGAGTACATGCCTTGCGGTCTCTTCGTCCACCTCGAGCGTCAGCAGCCTGATGTAACCGCCGAACATGCGCTCAATCTTCTGCTCGAGCGGCGTGCCCTTTATTGCCTCGTACCTCTTGTCGTCAATTATCAGGCCGATCTTGTACTTCCTGACCTCGGCAGTCATGGCAGCTCCACCTCGAGCTGCTCCTCCTTAAGCTTGAGGTACTTGTCCGTCACGTACGGGTAGCCGTACACCTTCCACCACTTCACGATTACGTCGTGGACCTCGGGCCTCATTATAACGCTCGGCGGCTTGATGCCCTCAATTATCAGCCCGCGCAGGAACGAGCCGGATATCCTCTCGGGCTTGTGGCCGCAGAGCGGCAGCTGCTTGACCTCGGGCACGTCCAGCGGTATGCCGAGGTACGTCCACTCGCCGCACTTCGGGCAGAATGCCAGCTCGCCCATGTGCACCGGGCGTATCTTGAGGCCCTTGTCTGTCAGGTGGGGCGGCTCGTTTATGCCGTAGCTCGGCAGGCCCCTGGTCCACAGGTACTGGGTGGCGTACGGGTCGTAGTAGTCGCCGACTGCAGCGTGGTCCCTGCCGAACATGTGGTGCGTGCAGCCCATGTTCTGCCTGATTATGCCGTGGAGTATTGACTCGAGCGGGTTGCCGTACCTCATGTCCCACAGCGTCATGGTGACTATGTGGCGGTCTGCGTGGAAGTAGTAGCCGCCGCCGCGGCTCAGCGCCTCGTGGCCCTCCAGTATTGCCTCGTCAACGTAGTCGCCGCGCCTCTTCGCTCCTATTATCGCGTTGACCAGGACTGCGTCGGCCGGCCTCTCGCCGATGCCCGCGACGAACAGCGCCCTCCTCATCAGCATCTCGTGACCGACGTGGGGCACGTTCCTAGTCTGGTGCGCGACCACGAACCTCCAGCCCTTGGCCTTTATGTACGCCCTGCTCTGGGCAGGCGGTATCCAGAACCTGACGTAGGGCTCCCTGAACTTCGGCGGGTTGACCACCCACACTCTCCCGGCAATTGCGTGGGACTTCAAGCAGCGGTATATCAGCCAGCCCGGCATCTTCTCGTCAAACGGCACCCTCACGACTTCCTTGTTCCTCTCCGGCGTGCCGAAGACGGCGTCGGCGAAGGCCTTCTTGTCCTCAGGCAGCTTGTAGAACTCCTCGACCTTGATGACGGCAAGCGGCTTGCCCTTAAGCGTCAGGAGGACCTCGTCGCCGACCTTGGCGCCCGACGCCTTCCACTCCTCCTCGGTCACGTCAAACACTATTGGGTACGGGAACAGCCAGCCGCTGAGGAGGCGCCTCTCCTTCAGCACGGACTCTACTTCATTCTGCGTCATGAAGCCCTCGAGCGGCGTGAAGAAGCCGTAGGCTATTGACATCACCTCCCTGTAGACGTTCCTGACAGGCACGCCCTTCGGGTCCAGAGTCGGCTTGATCTCTATTCTCGTCTTTATCTCCCAGTACTGCCTCGCCTTGTCTATGTTGTCAATGACATTGTACACGAGCGTGCCGCCGCCGTGCGGCGGTATCTCGCCCGCGTAGTACACCTCGGGCACGCGTGGCATGTGTCGCCTTGTGCCGGCGCAAATAAACATTGTTAACTGGAGCGTGTAGACTCGGCGGGTCGTTATTGCTGACCGCCGGCCGAAATTGAGACTTGAAATACTGAAGTGCAGGAGCGGCCCCGGTCAAAACGAGAGAGGAAAAGCGGGAGTTTTTCATTTTTCTTCCTGCGCGATGCTGGACTACGGGACGAAGTGGATTACCGGTACGGTCCTCCAGCTCCACTCGCCGGTCTTCGGGTCCCTCCTCACCAGGAGGAACACGTGCCAGTTCTTCTCGTCCAGCTGCGGGTAGTCGGCGTTGATGTAGTAGCCGGGATACCTCGTCTCCTTCCTGTTCATCATCGAGAAGACGACGGCCTGTGCCGTTATCAGCCTGTGGTAGAACTCCCACACTCTCAGCAGCTCGTGCAGGCTCGCCGCCCCTGCGCAGCAGTTGAAGTCCTCCTCGAGCATCTTCAGCAGCTCCCACGCGCGGTTCAGCAGGTACATGTTAGTCACGTAGCCGGCGCTCCAGCCGGCGGCGTACTCGTCCATTGTCTTCATAAGGCGGTTCAGCAGCTGGAACCAGTTCAGGTAGTTCGGGTGTATCTCAAACCAGTTCGTCATCTGCTTGGGCACCTCCGGCGTTGTCGTGAGGGGCCTGTTCAGCTCGTACCACGCCATGGGCCTGTACAGCATCTCTCTGTAGCGCTCGATCGTGTCCTTGCTCACGGTCGGCCTGTAGTCCTTGGCCTTTGTCAGCACGTACCTGACCGCCGACTTGCCGGCGATCCTGCCCTCTGCAATCGAGCCGCTGCTGAACTTGTGGCCTGAGACGCCGACGGTGTCGCCGGCGCCGAAGAGACCCTCGACTGTCAGCATCCTGTTCGGGCCCCACTTGTACTCGGGGGGTGCTATGTCCGGCGGCCCCGACGCCCACATGCCGCCCGGCGTCGCGTGGCTGCCCTGCACGTAAGGCTCTGTGGCCATGAGCTCGGAGGGCCTCTTCTCCGGGTGTATGTTCTGCGCGGCCCACAGTATTGCTTGTGTCGGCGACATGTCGAGGTAGTCCTCGAACAATATGTGGATGTCCTCCTCAGTCTTGAGCTTCTCCTGCGTCTGCATTATGTCAGGCCCCCTCCCCTCCTTCCAGTTCCTTATCGTGGTAAGCACTCTGAGCAAGGTTGGCGTCGGCCTCGCGTCGGCGTACTTGCCGTACAGCTTCCTGTACTCCGCCCTCGCCTCGTCCGGCAGGGGCTCCCACGTCTTCCCGTAGACGTCCGTGGATCTCATCTTGAACAGCAGGTACGGGTAGCCGACGGGGCCGTAGCCGTCCTTGAACCTGACAACAACGAGCCTGGAGCACATCTCGACGGCCTCGGCGCCGGCCAGCAGCGTCAAGCCGTACGCGGAGGCCGAGGCCCAGGTCGGGTACCACACCCTGCCGATGCCCTCCGACGTCGCCCTCGGCCTGTAAATCAGCGAGCCGCCGCCCGCCGTGACTATAACGGCCTTGGCCTTGAACACATACATCGTCCCGTCCCTCACGTGGAAGCCGACGACGCCGGCAATTCTATTGGGGACGGCCTCGTCGAGCAGCGGGAACACGGCAACCACGCGCTCGTAGACCTCGTCTGCCGACTTGCGGCACGGCTCGGCCACAATTGCCTTGTAGGACTCGCCGTGAATTGTGTGCTGCCAGCGGCCCGACCTGAGGAACTTGCCTGTCTTCGGGTCGCGCCATAGCGGCAGGCCCCACATGTCGAGAAGCTTTATCGTCGAGGTCATGTGCCTCGCTATGTCGTACACCAGGTCCTCGCGCACTATGCCAAAGTACTCGTTCCTCACGTACTTGACGAACTCCTCGGGCTTCGGGTCCTCCGGGTCCTCCGTGAACTCGCCCAGGTTCGTCGCCGACAGCCCCATCCCGACCGCGCCCGACTTCTCGAGGTTTGCCTTCTCGACCAACGTCACCCTGCACTTGCCCCTGCACCAGTACTTCGCCTCGAACACCGCGCCGCAGCCTGCCATCCCGCCTCCGACCACTAAAATGTCCGTCTCGACGACCCTAACGGGCGGGTTGAACGGGTTGACGCTCATGGCTACACGCTGAACTCAGGCCCTGTGAAGTACTTCAGCTCCTTGGGTCTCGGCAGCTCCTTAAAGCCAAGGAACTCCGGGTTGTCCTCGCAGCAGAGCAGCTCGGAGTCGAGGTCCGCCCTCTCAGCGAAGTCGAGCGCGCCCTTAGCGCTGCCCCACGGCGTCGTCCTTATGGGCACGGCGAAGTCCCTGATGGTGCCATCTCTGAACATTAGGCGCCAGTAAATCACATTCTTCTTGGTGTCCCTCACCACGCCGACCCTAGCGCCGAGGGGCATGAAGTCGGCGTACGACCTCACGTCTACCGCGTGCTCCGGGCAGTACTTTACGCAGTTGAGACACTCCGAGCAGCTCACGGGGTCGGCGTTGTAGGCCTTCCTGGTCCTTGGGTTGAACTGCATGTTGTCGGCGGGACAGATGTCGACGCACTTGCCACAGCCCTTGCACAAAGCGCTGTAAACAAATGTGGGCATGCGCCTATCTCCGGGGGCCTTTATATATTTTGGTTAACGTGGAAGCGAGAACAAGTTTTATTAGCGGGGCGGCCCTGAGTGCTGGTGGCGGTGGAGGCAGCATGCCCTCGCGAGTTTGGCGTACAGAGCCCCGTTGACTGGACGGCCATTGACACAATTGCGATAATTGCAGTGATCTGGCTGATAGCCACCTTTGTCTACAAGGGCATAAGGCAGCACAACGTTGCAAAGTTCCCGCAGATATCAATAATGGTGCCGTTCTCGCAGTGGGGCGAAATGCTTGTCAGGCGTAAGCCGCCGCTGTCTGCCGGCGCTGCCGCGGCCGGCTTCTTCAAGACGATATTTGTTGACGTCCTCGGGATGAACATATTCAAGTGCGTGCAGCCTTACATGAAGTCGCCGCCAGAGCTCGTCAGAACCAGGATATCCAAGAGGGCGGCCAAGCTGCTAATCGTGTGGGGTTTCATTCTTGCTGCCATCGCAACTGTGATAAACTTTGTAACACTGCCGCACAACTGCATCCCAATAAGGCTGGATCACCCGGTCAGGATATTCGGCGTACTCGCCGGGATCCTGCTGATAATTGGCAGCTCGCTGTGGCTGGCGGTCAGGTACAAGGAGGTCAGGTACAGGGGCGTGTGGGACATGATCGGCGCAGAGCTGCTACCGGTGCTAATACTGCTGATTGCCGTGAGCGGGTTCGTGCTCCAGGCAGCAATTTACCTCTACTACCTAGAGTGGCCTAGCGTTTCCTGGGCCACGCGCGGCTTCCTCTACTTTGCCGAGCACTTCCACGCCGTGCCGCTCGCTCTGCTGGTCTTCTTCTTCTTCTGGACGAAGGCTGATCACATAGTATACAGAATATTCTGGAGGATACACGAGTACGGCTACCAGCCGGTCGCCGGGCGCGCAAACTCCAGGCTGCCGCCGAGAGACTTGCGCCCACTCGTCAAGAGCAGGGAGCTGCAGCCTGGATACTAGGGTAAAATCCCGTTTTTCCCGCTCCCAACACGCTCCCCGCCCCTCCGCTAATAAAAATTATAACCAGCCCGCACCGAGAGTGCTGTGCGGCGCCTTCTGGATGCCGCCGTGCGGGGTATTCTCTGCAGGCTCGAGGAGGGGCGCGATCTTGCGGTGAAGAGCCTAGAGCTGGCGCTGAAGCCCTTCCTCTCGCCCTCCCCGCCCAACTACTCTCAGATCATTAAGGCTATGGCCTTCAGGCTGTACTACCTCCACCGCGAGATCACGGAAATAGCGATGGAGGCCGTCGCCAGGTACGGCCCAGTGGCTGGCGACTTGCGCCACATGGAGAGCGCGATGTTCGTGTCGTACAGCATGTACAGAATCGCGCGCTATGCCTTTAACATAGCAAGCGCCGCGGAGAAGCTGGATGAGAGGTGCGAGTCGGGGGACATCAAGAGGGCAGGCGAGAGGGTGATACGCGCGGTATCGCGTGCGATCGACGCGTTTCTGAGGCGGGATGCATCTGTGATGCAGGAGGTGGCGGAGGTCGACGAGGAGATAGACAGAATCGACAGGAGTACGCTGCTAGAGGCGCTGAAGGGCGCCGACAAGTGCAAAATTGTTGAGACTCTTGTCATAAGGCTCCTAGAGCGCGCGGCCGATCACGCGCTCCACATTGCAGTCTACACAAACTATGTTGTCACTGGCGAGAGGCCGGTAATAAGCTAGGCGGCAGGATGCACTCTTCCGCCGTGAGGGCAGCCGAGGTTATAAGGGCGGCGCTGGAGGAGGCGAAAGCCGACGCGCCCGTGATGGGAGCTGCAGTATTTCACAGGTCCGGTCTTTATATTGATGGCATAGGCATGGACAGAGATGTGTGGATCAGGATATCTGCACTCGCGTCCAGAATGGGTGAGGTCGAGCAGCTCGTCAAGTCAACGCTGAGAGGTTTTGATATCATTTTTGAAGACTGCGTGGTAGTCGCGCGCGGCGGGAGAAGTGTCGTGGTCATAGTCGCGGCTAGACCGGGCGCCGACCTCACTTTCCTTGACTACCTAGTATTCAGACTGGTGGAGGAGATAGAGAGGGATATTTCTGGCGGCCAGCCGTAGAGGCGGCTGGAGATCTGCGGTGCGC
>JAJHRB010000038.1 GCA_020833025.1 Thermoproteaceae archaeon | reverse complement strand
GTCGTCTACAAGAATATACGGCACGGCCCTGTCTGACACCTTGCCCCCGCCCTTGACTATGACGTAGCCTATGGTGCCCCCCCTCTGGACTCTGAAGCCGTGCCTCCTTAACAGCAGTGCCGCGCGTACGTGAGGCGGCAGCACCTTATACTCGCCCAGCTCCTTGTCGAGGGATTTCCATATAATGACGTCATCGAGCTCAAACCTGTAATTCTTCAGCTTCTCTATCACGCTGCGCATGTAATCTACAACGGCGCGTCTTGCCTCGCGCGCGTCCCTCGACTTGAGGATGATCTCTATCACCCTGAGCTGCACTTCCTTCGCGACCTCGCTCCAGTCGCCTCTCACCACCTCAAACCCGACTATGTCAATGCGCCCGTCTCTCACGAGCCCCGCGTACCTCTTTTTGGCCTCTGTGAACAAGACCCTCTCGTAGTCCTTGTCAATTTTTATCTCAATGCCATACTTGCTCTCGACGTACGATGCCAGCTTTTCGGCGCTGTCGCTCTTCGCGATGAAGAGGCTGTCAGTGTCGCCGTATATCACGGTTATTCCAATCTCTCGCGCGAACTGTATTACGTCGCTCATTATGCTCCTAGCAAATGCCGTCACCGACTCCGCGACCTCTCTCTTGTACCACCTGGCTCCTATCCAGCCCGTGTAGCCGTATATGGCATTTGCCATAACCTTGAGGGCTCTCTGCCTCTCCTCGAGAACCCTTCGCTCCGGGGAGTCCGGCTGGTATTCCTTCATCTCCTCCCTCACTGCGCGCCGAAGCTCGACAAGGTGCTTGAGCACTAGGGGCATGAAGCCCTCTGGGCTCTTTCTGAACCTGCGACCTACTTCCGGCACCACATAAACGCCCTCGGGGGGCTCCGGCTCGCCTGGCTCTATGTATGTGTCCGGAGACAAGTTGTACCTCATCATGATGTTTGGGTACATCGACGTGAAGTCGAGCACGAGGACGTCGCTGTAGAGCCCCGGCCTCGGCTCGAGCACGATCGCTCCCCTATACGGCTCGTACTCCCGCTCCTCCCTGTTCGGCGCTATCTCTCCCGTGCGGTAGGCGTAACGCATCAACATCCACTCGACCCGGCTGCCCACGCTGGCAGCGGCGACCTGGTCTAGCGGGAGCCCCGATACTGCCGCCAGCTCAACGAGGAAGGGCAGGAGCCTCTCGGCGAGCCCGAGAGTCGACCTCACGTCGTCCAGCGCATACTGCCTGAGCAGCGGTCTCTTGGCGGGGTCTCTCCAGTATTCATATATCTTGTGCCCCGGTACTAAAACTCTCTCGTCCCTTTTCATAATGCCGAAGTACTCGGCAACCCTGTCCAGAGTCTTTACCTTTATTTCCGGGAACTCCTCGACGATGTTGTAAAGGTCTACGTTTGCCCTGCCGACTATGGACCAGTGCCCGTAGACGCTCTGCTGGGGGGCGCGCCCCAGCCTGTCAACTCTCAGCGGCACTCCCACAGCCTCGGCGCGCCTTGATAAGTAAGGCCAGTCGAACTTGTTGGAGTTGTAGCCGATGATCACGTCGGGGTCGTACTCTTTTATGAGCTCGACGAACGCGCGGAGAGCCTGTCTGTCGTCTCTGCCTGACGCCTCGAAGAGCTCCTCCCTCCCCTCGCCCGTCTTCACGGCAATCATTATGACCGGATCCCTGGCGGGGTCCGGAGTCCCTCTCTCGTTGTAGACCTCGATGTCGAATGCAATAATGCGCAGAGGCGGCGGTATGCCGCCGAAGGCGCCGAGCCACTCAATCGCTGTGTAGGCCGCGTACCTCCCGAGAGTCCCGGCGCTCTCGACCTCAACGACGTTCCAGCTGCACGGCACGACTCCTTTATCTACTGCGTAGCGCATGTAGAAGCGTATGTCTGCCTCGTAAACTCCCAGCGCTCCCAGCAATTTCGCCGCGGCCTCTCTCAGGCGCCTCACGTCCTCCGGCACTCTCGCCACGACTTTCAGAAGCCTCTTGGGCTTCCCCAGCAGTTTCCTCTCAACTGACTGCACGTCCTCCACGTAAGCCACGCGCGAGAGCTGTGCCTTTACGGACGCCGGGTCGCACGACTGGCAGTCAACGTAGAAGTACGGCCGGAAGGATCTGTCCACTATGACGGCGCGCTCGCCGCTCTCGGTGATGCAGAAAACGCGCACCTCGGGCACCTCGCTGACAACGGTGTATGTCATGTCGAGCGGCCACACTCTGAGTTTCACGCGTCTGTAGTGCGCAACTTAGTTATAATCCATTGCCCGCGGCCGGTGCGTGGGACTGGCGGAAAGGTACTTGAAATGTCTCGAGGGAGTGCCGCGTGAGCCCGGGACAGCGCACGGCTGCATAATTGAGTGGCTAGTGAAGGCGCTAGAGGCTCAACGGGCGCGGGAGAGCGGCGCGACTAATTAAGGGCAGGCACCCCTGGGAGCGTGAGGCCGGCGCTGCGCGCCCTGGCGGCCGCCGCCACTCTGGCAACCGCCGCGGCGGTGCACGCATGGCTTTGCGTGCCGTACGTCTTCTGGCCACTAATCTCTCTCTACATCACGTCCGCGGTGCTGGCAGCACACAGCCCGCTCGCAATTCACCGCAGAATGGCATTCTTAGCTCACGCGCAGGCCCACGCCGTTCTCGCAGCCGCGCTCGCCGCCGCGGTTATCTCTCTGCCAGTCGCCGGGCCTGGGCGCCCCGCGGCGTTCTACGCAACGACTCTGGCGCTCTTGCTCGCTTTAAACTATCTCACGATCGCGGCGGAGAGACTCAGACTCAAGAGGGACGTCGCGACTGGCGTTGTAGTATCGCTGCAGCTAGCCACAGCCGCTGCGCTGCTCTATCTCGTGAGGTACTCCGGGAGCGCTGCGCTGGACCCTGTCTCCCTAATTGCCGGCGAGTACGTGCTCATAACCAGACAAGACGTGATCGCGCAGCTGCCCTTACTCGCCCCCGCGCTCGCGTTCCCGGCGCTTTGCGGGGTTAAGCACCTCTACGCGGCGCTTGACGAGCACTTTGCAGAGGCCGTCGGGATAAGAGTGAGGCGGCTGGATTACGCGTTCATCGCGTCAATGTCGCTGGCAATTGCCGCGAGCGTGTACACGCTCGGCGTGTTAATGCCAGCGGCACTTTTAATACTGCCGGGAGCTGCCGCATCGAGGCACAGCCACGCGCTGCTCGAGCAGATACCACTGGCAGTGTCGGTCGCGCTGCTCTCCGCATCTCTCGCGCACTTCGCGTACGTCGCGGTGCCGTGGCTGTGCCCCAGCGCCGCGCTGGTAATCGTGCTCTTTGCTCTCACGCTGGCACGCCTATGAGCGGGGGCAGAGAGACGCCCTCCTCCGCCGCAGCCGCTCCTCAAGAGCGCGGGACGCAAAATGCCGGAGCGCGCCGCGCTCTCCCGGGCGGGCGCCCCGCCGGCTTCCGCGCGTCGCCTGAGCGCCAGCAGCCGGCCTCACTGCGGACCGCGGCTCTGGATCGGCAGCCCGGCCTCCCCGCTCCTGTGAGTGGAGTAATTGCCGGTGGCGATAACTTTCGCGATGAGGTCCTCATCTCCCCGCCGCGCTCATTCCGGCGCCTGCCCAGCGGCGGCGCGCCGCGACACGCGAGAGGGCCGGCGCCGGGAGCGGCGGGGAGGTGGGGGCGTTAATGGACTGCCAGTCCACAGTTCCCCTTTTAGTCTCCTCTCCTCCTCACTCTTTCCGTGACGGTCAGAGTGCATGTGGATGGTAGGGGCGTGCCGAGAATTCGCATAATTGAGGAGGGCGGCTGTTACGTCATCTCCGTCGACATCTTCAGACAGCTGAAAGAGCCTCCAAACAACGCAGAGGTCCTGCAAATCGGGGAGCGCTACAAGATACTTGTGACGAAGAGGGCCTTGCTGCGCGGGACTTGCGAGTTTGTCTATTTTCAGTTCCCGGGTGGAGTTCAGCTCATAAATGTAAAGTACATCGGCCCAGACAGCCCAGACGATGTACTCCCAGAGCTAGACAAATTGCTTAATGAGGTAGCCCACGGCGAAGAACATAAGTACCAGTAATACTATTGCAACCACCTCCTTGACTCTGGCCCTCCTGCGCCTTCTGAACTCCGGCGGTGCTTTTCTCAGCAGCGCGAGATACGTCGCAGTGACGGCGGCAGCGTAAGCCGCCGTGGCTATAAGCAGCGCGTGGAGGTATTCCATTGCAGCCGCGCTCCCTCAATTCCCGCAGCTCCTCGGGGGGCAGGGGGTCCGAGGCGCACTAGGCCTCCTGGAGTGGAGTCTCGTCTGGCACGGCGCATCAGCACTAGCCGAAGGCAGCCAGCGGACAGCAGGGCGGCGGTGCCTGGCAGGCCTTTCGCCCGGCAGTAGGCGCCCCTCCATGCGCTAGAGTAGCGTCAGGCTAAATAAGTATTCGGGCACAGAGAAGAGTAGTTGGATCCAGCCGCCCGCGGCAATGGCAGCGGCCGCCCCCTCACCAGCGCCGCTTGGTCTCAGCGGCGCGCCGGGAGCCGCCTGTCAGGCTGTTAGAGCGCGGGCCGGCCCGCTCAAGCGAATAAATATTGCAGCGCGGTGAAGTGCGTGACGCGCTTCAGCGAGATCGTTGAGAGGGCGAGAAGAGTCTTTCCGGGCGGCGTGAACTCGCCAGCAAGAGCCTTAAAGCATCTCGGCGCGCCGCTCGTGGCGCTCGGCGCCTCGGGCCCCTACCTTCACACGGACAGAGGGAGACTCATTGACTACTGCATGGCATTTGGGGCGATCATACTGGGGCACGCGCACCCAAGGGTGAGGGAGGCCGTGATGGGGCAGCTAGAGAGCGGCTGGATATACGCGCTGCTGACGGAGAGGGAGGTTGTATTTGCCGAGAAAATCCGGGCACACGTCCCCTCGGTAGAGAAGATGCGCATAGTTAACAGCGGGACCGAGGCCACAATGAACGCAATAAGGCTTGCGCGCGCGTACACCAAGCGCGATGTAATAATCAAGTTTGACGGGAACTTCCACGGCTCGCACGACTACGTGCTTGTCAGAGCGGGCTCAGGCGCCGCCACGTGGGGCGTGCCCATCAGTGCCGGAGTTCCGCGGGACGTGGTCAGGCTCACAGTGGTCGTGCCCTACAATGACGCCGATGCGCTCATCAAGGCCGTGAGGGAGGTGGGAGAGCGCCTGGCGGCCATCATAGTCGAGCCGGTGGCTGGGAACTGCGGCTTGATAATTCCGGACAGGGAGTTCATAAAGGCGCTGAGAGAGGAGAGCGAGAGAGTCGGCGCGCTGCTCATATTTGACGAGATAATCACGGGATTCAGGGTCGGGCTCTCGGGCGCGCAGGGGTACTTCGGAGTGATGCCCGAGCTGACAACACTTGGCAAGGTAATTGGCGGCGGCTTTCCGATCGGCGTGTTCGGCGGGAGGTCGGAGATTATGGAGCTAGTGACGCCGAGCGGGCCCGTTTACAATGCCGGCACCTTCAACGCGCACCCTGTGTCTATCGCCGCCGGCATCGCCGTCATCGAGGAGCTCGAGCGCGGCGAGCCGTACGCAATAGCAAACGAGGCCGCGGAGAGACTCGCCCGAGGAGTGGAGGATATCGCCGGGCGCGCTGGCTTCGATGTTGTCGTGAAACATATCGCGTCAATGTTCCAGCTCTACTTCAAGAGGGGCGACATTAAGACGCCGCAGGACGTCAGGGAGAGCAACGAGAAGCTGTACTTCAAGCTTCACGAAGTTGCTCTGAGGCACGGCGTTTACCTGACGCCGTCGCAGTACGAAGTCAACTTCACGTCGGCGGCCCACACGAGGGACATTGTCGACGAGACTCTCGCGGCGCTGGAGAGGGCGTTCAGAGAGTTGAAACTCGAGGCCGGCGCCAGCGCGCCATGAGCGCGCCCGGCAGCGCCGAGAGACTGCTTGAGAGATTCCGCGAGACCCCCCTGATAGTGTTCTGGGAGTCGACAAGGGCGTGCCGGCTCGCGTGCAAGCACTGCAGAGCAGATGCGGTACTCAAGCCTCTGCCCGGCGAGCTTACCACACGCGAGGCCAAGGCGCTCGTCGAGCAAGTGGCAAGCTTCGGGAGCCCCGCCCCGCTACTCGTAATTACAGGCGGCGACCCGCTCATGAGGGAGGACTTATTTGACGTGATCGACCATGCCAGCTCCCTCGGCGTGCCGGTTGCGCTCGCGCCAAGCGTGACGCAAGCGCTAGGCGAGAACGCGCTCAAGGCGCTCAAGAAGTGCGGCGTCAGATCGGTGTCGATAAGCCTTGACGGGGCCAGCGAGAGGACTCATGACTGGCTGCGTGGGGCCAGCGGCAACTTTAGGGACACGATTAGAGTCATACGGGCCGCCGTTAGCATGGGAATTCCCGTTCAGGTGAACACTGCAGTGTGGAGGGGCTCTCTGCCCGAGCTCCCGGAGCTCGCTAAGCTCGTGATAGAGCTGGGCGCGAGCGCGTGGGAGCTCTTCTTCCTGGTGGTCACCGGGCGCGCGAGGGAGGAGCTGGACATCTCGCCGGAGGAGTATGAAGCGGCCGTCAACTTTCTCGTCGACGTGACAATGTACGGCATTAAGGTGAGGGCTGTAGAGGCGCCGTTCTTTAGAAGGGCTAAGCTCGAGAGACTCAGAGGGAGACGGTTTGAGCACCCGCTTTACCATGCGCTCGTCGGCAGGCTGAGAGAGCTGCTTGGCGAGCCTGCGCGCGGTGTAGACCAGTCAGTGGTCCCCACGCGAGACGGGTGCGGGATTGTCTTCGTGGCCTACGACGGCACAATTCACCCAAGCGGCTTCCTGCCCTACCCGCTCGGCAACGTGCGGCGCGACAGCCTCATCAGAGTCTACAGGGAGCACCCGCTGCTCCAGAGAATGCGCGCCGGAGAGTTCCGGGGGAGGTGCGGCAGGTGCGAGTACAGACTGATATGCGGCGGCTCCAGAGCTCGCGCCTACGCGCAGCTCGGCGACCCCCTTGCCGAGGATCCAGCTTGCGTCTATGTGCCGCGCCCCGAGTCTCATAATTCATAACTAGCCCGCCGCGGGCTCGCGTGACGGAGCACCTCGTGGGCAAGCTCTCCGTCGGCAACAGTGTATACCGCTACTACAGAATTGCAGCACTCGGCGAGGAGGGCCACGACATTGACAAGCTGCCGTACTCGCTGCGCGTGCTTTTGGAGAACGTCCTGCGCAACTTAGACGGCAGGAGCGTGACGAGGGAGCACCTCGAGACGCTGCTGCGCTGGGACTCCAGGGCGCCGCAGGGCGAGGTCGCAATCCGGGTCTCGCGTGTAATAATGCAAGACTACACGGGAGTGCCGGTGCTAGTGGACCTTGCGACCCTGCGCGATGCCGTGGCGAGAGCCGGCGGCAACCCGCTCGTCGTCAATCCGCAGGCGCCTGTCGACCTAGTAATAGATCACTCGGTAAGCGTTGACTTCTGGGGGTCGCGCGACGCGCTGAGGCGAAACGTGGCGCTCGAGATCCGGAGGAACAAGGAGAGGTACCGCTTCATAAAGTGGGCCCAGCAGGCGTTTGCAAACTTGAGGGTGTTCCCGCCGGGAGCGGGCATCATCCACCAGGTAAACCTCGAGCTGCTGGCGAGAGTTGTCGTAGCTGAGGGGGGCCTTGCTTACTTCGAGACCGTGATAGGAACCGACAGCCACACGACCATGACAAACGGCCTCGGGGTCGTGGGCTGGGGCGTAGGCGGGATTGAGGCCGAGGCGGCACTGCTGGGCGAGCCCGTCACCATTAGGCTGCCGCGCGTCGTTGCGGTTTGTCTTTACGGCGAGCCCAGGCCTGGCGTCACGGCAACGGACGTCGCGCTGACACTCACAGAGCTCTTGCGCAAGGCCGGTGTCGTTGACGCGTTCATCGAGTTCGTCTGCGATGGCGTGAGGAAGCTGACAGTGCCTGACCGCGCGGTCGTGTCAAACATGGCTCCGGAGTACGGCGCTACAGTCGCTCTCTTTCCGGTTGACGAGGAGACGCTACGCTATCTCGCAATTACCGGGAGGCCCGAGAGTCACATTGCCCTAGTAAGGAAGTATTACGAGGCGCAAGGGCTCTTCGGCGGGGCCGCTGGGGCTGAGTACAGCCGCGTCATAGACTTTGACCTCTCTGCCGTGGAGCGCTGCGTTGCCGGGCCGACGCTGCCGTGGGATAGAAGAAAGCTGGCGGAGGTTCCCGGCAGTTTTATGAAACTCCTCTGCGAGAGGAAAAGGAGGCGCTCGAAAAAGAGCGTTGAGATCGAGATTGACGGGAGGGGTATCGTGCTGAGCGATGGGGATGTGGTAATAGCCGCAGTAGCGAGCTGCACTAACACCAGCAACCCGTATCTCCTGGTCGCCGTCGGGCTTCTCGCGAGGCGCGCAGCTGAGCTGGGCGTGAGACCCCCGCCGTATGTCAAGACGAGCTTCACGCCGGGATCGAGAGCCGCCGCGGAGATTCTAGAGAGGAGCGGCCTCCAGAAGTATCTCGACGCGCTGGGCTTTCACGTCGCCGCCTACGGCTGCGCGACGTGTATAGGAAACTCGGGCCCCCTGCCGGAGCCCGTCATTAGGGCCGTGAGGGAGCACGACATACTTGTCGCTGCGGTTATCTCAGGAAATAGAAACTTCGAGGGGAGGATCCACCCCGACATCCGCGCGGTGTATCTCGCGTCGCCGCCGCTCGTCGTGGCCTACGCAATAGCTGGAACTGTGACGCGGGACCTCGAGTCGGAGCCACTAGCCTACGCGCCCGACGGAAGGCCGGTCTACCTGCGCGACCTCTGGCCGGCGCGGGAGGAGGTACGCGCCACGGTCGAGGAGTGGGCGAGACCTGAGGTCTACAGGGAGGCGTACACAAGGCCTGTGCCAGAAGAGTGGCACGCGCTGGAGACCCCCTCCGGGGCGCTGTATAGCTGGCGCCCTGACGACACGTACATACAGCCATCGCCGCTCGCGGAGGGGGGCGCGGCAGCCGGAGACATAGTGGGCGCGAGACCCCTGCTCGTGCTGGGGGACAACATAACGACAGATCACATAAGCCCTGCCGGCGAGATCCCGGCAGACAGCCCTGCCGGCAGGTTTCTGATCTCCGCGGGCGTCAGCCCCTCGGAGCTCGGGACTTTCGGCTCGCGCCGGGGCAACTGGCAGGTAATGGTGCGCGGCACGTTTTGCAGCAGGGGCTACGTGAACAAAATCGGGGGGCTTCCCGGCGGGCTCACTATCAAGTTCCCCGAGGGCATCGCCATGACGGTGTACGAGGCAGCAGAGGCCTACAAGAGGGAGGGAGTGCCGCTGGTGATAGTCGCCGGCAAGAACTACGGAGTCGGGTCGAGCAGGGACTGGGCGGCAAAGGGGCCGAGACTCCTCGGCGTTAGAGCGGTGATTGCCGAGAGCTTTGAGAGGATTCACAGGCAGAACTTAATAATGGTCGGCATCGCGCCAGTGCGGCTGCCCGAGGGCATCACAGCCGACAGGCTGGGTCTCGACGGCTCGGAGGTTATAGACATCCTCGGCCTCTCGGGAGAGTTCTGGCCGGAGAAGGAGGTCTTAATCCGCATACGCAGAAGGAACGGCCGCGTTGACGAGATAAAAGCCAAGCTCGCAGTGTACACGCGCGCCGAGACGGAGTACCTCAAGCACGGCGGTGTTTACAACTACATCCTCTCGCGCATAATGCAATAGGCCGATCACAGCGGCGTCCTGGCTCCCGCCGGGGGTGAGAGAGGCCGCGGAGTAGCGCGAGCGCGGCCCTCACGGCCGCTGGCACATGCCTCTACCGGCAGGGGCCTGCTGTCAGCCCTCCCGGCTCCCCGCCCCGCGCTCCTGGCACGCCGCGGAGCCTGCAGAGCGCTCGCGCCGCAGAGGGCCGGCGCGGGGGGAAATGGGGGCACGGCTCTGGAAGCCCCGCGGGATTCCCGCGCTCGCGTGGAGGGGCTCAACACTGCTCCCCGCCCAGCCCGGACACGTCCATGCCGCGCCTCCTGAGCTCCCTCACGTCCTCGCAGCGACTCCACGGGTAAGCCACCCAGACCCAGTCCTCAAGTCTCTCGGCGTAGAAGTCAGGCGCGAAGCTGCTGGTCGCCTTTAAGTGAATTACCGCGGTTTTCACCTCCAGCGCGCCCAGCATCTCAACCAGGCTCTTTGCAAGCGCCAGGGTGCTGCCCGTGTCGGCCACCTCATCAACCACCAGCACCCTCTTGTCGCGCACTGCGCCAGCCTCAATGACGTGATAAAGCACGGGCCTCTGCGCCCGCCTCTCGGCAACTCTCCAGTGCTTGATCCCCAGTGTAATAATGTCATCGACTCCAAGTACATCGCTGATTATGCGAGCAGGCACCAGCCCGCCTCTCGAAATAGCGACAATTATATCTGGCACATAGCCGGCGCCGCGCACTTCTCTGGCAAGCGCCTCGCTGAGCGCTATGCCCTCAGGCCAGGAGAGCGCGAGAACCCTCAGACCCCCTATGCTAATGAGCCTCACGCACAACTGCTGGAACCGGAATATAACCGTGAGGCGGGGCGGCGAGACCGCGCGCAGAAGGAATAAAAAACAGTGACGGGGGGACGGCGATGAAGAGTTGAACCCACGCGGAGTCGGTGGCGAGAGGCAGCCCGCGTGGCGGGCGCTGATTAGCGTGCGCCCAGAGAATTACTGCGGCTCTCCGCGCATAGCTTTTAAGCACGCGCGCACACCAGTAAATGCCCGGGCTGATTTTTATCACAGGAGGCGTTATGTCGAGCGTAGGCAAGGGCGTCGTAGTTGCCAGCATCGGCAGGATGCTGAGGTCTCGCAATTTCTCCGTGAATGCGGTCAAGATAGATCCCTACATAAACGTCGACGCGGGCACTATGAATCCCTACGCTCACGGAGAGGTCTTCGTGACTTATGACGGCGGCGAGACTGACCTCGACTTGGGCCACTACGAGAGGTTCCTCGACGTGGAGCTGTCACGAAAAAATAACATCACGTCGGGGCAGGTATACCTGTCCGTAATAATGAAAGAGAGGCAGGGCGAGTACCTGGGCCAGACCGTGCAGCTGATACCCCATGTCACGGACGAGATAAAGAGGAGAATTCTCGAGACGGCAGAGGGCTTCGACGTGACAATAGTAGAGATTGGCGGCACGGTTGGCGACTACGAGCAGCTGCCGTTTCTAGAGGCTGCGAGGCAGCTGAGGCTGGAGCTTGGGGACGGCGTCGTATTCGTGCACGTGGCGTGGGTCCCCTTGCTCAAGACGACGAGAGAGTTCAAGACGAAGCCCCTTCAGCACAGCGTTGCTGAGTTGAGAAGATACGGCATACAGCCAGACGCGATCGTAGTGAGGTCCGAGAGGCCCATAGACGCAAACACGGCGAGAAAGATAGCGCTATTTACTAACGTGCCTCAGCACGCAATATACAACTCCTACAATGTTGACACAATATATAAAGTGCCCTTGCTGCTCGAGAGGCAGGGCATGGGAGAGTTCTTAGTGAGGCGCCTCAGACTCGAGGCGAGAGCGCCGGACTACAGAGAGTGGGAGGAATTTGTTGCTAAGCTCACGTCCCCGCGCCATGTCGTCAAGGTGGGAATGTGCGGCAAGTATGTCGAACTCCCCGACGCCTACCTGAGCATAATCGAGGCGCTGAGGCATGCAGGCGCGGCTCTCAGCGCGAGGCCTGAGCTCGTCTGGATAAACTCGGTAGACGTGGAGAGGCGCCCAGACAGACTGCACGAGCTCGACGTAGAAGCCGTGATTGTGCTGCCGGGCTTCGGTAAAAGGGGAGTGGAGGGCATGATAGAGTGCGCGAGATACGCTAGAGAGGGCGAGATCCCGTTCCTCGGCATCTGTTTCGGCATGCAGCTCGCTGTTGTCGAGTTCGCCCGCAACGTCGTGGGCCTCAAGGAGGCGAGCACGACGGAGGTGGACCCAGACACGCCACACCCAGTGGTTCACCTGGCGCCGGAGCAGAGGGGTATCGACGCGCTGGGCGGCACGATGATACTCGGGAACAGGAGGATAGAGCTAGTGCCGGGCACTCTCGCGGCATCGCTCTACGGCTCCAGCGTCGCTGTCGAGAGACACCGGCATAGGTACGAGGTGAACCTCGAGTACCTGCCAAAGCTCGTGGAGGCAGGCCTCCTCGTCTCGGGGTGGAGAGAGGACGTAAGGCGCGTCGAGATAATCGAGCTGCCCGGCCACCCGTTCTTCATAGCAACGCAATTTCACCCCGAGTTCAGATCCAGGCCGACGAGACCCCACCCTCTCTTCCTGGGGTTAATAAGGGCGGCCCTCGCGAGGAGGCTAGAGGGCAAGGTCGGGGCCAGGAGTGCAGCGAGCCCCTTGCAGGCGGCTTAGCGACACGGGTGTGATGTCAGCGCCCCCTCAATCCCCACTGCCTCCGGGGGCCGGAGTCCCCCGCCCGCTGGCCGCGGGGCGGCACGGAAAAAGAGGGAAATTGTGGAGCGCTCGCGCGGCTGCACCCGCGGCGGTTAGGGCTGCCGCAAGCTGCTGACGGCACTTGCCGGCGCTGCGGCGAGCAGGGCAACCACGCGAATAGGCGCGGTAAGTTAATCAACGCCCAGGCGCCGCCGCTGTATGAGGATTTTAGTCTTCGGGGGTCTCGGCTTCGTCGGCGCAAATCTCGTGGAGGCGCTGGCGGGGCGCGATGTTTACGTTGCTAGCAGGCCGGGCTCTGCGGCCAGAAAGCAGGACGTAGCTCGACACGCCTCCAACTTCGCCGCAATTGTGGAGTACAGCGAGCCCGGGGAGGCCCTCAGGGTCAACCCAGACATTGTGATAAATTTAGTGGGCAAGTACTACGGAACCGTGCGGGAGTTGAGGGAAGCAAATGCAGAGTTCCCAGAGAGACTCTGCCGAGCTGCCGTCAGGGTCAACTGGAGGGGCAAGGTGGTTCACGTGTCGGCGGCCACCGTCAGGGGACCCATCGGCGACGTGATCGTGGAGGAGGAGAGGCACCTGGAGGGGATAAAGCCGCTGACTGAGTACGACGCGTCAAAGGCAGAGGGCGAGAGGGCCGTGGCGGGGTGCTTCAGCGACTGGGTCATAGTCCGCCCCGTCCTCGCCTACGGCAAGTTCAACAGCCACCCAGAGTGGACCGCGCTAGTGAGGCTCGTGGCCAGAAGGGTCGCGCCGCTCGTGAGAGCCAGAGTCTCCGTAATATCCGGAAAGTCTCTCGCCGAGGCGATAGCACGCTCGATTGAGCTCTCCAGGGACTTTTTCTTCGCGACGGAGTGCGAGCCGAGAGCGCTTGCAGACTTCGTCCGCGTGATAGACGCGGCGCTCGGCCGCAGGGCCGTGCCCCTCTTCGTGCCGAAATGGGCGCTGAGAGTGCTCGCGCCTCCGGAATTCCGCGGGCACCTGCCTTACCTTGACAGGCGCTTCAGCTGCGAGAAGATGAGGTCGCTGCTCGGCTGGACTCCCAGGCCGGACTTCGAGGGCGAGGTCAGAGAGATGGCCCTGTACATAACGTCCAAGATAGGCGTGTCCAAGCATTAAACTGGCCGCAGGGCGCGCCCCGTGGCTCTTTACCTCGGCGTCGGGGGCGGCGGGGACGTCATAATGGCCGCGACGCTCGCGAGATGGGAGGACGTCGGGCACGTGCCGTGGGAGAGGCGCTCCGTAGACCCGGAGCCCGGCCCGGTGCCCCCTGAGGCCGTCAGGGGAGCCATCAGGGTGTGCGACGGGCTCTACGCCGTGATGCCAGGCAGCTACGCCGAGAGGGGAGGCAGGAGGTTCGAGACGCAGGGAGCCTGCGTTGCGAGAGTGCTGAACAGGCCAGTTTACGCAGTGGACCCGTACAGGAGGCCGTCAGAGGTCGCCAGGGCGCTGCTTAAGTTCGGGAAGGTCGTCGGGGTGGACGTGGGCGGGGACGTGCTCGGCGCTGGCTGCGAGGACACCCTGAGGAGCCCCCTCGCCGACGCGTACAGCCTGGCCGTGCTCGCGCGCGTCGAGGACCTGGGCGGCAGCGCCGAGCTCGTCGTAATGTCGCCGGGGGCTGACGGCGAGCTGCCGCTGGACTACGCGCTTAGGAGGGCGGCTGAGATTGCCAGGAGGGGAGGCTACCTCGGCTCCGTGGGGCTCGTGAGGGATCAGATCGCGCTGCTCGAGAGGCTGGCAGAGCATTGCGTGACTGAGGCGTCGTCAATCGCCGTGCGGGCCGCGCGCGGCGAGTACGGCGTGGTCAAGATACGCGGGGGGTCCCGCAGCGTTGAGGTAAGCCTCATCGCGACGGTTGGCTTCGTGTTTGACCCGAGAGCCGCTCTTGCAGCAAACGCGGCAGCGCGCATTATATACGAGGAGGATCTGCCGGTGGACAAGGCTGCAGACCTCCTAATATCGCTTGGGATTCCGACCGAGCTCCACGCGGAGATGCTGGCAAGCCGCGGCGTGCCGCCCGAGCGCGCGGCGGAGGTGCTCATGGTATTCAAGTCCTGCGACAAGCTAATGAGGCGCTGGGGGCTGGCAAACACGTCTATCCATGCTGACGGGAGAGCAGCTTCCTGAGCCTGCACACCGCACAGACGTCGCCGCCTGATGGCTCGCCGCAGACTTTACAGCGCCCAATGCCCTCCGGCGCTCCAGCCCTGCCGTACTTCTCATTAAACTTCATGATTGCGCTGACCAGCCTTATATCGACGTCCGGCTCGGCCCTCCGGGCGGCGGCGAGCATCTCGAGAACCCACGACCCCGGCGGCCTCTCCGGCTTGTGCTCGCAGCAGGCTTCGGTGAAGGGCAGGCGCGCCTGCTTGCAGTACTCTGCGTTCTCCTCCGGCCGCGCGAGTATCAGCGGCCTGATCCTGGTCAGCGCGCTGCCGCTGCCCTTAACAACGGGCAGTATCTTGAAATTCCACTCGTGGTGACACCCTGCGAGGTTCTTGAAGTAGTAGACCAGAAAGTCGTGAGCGTGATGCCCCGTCGCGACCTTCGTGGCGCCCAGCTCCCTCGGCACCCTGTTGATAATGTAGCGCTTTAGTGTGCCGCAGACGGAGCAGACAGGGCGCCCTGCCCTCCTGGCCGCCGCGATAATGTCGAGGTACTCTCCCGCGCTCACGACGCGTATGTCCACGCCCAGGGTCTCGGCAGCTGCCCTCGCCGCCTCCTCCGCCGCCCTAGACGGCGCGAAGCCGAGGTTTATGTGCAGGGCTCTCACCTCGGCGTCTACTCTGTGCGCGTCGACGTACTCCTTGAGCAGCGCGAGCAGGTACGTGAACCTCGCGTAGAACAGATGCCACTGCGCGAGCAGGAGCGTCAGCGCGAAGGCGGATACAAAGGAGGCAGCGGCGCCCGCC
>JAJHRB010000061.1 GCA_020833025.1 Thermoproteaceae archaeon | reverse complement strand
GAGCGAGCACGCCAGAAGTTTTTTATACCTGAGCGTTAAGAGTGAGCGGAAGCGGGGTAGGCCAGCCTGGTAGGCCGCGGGGCTCATAACCCCGAGGTCCCCGGTTCAAATCCGGGCCCCGCTACCAGCCCGCGCCGTTTCCTCCCTTTACAAAATTAAGTAAAGCGGCGCCTTTGAACGCGCGGCGCGCTTTGTTCAAAAGCGAGCCAAAATCCTTCAAAAGGCAGGATTCCAAAACCGCTCCAAACACTATTTCTGGCCGCTGCCGCGGGCCGCGGCCCGGGGCGGCTTGCGCGGGGGCACGCCGTCCGCTGGCGGGGGAGGTGGAGGTGGCGCGGTCGGCGGCTGGCGTTCAGCTGTCTTGATTTCCTCAAGAAGGCGACCGAGCATGATCGTGTTCGTCTTCATGTATTCCAGCGTTCTTTCGAAGGCTTCCGCATAGCCGAGCTGCCGCGCGATGGCGGCATACAGCGCCCGGGCGAACAGCGCGCGCTCCTCCTCGCTCTCGAGGACCACTATCACAAACAGCGCGGGCAGATCATCCTCGGTCAAGCGCGGCTCCCCGTCTTGATCGCGTTTAGCCAGCGCCGACGCTACGAGACTCGCAAACTTCTCGTAGTCCTCGCGCTCCAAGCAGACGTAATAGTGGCTGTGATCGTTGTGCGTGATGAACTTTTGAAAACGGTCGAGGAGCCACTTAAAATTGCAGCGATGTTTCTCCGTGTAAAAATCGCCGCAGAGGTGGAGGTGCCGCGCGAGATCCGCGCGGAGCAAGGCGTGCGCGCAGCGCGCGCTCAGCTTGCACGCCTCCTTGATTTCGCCCCTCTTGAAGTGCTCCCGCATTCGCAGTCTCAGCAGGTCGACGTGGACGTAGAGGTCGTCGTGCCCCGGCCTGCAGACCCGCCCGCCTATTTCGTAAACGCCGTCGAGATCCTCGAGGTACCTCCTGATGTACCTCCTGACCGTCTCCGCGTTTAGCGCGCGGCCGCACCTGTCGGCGAGGGCGAGCACCTCCTCCACGAGCCTGTACCTCTCCACGCACTGTCCCGGCGGGACTATTTGTTCAATTGCCAGTCTCACCCACTCGACGTCGTGCTCTGCTTGTGGGCAATTTTGTAGTAGCTCGCCGTTCCGGCCCCCTTGAGAGCTCACAGGTGGTGCAAACTGGATACAGATTTAAGCTTTCTCGCGCGGATCGCCGCCTGCCGGGCAGCGCGGCGCCAGGCAGATCGTCGAGCGCTGACAGACAGCGCGGCGGCCGGAACGCCGCACTGCCGAAATCGGCGCGCCGTGCCGGAACGGCGCGCGGCGGCAGGGCCCTCTGGCGCGCCCCTGGGGCGGATTTCGACACGGCGAAATACGCCGTGGGGGATGCGTGCACGTGCAAAAACAAATTCCAGCAACTGCTAGCGTCGGGGTTCCAGCTACGATCGTGCCGCACTCGCGCGGCGGGCGACACGTAATGCTTTCAATTGCGCCGCCGGCGCTCTGGCTCTACAAGCTCGCCGCCAAGTACTACGAGATGTTAATTGCCCTGCCAGGCGGGCAGATAGTTCACGCGAGGGCGACGCTCGTGAGGCGCAGCCGCTCCGGGCGATATTACTACTTCTACGTTACGAGGCCCGCCGCCGACATACTGCGGCAGGAGCTCGAGCGGGGCACGAAGGCTGTCCTCGTCGTGGACTTAGTGCCGCTGCCGGAGAAAGGAAAGGAATAGGGGGCGGGGCATGGCGGCGCCGCAAGCGGCAGCGGCCAGCGCCCGCCACGGGAAGGGTGCGGAGGATAAAAGCAAGACGCCGCCGGAGTGGAAAGGCTGGGCTGGGAAAAGAGTGACGCTCGTGCTCGACAGCGCTGCCGCCGCGCCGCAGCTGCCGCGCGTCATCAGCGGCGCCGTCGTCGAGACCGCCTACGACCACTGGCTTATCATAAGGTGGGGCGCAAAGCGGCTAATCCTGAATAAGCGCTACGTCGTGGCGGGCGTGGAGGAGGGCGCATGACCGGCGAGGTTCGCTGTATTAAGAGAACTTTCGAGCGCTGCTCGCCGCTGGGCGTCACCACCGCCATAATTGAGCGCGTCAAGGGCGAGCCGCCGGGCGTCAAGAGGGCGGCGCACCTGATATGGCACGAGATCGTGGGCGAGCTCGGCGCCAAGGCCGCCGACTACGAGTTGCTGTGGACCGCCGCGGGGCTTGAGCCAATTGAGACCGTTTCGCGGGAGGATCTCCAGCGCGCGCGGCAGCTCGTCGAGGAGGCGCTCAAGGAGTGCGAGGTGTGTGTCGTCGACCTCGCTGCGTTTCTGAGTCTCGTCGAGCGTGTCGTCATTGCCGCGCGGCCCTCGGGTGAGCCCGTGCTAGTCATCGAGCTGAGTTATCGCAACCATAGTGTGACAGTAGTCACAAAACTTTCTGCATGGGTGAAGCGCTCGAAGGACGAAGTAAAGTATGTGGTGCCGCTGACTCTGCGCGAGAGACTCAGGCTTTTGGGCCTCGCCGTTGACGCGCCCGCCGAGCACCTCTACCTTGAGCTTACGCGGGTAGCAGAAAGATACGAGCAGGTTACCGACGCCTTTGTGAAGCCCATCCTCTATCGCGCGCTGCAGCGCGCGCGGGCGGACCCGTCGGCGGCGCGGTGCTCGAGAGACGGCGGCGTGCTCTACATCGCCGCTGACATTGTTCGCGAGCAGGTCTGGGCGTACGACGCGCATGTGGGTCTTGGCCGTAACGCCTTCTACCGCGCGCTCTGGCGGCTTGGGCTGCTTGCGGGCAGCGAGCCCACGGTTCCCGTGACGTTCGTCGGCGAGCACGGCGAGCCCGTCAAGAAGCGCGCGCTCGCGCTGAGCGTCGAGAGGCTTGCCGAGCTCCTCGAGGTCGACGTCAGGCAGATCTGCGACGAGCTCGAAGCAAGTCTCGGCGCCGCCGGGGAGGAGGCTCATGAGGCTCAGAGTGGCAGTCCTTAGGCGGCCTTCCATCGGCGCCGCCCTGCCGCGCCTGTCGCTCCCGCGTCTCCTCGCGGGGGGCGGGCGCGGCGAGGGCTGCCGCCCCCGCGACGTCCGAATCGAGCAAGCGATTCCCGTCAGTTTTGACTGGATTGAGGGGAAGGAGTTGATCGCCATTGTCGGCCCGCCGGGCACCGGCAAGACGTACACACTCCTGCAGCTGGCGCTCGGGGGCGCGGAGGTGCGGGTCACGCTGGAGCAGCCCGTAGTCTACTTTACCTTCGTAAAGGCAATGGTGAAGGATGCAGAGAGGAGGGCCAGGGAGACCGGCGTCCTCTTGCACGCCGCGACCGTTCACGCGGCCGGCGCCAGGGCGCTGGCGGCGGCGGAGGGCGCCCGCGTCTCGGAGCTCTTGATAAACCTCAAGCCAGCAGGGAGCGGGTTGATTTGTGGCAAGTACGACTTGTGCGACGCGCCGCATGGGTGGTGTCTCGGCGTGGAAGAAAGCATAGAAGTGCTGAGAGCGTGCGCCGCCCGGCGCTATGAAATAGAGTATTCGCATGACCCGTACACCCCCGCTGAGGGCAACCAACTTTTCCAGCTCTTCGACTATGCAATCCACGTCGCGGGAAACGCTGGCGCGGCGCAACTCTTGCGCCAGCTCCCGCCGCGCTGCGCCGCGGCGATAGAGGACTACTTGCAGCTGCTGAGGGAGCTGGGGCGCTATGACTTCACGACAGCGCTCCTCGAGGCATACCGCCGGCGGCTGCCCTATCAAGTCTGTGAGCGCAATGTATGCAGCGACGTGGGGGTGGCGCTCGTCGACGAGGCGCACGACCTGTCGCCGCTGATGTGGGCATTTCTTAGCCACGCCTTGCCGGAAGCCAAAGCGGCGGCCTTCGCGCTCGACGTGTATCAAACCGTCTACGAGAGCCTGCACGGCGCGCGGCCAGAGTTCGGCGCGGCGCTTATCTCTAGGGTCAGGGAGCTCGGCGGGCGGGTTCTCTACCTCGAGCAGAGCCGCCGCGTCGCCGCCCGCGTCGCGGAGGTGGCAAAGCTCGCGCTGCCGCCGGGTGCCGACCCCGAGTACCTGAAGTGGCGCGGGAGGGAGGGCGGGGGCGACGTGTACCTAATTGCTCTAGATAAAATGTTGAGACTCGTCGCCCAGCTCGTCGCCGAGCGGAGGAAAGTGTTCGTGCTGGCTCCGACAAACGCCGATGTGATCTGGGCGGCCGTGCGGCTCCTCCACGTTGGCATCATACCTCGCGGCTTGAAAGACATGCCAGTCGCCGTGTGCCGCCGTCTCGTCCTCGCGAGGGACATGGCTTGCGCGAGGGCCGGCCTCGCGCAGCCCCGCAAGGGCGCGCGCGACCCCGACGCGCTGAAGCTCATGCTGTCCCTCGCCCGCCGCTTCGACTACGCAAAACTGGGACTGCCGAGCCCGTGGGGTCTCGTCTGCCGCTACCTAAACCGCGCCGCGGCGGCGCTGAGGTGCGCGAGGGAGCTGTCACTTCCCGAGGACGACTCGGTGGTTCTCCCCGGCGTCCCCGAGGTCTACGTCGACACGCCTTACACGGCGAAGGGGCTCGAGGCAGACGCCGTGTTTATAATCAACCGATTATCGTTCGACGTCGAAGTCTCGCCGCTCGTGCAGTACGTCGCGCTGACCCGCAGCCGCGGCGACGTCTACATCGTCGCGGCGCCCGGAAAGCGCCGCTGGATCTCGCCGGCAGTCCTCGCGCAGGCCAAGAGGCTGCAATGAAGATCAGGGATTTCCTCCAGGGGCCGTTCCCGCCGGAGTTCTGGCTCGACTGGAATAAGAAGCACCCCGACCGCGCGGTCCTGACCAGGATGTACGTCGTGGGATTCAAGGGCAGGCACGCCGACCCGGACGGCAGGGCGGCGGAGGTGCTGAGGAGGTACCGGCTCCTCGACGCCAGCGGCTCCGCGAGGGCGTGCATTGCCGCCCTCGACGTGGTGAACGGGGAGTGGCGCGGCCCGCCCGCGCCCGCGGTGGGCAGGTACGTGGACGTCGCGTCGTCAGACGCCCTCTACGACGGTCTCCCGCTGCGCTGCAGCGAGAGACACGCCGCGCCTGCCGTCATTGACGTCGTCAGGCTGGACGTCGACCTGAAGCCCCCGCCCTACGCGGTCAGGCGGGAGGGGGGCCGCGTCAAGATAGTCGACAGACAGTCGGGCGCCGTGGTCAAGGAAGTGAGCGAGTCGAGGTATGACGTGAAGAGAGTGGCGAGAGAGCTCGGCGTGCTGCCGGGCGCGCTGGTAGAGGCGGAGAGGTGGGGCGGCTCGGAGAGACCGCCGCCCGGCGTCCTGTCGCTCCACATCAGGAGGATCCGCGAGAGACTCGGGGCCAAGGGCTTTGACGCTGCCTTCATGCTCTCGGGCAGCAAGGGCTTCCACGTCCTCTTCGCGCTGGAGCGGCCCGTGCCGGCGGAGTGGAGGCCCGCGATCGTGCGGGGCCTGGCGGCGTGGCTCGGCGTGGAGGTCGACGGGCGGGCGCTGGACGCGAGGAGGAAGCTGCGCGTGCCGTGGACCGTCAACACGGAGACCGGCGAGCTCGCGAGGTTCGTCGACCCGGAGACCCTCGAGCCGCTGCGCGACTTCGCGTGGCCGAGGCCGATCCCGCTGGCGGTAGCCAAGACCCTCGCGGCGCTCTACGCGGAGTCCCGCGTCGAGCGGCCCGCCCCGGCGCCGCGCCGCGCGGGCAGGTGGCTGGACATTCTATTGAAGATAGTTGAGGAGAACCCCGGTCTCAGGCACGACTGCCGGAGACGTCTCGCGGGGCTGTGGGGCTGCGGCTGCGCGCGCGACGGGATCGACGTGGAGACGTGCACTTCCCTCTTCGCGGGCGCGCTCGGGCTGGGACACGTGCCGCACGAGTACAGGCGCATGATCAGGGACAGCCACGAGGTCTGCGCCGCCGCGCTGGCGCGGGGCGGCAAGCCGCTGTTCAGCATCAAGAACGCCCTGAAGTGCAGGCGAGAGGAGCTGTGGTACTGCATCGCCGAGTGTCTCGGGGCGCCAGGCGGGCAGCGCTAGCCGGGCCGGCGGGCAGCCACTTTACACGTGTCAAGTACAAATGTAAAGGCTCCCCTGGACAGAGCGGGCCTGGCGGTTCGGGGCGGCCGGCGCCGGCGGCCCGGGCCCGCCGTGTTAACCTCACGCGGGTTTACTCGCCCGCTTAAACTCCCCCGCGGCCTCTCTACAGTTTTACAGTTCTACAGATCTACGCTTCTACGCCTTTACGCTTCTACAGTTTCGCGGCTTGCGCGCCCGGCGCCAGCGGCCTGTACTCGCGCCGCGGCAAGACTCTACACGCGTAAAGCGCCGCCGCGCCGTCACCTTGCTACACCTCGCCGTGCGGGGGCGTTCTGTAAAGCGGGTCTTCCGCCGGGCGCCGCTACGTTTTCTACAGTTTTCGCGCGCGAGTTTTGCGCGAAGTTACTGTAGCTCGTAGAGCTGTAGAACTGTAGCTCGCCGCCCGGCCGCCGGGCAAGTATAGAGCCTGCCCTGGACACACAGAAAAAGTGTAGACAAAGCCCCTTGACAAATAGAAAAAGTGTAGCAGAACGGAGGACAGCAGAATGCCGTCTTTTAAGCAGGCGCGGAAAACGTAGAAACGTAGAAGCGTAGAAGCTGTAGAACTGTAAGTCCGTAGAACTGTAGAACTGTAGAAGTGTAGCTGCCTTATTAACATCTACGCCAGAAAGTAATAAGCAAGAGAGTGGACGTGCCCCGGCGCCCGGGGGCGCGGGGGAGCCGGTCACGGGCCTGGAAGACACGCTGGCGCGCGCGGTTGCGGAGTACCTGGCAAGGCACCGCAGCGCGGGCCTGTTCAGGCTCGTTGACGACATAGTCAGGCGCCCGGACCTGCTGCCCGCCCTCACGTGGTGCCGGCGCCCCCGGCCTTATAGGCCAGCGCGTAGGCTCCGATGGGGCACCAGCCGTTCTCCGTGCTGCCGTATATCCGCAGCAAGTAGTTGCCCGGCCCCGGCGGCTCCCAGCGCGCGGTCAGTTCCACCCTGTAGAGGCCGCCCGGGAGCTCCGTGGCGTTGTAGCCAGCCCTCACCTCTGCAATCATGCGGTAGTAGATGGGGGCACAGCCCTCTATTGTAAACGCATAAACGCTGTACGGCGGGCGGGCGCGCGTGACGCCAGCCGCGTAGAGCGTCCCGTTCTGCCACGCGACCTGCTCCCACAGCGAGTAGTTCGCCACCGCGAGGGCCACGGCACCCTCGCCAAAAATGCCGCTATACCTCGCAAGCGCGAGGTGTGTGGCACACTCCCAGTGGAGGGCCTTGCGGTGGAGGGGTGAGTCCAGCCACCCGCGTGATGCGTTAGCGAGCATGTAGTACCCGCAGTGGTAGCACGCCGCCGCGCACTCCAGGTACGGCCAGTAGAAGCCGTGCCGCGCGGCAAGCACGTCGGTCGGGACTCCGAGGTAGCAGTGGCTAAGCTCGTAGGACACCTGCTTTGCCCTCGCGAGCGCGAATTCATGCATCACGGGCGCGAGCGGCCTTAGGCCAGCGGCAGTCCTGTTAGCGTTGATTATCGCAGCCGCCTCCATCACCTCCTCTGGCGTGGAAATAGGCGGCAGCGGAGAGGGCGGCGACCACTGCGGCGCCGAGGTGGACTGCGGCGGCGGGTAGGGCTGCCACCATGACTGCCAGGCGCGCCCGTACCGCTCCCGCTCCTCCATGTATCCGTACTGGAGCCACCCGTAGAGCGCGATGCCACCCACGAGAAGCGCGAGGAAGAGCGCAACGCCGAGGGTCTCTAAAGCGCTGCGGAGGCGGCCCACGCTACCACGCGAGAACCTGCTCCACCGTCCTCCTGAGCCCGGGCGGCGCGAGCTGTGCGGTCTCAAGCGTCCCGATCATCTCCCGCGCCTCCTCCCTGTGCGCTATGGCGTAGTATCGCGCCACGCCGCACGGCAGCGCTGGCACGCGCGCCGGCCCCACCGCCATCAAGGACATGCGCAGGCCTGGGCCGCGGCGGCCCCCTCTCACGCCCTCCGCGCGGCGGGGGCTTTTAAGCGTCGCGCCGCAACGGCCCGGTTTTTGCGCAGAGTGCCGCAACCCCCGGAAGGCACATATTGCCGGAACCACCCGTTGCGGCGTGGAGGATGCCAGGGAGCTGCTCAAGGCGCTGGCAGAGCTGCCAGCAGGCGTGCTCGAG
>JAJHRB010000007.1 GCA_020833025.1 Thermoproteaceae archaeon | reverse complement strand
CTCGGCGCCGGCTACGCGGACTCAATCGCGCTGGCCGCCGTCAGCGCGGCCCCGCCCGTGTGCTCGCTGCCAGCAGCCTTCATTGCGGTTGCAGCCGGTAGCGCGGCCCTGCCGGCAATAATGCTGAGGCTCTACGTGACGAACCGCGGGAGGCCCTGCCGCATGACCGCCTTTGAGATGCTCACGCACGTCTGCGTCTCGCGCGAGGAGCTCGCGAGGAGCCCGCTAAAGTACATCGTCGGCAGCGTGAGAGACGTGGAGCGCTACGACCCCAGGAGCGTCAGAGTAGACGCAGAGTGGGTGAAGGCAAGGTACGGCGTGCCGTACGTGCTGCTTATCGCGCTGGGCTACTGGGCCTACGCGGCGGCCTACTTTACGCTCCGGCTCCTGCCCTAGTCCTCGTCACGAGACAAAGCGCGGCGCCCCCGCGGCTACTCTCAGCCGCGTCCTCCCAGGGACCTGCGCGCTCTAGCGCTCCATGTGGCTAATGCGGTCCAGCAGCTTTCTGTACTCCTCGCGCAGCCTCTCCACCTCCTCCCTCAGTCTCTGGTACTCCGCGCCTCTCTCCATAGCCCTCCTTATTTTCTCCGCGACCTCTCTCGCCATTCTCCTGACGCGGCCCTCCACATCGCGCTCAGCGAGCTCCTGCAGGTCCGCCAGCAGGCGCGGCTCGAGCAGCTCGAGCGCCGCGGCTAGGGCTGCCAGCCTCACTCTAACGCTGCCGTCTCTCATTGCCCTCCTCACGGCCTCGAGGACCTCCTTGCGCGGCCCGAACTTTGCGAGAGACTGGACTGCCGTAACTCTTACGGGCGTCGGCACGTCGGGCTCTGCGTGTCTCAGCACCAGCCTCAGCGCGTCCTCGGCTCCCAGCTCTGCCAGCCCCTCGAGGGCGCCCCGCTTTATGACCTCGAGGTGGCTCTCGTACTCGAGAGCCCTCTTGAGGCTGTGCTCGGCGAACTCCCACTTGAGCCTCCCCAGCGCCCTGGCAGCCTCTGCCCTCACGTAATAGCTCTCGCTGCTGTCGTGAAGCACCCTGTCGAGAAACTCTGCCGCCTCCTTGCGCCTTGAGCTGCCCAGCGCCTCGACAATAGCCCTCCTCACCCGCGGGTGGCGCACCCCGCCGTAAGCCTCGACCAGCCTCTCTACGGCCTCCCTGCTGCCGATCTCGCCGAGCGCCCTCGCGGCCTCAACTGCAACGCCCCAGAACTTGTCGCGCAGAGCTGTTGCCAGCGCCTCGACGGCCCTCCTGCTGCCGTTTCTCCTCAGCGCGTCGACTGCCTGAAGCCGGCAGTAAACCTCGTCATCGCCCAGCATCGCAACTGCAGACTCAAGCGGATACTGCGGCTCGAGCACCTTCATGACCTTAAATGCCGGGTCGACGCAAACATATCTTGGCTTTTTGCAACGCGCGCGCAGCGCGACCTCCCTCTCGCTCACGACAACCTCCCTCAACTCCCTCGTGCCGTCCTCGTACACTATTTTCACATCCAGGGGGAGGGTGTAGACGGGGTAGCTGTCGTCTCTCTGTGCCTGCTCCATCCTGAGCCTGAGCTCTCCGTCTGAGTAGCCCCACGAGACTCTCAAAACGGGGTGGCCCGCCGAGTAGAAGAACTGCCTCCAGAACCACTCCAGGTCCCGCCCAGACGCCTCCTCCATTGCCTTTCTCAGGTCCTCCATATCTACGGCCTTGTACTTGTAACGCTCGAGAAAGAGCTTAAGGCCGGTCCTGAAGGCGCCGTCGCCGATGAGACCCCTCAGCGTGTGGAGCGCCACGCACCCCTTCTCGTATGAGTGCTTGTCAAAAAGCTCGTCTGGAATTTTATACACATTTATCACTATTGGCCTTGAATACCTCCTGGAGTACTCGTCTAAGTAGCTCTTGAAATTTAAATACATTTTATAAATGTACTCGTCGCGGCCCTTGCTCCTCTCGAGCCACAGGGCCTCCATGAGCGTTGCCAGCGCCTCGTTTATCGCTATGTGCCCCCAGTCTTTCGCCGTCACGAGGTCGCCGAACCACATGTGCGACAGCTCGTGTGCGACAAGGGGGTCAGAGGTGTAGTCCTCCAGCTCCGGGCAGGGGAAGTCGCCGTACGGGCAGTGCGCGTGCTTGTCGTGCACCGTCCAGTCGGAGAGCACCGTGATGGTGGTGTTCTCCATGCCGCCGTATATGAACTCGGGCACGATGACCTGAGCGTAACGCTCGTAAGGGTACGGGACTCCGAGGTACTCAGAGTAGAACTTAAGAATCTCGCAAGTGTTGTAGAACGAGAGCCTCCAGTCGCCGGCGATGTACCTCGGCACGTAGTACTCTAGTGTAGCTCTGCCGCACGTCTCCCTGTGAATTTCGAAATCGCCCGCGACTATCGCGAGCAAGTACGGCGACATCGGGTGCTTCATCTCCCAGACGAAGGCGGTCCTGTCGCCTAGATCCCTCACGGCTGCCAAAACGCCATTGCTCCCGGCCGTGAGAGGCTTCGGGACAGTCACGGCAACGGTCCACGGGAACTTTATGTTGGGCGAGTCGGGTATCGGCACCCAGTACCTGTTATACTCTGTCTCTCCCTGCGTCCACACGTAAACTAGCCCTCCCCTTCTGACGAAGTACATGCCTGCCCTTGGCCTCGCCCTGTAGCTCACGGCGACCTCTGCCACGTCTCCCGCCCTCCACTGGGGCGAGATCTCAATTACCTCTCCGCTGTAGTAATAGTCGTGGCTCGCCCCCAGCACTTCCATCTCAACGGCGTCCAGCACTACCTTGGCGCCGTCCCTCCTCGCCCTCGCTCTGTACCTCACCGTGCCATTGACAGCCTCCCCCTCGATATCTATCTCTATATCGAGTAGCATGTGGAGGATATCGAAATCAAAGCTGCGGGAGAATCTGGGGAGGTAGTCGGGAAAAACAAAGTCCCTTCCGGTTAAGCACTTCATTCCCGCCGGCGCGGGCTGCCGCGCGGCTACTCCTTTATCGTTCCTATAGAAATCAGCGTCCTCGTCTCTCTGACGCCTTCCATGTTGTTTACTGCGTCAAGCACCTTGTCAAGCACTGTCTCCTGCGTTATTATTGCTAGGTCGTAATCGCCCGCCAGCCTCAACGCCTTCTCTATCGGCAGCTTCTTGGCAATCTCGTACGCCTTCTCGCGGTATTTTGGCTCTATCTTGACGAGAATTATCACGTCACTAGAGTGCCCCTTGAGGAGTCTAACGGCTTTCTCGGTTATGTCTATAAACTCTCTCCCAGTCCTTACGAGATTAAGCTCCTTGAGCCTCTTCAGGTGAATTGCGAGAGCCTGTCTCGTCATGCCCAGCTCCCTCGCTATCTCGTCCTGGTCCCCGTACACAGTGTAAACTCTCATGGGCTGCGCCCGCTGTAACAAGAGGCTTAGCAGCTGATACTGTCTGTCCGTTAGCTTGACCTCCTCAGTCATATCGCTGTTTCTAGTTTTCGAAAATTTAAACTTAATTTAGCAAGTGACACCCCGCCCTCACCGAAAGGCCGGGCACTTACATCCCGGCATTATGTCTATCTCGCCTCGCTTTGCCTGCGTAATCATCTTGTGGTGCTCGTCGACGACGCCTCTTAAGAATGCGCACATGTGAATGCCGCAGACCCTCACCGAGACGGATCTCGCGCCGAGCCTCTCGGCGAGCAGGTCCGCGAGCCATTCAGTGAAGCGCTCCTGCAGTATCGGTCGCGCCGCGGCCCACCTCACCAGCCTAATGACTTTGCTCAGCCCGGGCACTCTATCTCCAGGCACGTACGCTACAGAGACCCTCATGATAATTGGGAGCAAGTGATGCTCGCAGAGAGACGCCGCACTAATGTCCTCTATCATCACAGGGCCGGGCCGCTCCTTGCCGTCAAGGGAGAAGAATACAATCTCTGGCGCTGGCTCTCTCAAGCCCCTCGTTAGCTCGCTCATTGCCTGCAGGAATCTCCTGGGCGTGTCTCTCAGGTCGGGCCTCTCGGCGTCCTCTCCGAGGTATTTCAGCAGGAGTCTGATGCTCTCCTCCAGTCTGAGCACTTCGTCGTGCATAGCAGCGCTGCGCGGCCCGGCAGAAAAAGTAAGCTGCGAAGATAGCCAGGCGCTTTGATGGCGCCGCTGCAGCGAGGGCGCGGGCTGTGCCAACAGATTAATTTAGGGCGAGATGCGAGCACATGGTTAGGGTTGAGAGCTACGGGCTCGTGTTGAGAGAGGAGGGCAGCGGAGAGCGGCGAGTCCTGGAGATTTTCTGGGGGCCTCAGCACCCCTCCTCCGGCCACACGCGCTTTATAGTCGAGGTGGAGGGCGATATTGTCGTTAACGTCACGCCGGATCCGGGCTACGTGCACCGCACCATGGAGAAGCTCGGGGAGACCCGGCACTGGATACAGAACATACCGCTATTCGAGAGAATCTCGCTGCCCGACGCGATAAACGTGACGTGGGCCTACGTCATGGCCATTGAGAAGCTGCTCGGTCTGGACGTGCCAAAGCGGGCGCAGTACCTCAGGGTCATAATGGCAGAGCTGAGCAGGATCTCCACGCACCTTTACGACCTCGGGATACACTCAATAATGATCGGGTCGTCGACGGGGTACATGTGGGCCTTCGGTTTGCGCGAGCTTTTGGTGCATCTGTGGGCTATGGTCACAGGCTCGAGAACCACGCCGACCTGGATCCTGCCCGGCGGCGCCCGCACGGCGCCGCCGGATGCATTTTACACAAAGACAAAAGAATACTTGAATTATTTAGAGAAAAAAATTGATGAGTTTGTAACAGTTGTTATAAAGAATCCCGTTGGGTATTACAGGCTGAGGGACGTTGGTTACCTTAGCAGAGAGGACGCCGCGAGGTACATGGCCACGGGGCCCGGCGCAAGGGGCTCGGGAATTGACTGGGACGCGAGGCGGGATTACAAATACGGCGCCTACGGCGAGTTTGAGTGGAGCGTGTGCGTTGAGGACGGCGGGGACTCCCTAGCCAGGACGCTGGTCAGAATTTGCGAGATAAAGCAGAGCGCCAGAATCATCAGGCAGGCGCTTGAGAAAGTGCCGAGAGATGGGCCGCTCGTCGGCGACGCACTCTTGGGCAAGATGCCGCCCAAGCTTCGGGAGATGGCGTCAAGGCGCGTGAAGCTAACAGCGCTGTTCCTCATGAGACTGCCCCCTGCAGAGGCTGTGGGCGTCACGGAGGGCGGGCGCGGCCGCTTCCTCTTTCACGTCCTCGGGGACGGCACTGAGAGGCCGCACAGAGTAAGGATCACAACGCCGTCGTGGCAGAACCTGCGCGCTATGATAAAGGCATTCATAGGGTCGAGACTCATGGACCTGCCGGCAATTTACGGCTCTTTCGGCTACTTCCCGCCCGAGCAAGACAGGTAAACACGGCGGTAAGCAATTAACCCTCCAGGCAATCTACGGCATGAACGCCACTCCCGAGGCGATCGCCCAGCTGATCCAGAGCGCGCTCCTATCGCCTCGCGTGTGGTTCTTTGCCGTCATGTTAGTGGCGTCGAGCGCCGTCTTGCTGCTTGCCGTCTGGTTCGAGCGCAAGGCCGCGGCGAGAGTTCAAATGAGAGTCGGCCCCTATCACGCCTCGCCGAGACTCGGCGGGCTCCTGCAGCTGGTGGCTGACGCGCTTAAGTTCATAATAAGCGAGCCAATAGTACACAGGGGGGCATTCAGGATTCTCTTCACCTGGGGGCCGCCCATATTCATCACGCTGGCATTCGGCGCGTCCTTGCTGCTGCCGCTGACCCCTGACCTGAGACTGATAAGGGACCCGGGCCTGCTCCCCTACGGCCTGGTGTTCTCGCTCGCGCTGCTGCTTCTAGTCTCCATCTCCGTTGTAATCATAGGCTGGTCTGCAAATAACAGGTTTGCCTATATAGGCGCTGCCCGCGAGGCACTCCTAGTTGCAGCGTATGAGGTCCCTCTGCTGCTCTCATTCCTCGCCATGGTAATACTATACGGGACTCTCAACCCGCTCGAAATAGTGGCCAAGCAGTACGCCCTCGTCGGCGCGGTTATGAACCCCCTTGCGTTCTTGGCGTTCATGACCGCCGTTGCGATGGCAACGGCGCGGTTTCCCTTCGAGATAGCAGATTACGAGGGCGACGTGGCCACGGGGCCTTACAGCGATTACGGCGGGGTGTTTCTCGTGCTGTCGTTTGCCGGCGGCACGTACTACGCTGCGTTCTCTTACTCGTTTCTCGCGTCGCTTCTATTCCTCGGCGGCTGGTCCCTCCCCGGCTTCTCCGCCGGGCCGTGGCCTCAGGACATGCTAGGGCACTTGATGCTCTCCGCGTGGGTTTTTGTGAAGGTTGCCGCGCTCATGTTCTTTCTAGTATTTCTTAGGGCCGTGATGCCCGTGCTGAGGCTCGATCATGCACTCGCGCTTGGGTGGAGGGGACTTTTAGTCATGTCAGTTCTATCGCTCGCGTGGTCAGTGGCGCTGAGGCTCGCGGGCGCGGCGCCATGAGGGCGAAGATGTCGGCGCGCTCAATAATAAAGTTCACAGTGGATGCATTTAAAGTAGTCATCAGGAACTTCATCAAGCCGGAGCGTATTACAATATACTACCCCTATGAGAGGCTGGAGTACGGCGCCGTGCGGGGCTGGATAGGCTTGCACGTCGAGAAGTGCACCTCGTGTATGATGTGCGCCCGCGTATGCCCCGCCAATGCAATTAAGATGTACCTGGCGCCAGATGGAAAGAGGCGCCCAGGAATTGACTACGGGCGTTGCATAATGTGCCACTTCTGCATTGACACATGCCCTGCAGACGCGCTGTACTCGACGGAAATCAAGGACTTGGCGTTTTACAGCTACGACAGCATGGTATTCACGCCCGACAGAGAGAAAGAGCCGCCGAGAGTGGAGGAGCTGCGCAAGCCGGTTGAGGTGATTGTGGATTACGTGAGAGGCACGCCAAGAAAGTTGAAAGTAGCGCGCTCCTAAGGCCCTCTCGGAAATTGCCGCAAGGCTTTTCCCCGCGTTTTCCACGCCGTGAACCTCAAGTTCACGCCGTGAACCTGCGCGTTCCTTAAAATGGCGCCGCGAGACGCCGGCATGGACGTAGTGGCGCTTGCGCGCGGACCCTGCGCCGGGCTGTACTACATCACCGCGGAGCCTCCGCACTGCGGCGCAGTGCGCGTGAAGCTCGTGGAACTCCCCACAGGCATGGAGCCCCCGTTCCGAGCGTCTCTCTTCAGAGCGCGACGCGGCGTGATGCTGTTAAACATGACTAGAGTGAGACTTGACGAGTTCTTACTGAGCCACTTCGATCACGTGATAGAGGGCGAGGTTAAGGACGGGCTCTTAAGCGGCGTCGTCTGCAACAAGAGAGTGAGAATTCGAGTGCTCGACAGATCAGTGTCAGGCCCCGTGCTCGCCTTAGTGCCTGTCGCCAGTAGGGTAAGCAGGCTCCCGCCTCTCGCGCTCACGCTCTATGCCTACAGGCTCCAGCTGGTCTAGGGGCGGGCGACCGGAAGTGGGAAAAGCAAATAACTACACCGTTAAGGTGCTTGAGTGACGCAGAGAGCACAGGCGGCGACAGGCACCGGAGGCCTCCCAGATCACCTGAGGAGGCCGGTGCGCGGGATGCGCGACTGGCTCCCGCCCCAGTTTTACGCGCTCAGGCGGATGGAGGAGCTGCTGTCGAGAGTGGCCGAGTCGTTTGGCTACAGGAGAGTGGAAACTCCTGTCGTCGAGCACTTTGAAGTGCTCGCCAGGAGGGCGGGCCGCGAGATTGTAGGCGAGATTTACTACTTCAAGGACAGGGCAGGCAGAGAGCTGGGCCTCCGGTTCGACATGACAGTTCCTATCGCGCGGGCGATCTCTTACAACCTTACAATTCCGAGGCCCGTCAGATGGTACTACTTCTCCAGGGTGTACCGCTACGACGAGCCGCAGCACGGGCGCTACCGGGAATTCCACCAATTCGGCGTGGAGCTAGTGGGCTCGTCCAGCCCCAGAGCGGACGCAGAGGTCCTCGGCGTGCTTGCGGAGTCCCTAAGGGCTGTCGGCGTGCCTGATTTCGTGGTTAGGATAAACGACAGGAAAATGGTGGACAAGATGCTCGAGAGCATGGGAGTCCGCGAGTATAGAGAAGCGATTTACCGCGCGCTGGATAAGAAGCACAAACTGCCCCGGGAGGACGTCGTGAAAATCATGACGAGCAGCGGAGTTGAGCCCAGCAAGGCGGAGGCCATTTACGACGCCGCAGTGGAGATGCCCCTCCAAGAGGCGGTTGAGAGCATCATAAAGAGAGCCGGAGCTGAACTGTACAATTTCTACTGCAAGTTGCTAAAGTATCTAGACTCTGCGTCGGGCCTTGACAAGTTTGTATTCGACATGTCCATCGTGAGGGGGCTTGATTACTACACCGGAATGGTATTCGAGGTATTCGCTGGCAATTACAAGCTGGCAATTGGCGGCGGGGGTCGCTATGATAGCTTGCTGGAGCTGTACAGCGGCATCAGCATGCCCGCGCTGGGCTTCGCCCTGGGCGTCGAGAGACTCATGGAGGCGCTGGGAGTTCAGGGCATCGAGAAGCCGCCCGATTATTACATTTACATCTTTGACGACGGGGCGTACAGTCTAGCCGCGGCGATTGCCCGGCGAATGCGCGCCAGCGGCAGCGACGTCGTCATAGAACTGGGCGATAAGACCCTGAGAGAGGCCCTAGAGTACGCGCTGAGGCTGGGCGTGAGGTACATGGTCATTATTGGGAGGAGGGAGCTAGAGAGGGGCGTGGTGAGAGTAAAGGACCTCGGCAAGAGAGAGGAGGTCGAGAGGCCTGTCACCGAGTTTCTCGGCAAGGAGGCATGACAGGCCATCACGCATACTGTGGCGCATGCTGAGCGGCCTGCTGTGGCTGGATGGGCAGAGCCGGGGGCAGGCCTAGCTCCCTCATGATGAGCGCTGCCTCGAAGAGCGCTGCCTGTATAATTGGGCCTGCCACGTGAGGCGGCAAATTCTTTGCATCAACGTCGCCCTGTATTGACGCGACTCCCCTGATCGTTACAGTAACGACGCTGGGCGTTGACGCAACGCTGACAGCAAAGGGCACCTCGAGGGCATCGCCCCGCTTGACAGCTCTCTCACCCTCTATCATCACGTGCATGTTTATTTGCAGCTGCGATCCCGAGGGCGGCGTGCCGAGCCTCTCGGCGTGTAGGTACTCGAACCTTATTCCGACCACACTCATCTGCCACTCCGAATTCGCGTCAATTTATCTGCCTACACCGAGCCCCTCCCGCGCCATCTCGGGGCACTTGCGCACTATTCGCTTGCTCCAGAGCAGGCCGAGCTCGAACAGCAGCGCGAACGGTATGAATGTTAGCGTTGTCGATATTAGAGTGGTGTCGGGAGTCAGTATTGCAATTACTATTAACGCGAGCGCGTAGACAACAGGCCTGTACCCCGCGAGACTCCACGGGTTCAGGAGGCACAGCTCAGAGAGAATTGCCATGACGACGGGAGTCTCAAAGATTGCCCCTGTTATGAGGGCCAGCTGAATCCACGAGCTTATTACCGAGGACACGCTGAAGATGGCCTCGACGTTTAGTATCCGCGACATTCCCACGATGAATCTCAGCAGCGCCGGGTACACGACCAGCGCGCTGAATAGATTTCCGGCGTAGAACAGTAGCAGGGCGGGCACCAGATATCTCCTCGCGGCCCCCTCCTCGTGCGAGTACAGGGCTGGCCTGACGTACATCCAGACCTCGTACACGAGATACGGGAACACTGCGAGCGCCGCAAAGTACAGCGAGATGTAAATAACGGCGTTCAGCGGGCTCCAGACCTCGCCCGCTATCAGGCCTATCCTCACGGTACCTGTCTTGTTCAGTTCCGCCATGAGGGGCTGCAGCGAGCTCATGAAGAGCCAGTAGGCAAGAGGGTTGTACTCCCCGGTGACGAAGAATGACGTGAGAATATTGAGCGGGCTGCCGCCGGGCCCTGGCGCGGGGAGCCACGTTATGATAAAGGCGACCACAAACGCTATGGCGACGCGCTTGAGCCGCGTACCAAGCTCGGAAAGGTGCTCCAAGATCGTCATCTCCCTGTCGCGCGGGGGCCTGTCCTCCACAGCACTACTCTTGCGTGCACTAAAAAACAAATAAAGCGTGCCGGCTGGGAGAAAGCATTTATTCTCCGGCTGCGGCTCTCATGATGTATCTGTGGCTCGGCGGGCAAGAGTGGATAATCGTGCTCATAGCTATAGTAATCCTGCTGATATGGGGCCCGACTAAGCTGCCGTCTCTCGCAAGAGGCGTGGGCGAGGCGATCAGGGAGTTCAGAAAGGCAGTCTCCGGCGCGGGGGAGAGGGAGGAGAAGAGGGCCGCCGAGAGACGGGAGGAGCCGGACAACAAGGTTCTCGAAATGGCGAGGGCCCTCGGCATACCCGTTGAGGGCAAGACGAGAGAGCAGCTACTGGATGAGATCAGTAAGAAGCTCTCCCAGATGAGGGGAGGGGTCAGCTCGTCGTCAGCTCATCAGCAGTCTGCTGTCTAGTTACTCATCAGCTCTAGGCAGAGGGCGGGGAGGGGGCGAAGGGGGCGACCCATCCGAGGGGGCGCCCGGCCGCCCGCCGGCAGTCTCCGGCCTGTACTTGCTGAGCAGCTCGCGGATTGCAGCCCTCACGGCCTCGCTCCTGCTGGGATACACCCCGCGCCTCACGAGCTCATTGACCATATCAATATACGTCTGGGGGGCGTGAAAGGAAACCAGTACCATTCTCTCGCGCTTTCTTGACACGCGGTCCTGCGTCCTGAGTATTTAAATATTGTGTTTTTAGCGCCAACCTCCAGTCATGCCTCTCAACAATAGAGCACGGGTCGAAGGCCGCTGCATCTGCGTACCTCTCCAGCCTGTACGCGTCGTCAAAGCCGCGCCCCGATATTAGCGCGGCGAGCCGCTCCGCGAGGGCCGGGCCGACCATGCCGCCGTACCCGTCGAGACCGCCAATTACATACAGGTTCTTAACGTGCGGGTGCTTTCCGTAGAGCGGGCCGCCGTGAGGCCCGACCTCGCAATGCCCAGCTCTGACAGCCAGCGGTATTACGCGCCCAACTCTCTGTGATACAAGTCTGGCGAGCCGTGACGCATAGCCGCGGGGCACGCCGCCGCAGTACCGGCCGCACCCATTCCCAATTATGTAGAGCGGTGGCACTGCCGGGCGCCCGTACCAGCCGAGCACGTAATCGCCGATGCTGTAATTCCAGAGCCGCCTCCGCGCGAGGCAGATAACGGCGTAGCAGTCATAGGGCACCAGCGGGAGGTTAATGCCCGCCTCCTGTGCTAGCTGCCTGTTCATGTGCCCGGCGGCGAGAACGACGATGTCGCCGGCCACCCTCCCGCCGTTCACGATCACGTGCGCCGCGTCGCCGACAACTTTCAGCCTGCCGTGTGCCTTAATGAAGCCTAGCTCCCGTCTTAGCTCCGCAACTACGCGTCTGACCGGCACTAGGTAGTCTCTGCTAATGACGGCGATTTCCCCAGGTCTCAGCCTCACGCCCTCTACCGTGTCGACCACCTCGTGAGGTATTCTCAGCCTGGAGAGGTCAACTCCCTCCGGCAGTATATCCACCGACGTGACTCCCTCAACTTCTGCGAGCTCGCTGTATATCTCCAGGCTTCTCCGCGCCAGCTCTACGTCGTCCTCGTAAGGCATCGAGAGCGTGAGCACTAGCCGTGCCAGCGGATACTGCAGCCTCCCTCCAATTCCGACGACCCTAAAGCCGAGCCGCCTCAGGAAGTATGCCGTGAAGACCCCGGCTATGCCCCCGCCGAGCACTACCGCCCTCACGCTGCGGGCATTGCTGTGGCGGGTATTTATGGTACCGCCGGCGCTGTGCGCGTGAACTGCCTGTACTGGCTTGACGAGAGAGTCGCCGGGTCTTGCGTGCCAAGCGCAGAGAGCGTCGTGGAGTGGGTCAGAGCTGGCGTGAGAACTGTAATAACCCTGGCAGAGTCGTGGGAGCTAGAGCACTACGGCAGGTGGGACCCGCGCGAGTTTCGCCGGGTGCTGGAGAAGAGCGGAATCAAGTGGGTGCACTGGCCCACGCAAGACGGGCGCGCGCCAAGAGACCTGCACGACCTTGCCGAGATCATCGCGCTTGAGGCATCGAGAGGCGCCGTGGTGGTCCACTGCGTCGGGGGAGTCGGGAGGACTGCCACGGCGCTTGCCGCGTATCTGGTACTCACAAAGTGTCTGAGCGCCGACGACGCGATACAGGAAGTGCAGAGGGCGAACCCGCTCATTTCAGTGACAGACGAGCAGTACCTGGCGCTGCTGGAGGTAGAGGTCTCCGCGAGGGACAGGTGCCGCCAGGCGCGCAAAGTTTAACTCCCGCCAGGCCCCCGCCGCACAGTGCGCAAGTTCGAGCTCAAGTACGGCGGCGTGACGCTATTCTTCGGCCCGGGGGCCGTGGAGAAGATTGGAGACTTCGTGCGGCACTTCGAGAGAGCCGTCATAGCGTCGGGGAGATCCTCAGCTGCTGTCTCCGGCGCGCTGGACGACGTGCTTAGACTGCTCGGCAATCTCGGCATCAAGCACACCGTGTTCAGCAATATCACGCCGAATCCATGGGCCGCGCAAGCCGAGGAGCTCGCGAGGGCCGTCTGGGAGGAAGGCGCGGACGCGGTAGTGGCAATAGGCGGCGGTAGCGTGATCGACGCGGCGAAGCTGGCGACTATCGTGGCCGCTAGCGGGGGGAGGGTTTCTGATTACAGAACGGGCGCGAGGAGGGCCAAGAGGGCGGTGCCCTTGATAGTTGTCAACCTGACTCACGGCACGGGCAGCGAGGTCAACAAGTGGGCAGTCGTCACGTTTGAGAATACCAGGGAGAAGGTCGGCATTTACGCGAGGTATCCGGACGTGTCGGTAGACGACCCAAGGTACACGCTAACGCTTGACAGGAGGCAGAGCATCTGCGTCTCGCTGGACGCGCTCTATCACGCGTACGAGTCCGCGACCGGCAGGCTCTCCAACCCGCTGACCCTAACGCTAGCTGAGAGCGCCGCCGCGACAATATCGAGGTCTCTGCCCTCTCTCATGAACGACCTAAAGAATCTGGAGCTCCGCTACGAAATGCTGTACGCGTCAATGATAGCAGGAATTGCGATTGACATGTCGCGCGTTCACGTGCTGCACGCGGTGGAGCACGTGCTGAGCGGCCTCGAGCCCAGGCTCCCCCACGGCTGCGGGCTCGGAATGCTGGGCCCGCGCGCGGTGTACTACACGCACCGGGCAGACCCCGGGACCTCCGCTAGAGTCCTGAGGGCGCTGGCTCCCAACATCAAGCCCAGCCCGGAGTATGCGAAGGATGCCGAGAGAGCCATTGCGAGGTTCCAGGAAGAGATAGGCTTTCGCGAGAGACTCGGCGATTACGGCTTTTCTGAGAGGGATGTTAAGGCGCTCGCGGAGAGAGTTCTTGCGACGTCTAGAGGCACACTTGAGAGCAATGCGCCGTTTCAGGTGACCAGTGAGGTTGTCGCCGACATAATTACGAGCGCACTGTGAGGAGCCGGCAGGAGGGTGGTGCGGGGGGTGGGATTTGAACCCACGCAGGCCTACGCCACAGGGTCTTGTGGGCCGGCCTGCAGCCGAGAGCCCTGCCCCTTGAGTCGGGCGGGCGGCGGCTGGTGGGACCTCTCTTCCCGCGCATTTTTAAATTTTTAGTTGTTTGGGGCGCCTAGCCCCTCCCCATGCCTTCTGTTGCCTCTTTTTTTCTCTCCGATTTCTCTCCGAGGCACACGAGGCGCGGCTGCTTTGGACGGGGGTTGTTGCAGCCAGCGATCATATAAGGCGTGCGCCGCCCTCAACGGCTGACTCCACTTTAGTCCCGCCGCTGGCGGGGGCGCGCGGGGGCCCTGAGGGCGGGACTGCGCGGTCCGGGATATAGGGCGTCCCGGGGCCCCCGCCCTCTGGATGGCTGCCGGGGCTGAGGGAGAGCATGTTTGCTATCTCCTCCAGCGAGCTGAGTCTTATGACGCGCTTGCCTGCCAGCGGCAGGTCAACTCCGTACGCCAGTATCACATCGTAGCGGCCCAGCCACTCGTACGCAAATGCCCTGGCCTCCTCGCTCTCGCCCTCGGACGAGTTTTGAGACAGCGGGTAGACATCTGCAATGCCCTCCGGAATTATGCCAAAAGTGGGATCGAAGAAGAGCACTGGAATTCTGCTCCCTGCAATGCTCTTTACAAACTGATACTCCCAGCTCTTGTTATACGGTTTCTCTTCGACGCGCAGGACAATTACCGCCCTCCCGCTTATTTCGACGCGCGACATCCTCGTGCGGTGTCTCAGCGGCTCCGGCCTTGCGGGCGACGTGTCGCCGTAAAACACCAGCCCGTGGGGTCTTGGGTGCGTCTCCGGGTCGTACTCCTCAAGCAGGTGCCGGTAGCGTCTCAAGAGCAGGAGGAACCTGTAGAGCGAGGGGTGGGCGCGCGCCTTAACTTCGAGGTACTCCCACAGCGTGCCCTCATATATGCGCTGCTTGACTTCAAGCAGCTCCTCCCGTATCACAGCCAGGTTGTGCTCTGCTATCAGCAGCGTGCGCTCGTGCTGGGGCATCTCCAGCAGCTCCCTCACGGGCATCTCGCACAGTTTAGTGCTGCACGGCAAGTAGTCCGTCCTCACGTCGTCAAGCCGCAGCGTCCTGTCTCTCAGCAAGACCCTGCCGTCTCTGGCATAGAGTATGTAGGACGCGCTGTCAAACGCGTCAACGCCGAGAGCCACGGCGAATGGAATTATCAGCGGGTGCCCGGCCCCGAAGAGGTGGAGCGGCGCCTCTCGTGCCATGTTCAGCTTCACGTTCAGCACAATCTCGAGTACTTGGTCGAACCTATATTCTTCGAGTAGTGTCGTCGGGCTGCCTATTGCGAATACGTGGAAGCCTAGTCTCGATAGCTCGCGGACTGACCTGATGAGCAAGTCGGTGTAGAGAGCGCCTTGCAGCGGCGCGACGACGAGCATGTCCAACCTGTCCAGCATCGTGGCAGCCCGCTTTGCCCTCCTGATCGTCTCCTCTACCTTGAGCAGCGCGCTCTCGTAAGGCTCTTCATAGTCAAACGGAATGTCGAGAATGACTCCTATATCGCTCCCTATTCTCGACTGGTATGTCAGGATCTCATCTGGATCGATTTCAACTGTGCCGCGGTGTATCATCTGATAGGCCCCGGAGTCCGTCATTACAACGCCGTCCCACTTGATAAACTTCTTCACGTCTACCGTCTTGCCGCCAGTAAGCTTGTATATGAAGTAGGCATTTGTTATCACCTGGCCAAAGTACTTCCTCAGCGTCTCGACAGGCACCTCCTGCTTTCTCGGGTCAACTACCGGGAAGAGCGCGGGAGTCTCTACGACACCGCCCTTCACTCTGAGCCGCCCCACTCTGGCCGCCAAGTCCTTGGCGGCAATCTCAAAGCTCACAAGAATCCCGAGACCTGCACGCCCTCTTTTTAACCTCGCCGCGAGCGCGCTGAAGCGGGCATAACACGGCGCTGGTCTCGCGGCCCGGGGCCGGGCGCGGAATGGGCGCCTGGGCTCAGCCCTGCACTTTCTCGAGCTCCTCGTACACTCTAGTCAGCTTGCCTATCTCGTCTGGTCCCTCGACGTACTCGAGCTTAGCCCCGCACACAGGACATGAGTCTCCCCCACTCATCACGTCGTCGAGCGCGTAGCGCATGAAACAGTTGGGGCACACATAGTAGCTCCCCTCGGCGAGTGCCTTTATTAGGAGCGACAGCTTCTCCCTCACTGCCCTTGCCCTGCCTCTGACCGCTTGCCGTATCACCTCGTCGTTCGCGTACCACGTGTACTCGGTTCTGTAATCTTCCGTCATTCTCTTCTTGGTGCCTATTAAGTTATGTTTCATCAAGTATTGAAGTATTCTTCTGACTTCTGCTGTGGAGACATTGAGCATTATTGCTATTTTATCGTCTGTCATGCTCTCTCTCTGCTCAAGAAGGAGTTCAACCATTTTTCTCGCGAGCTTCCCGTACTCCGCGCTGTCAAACTCCCACGCGACAGCCCTCTCAACTATGTAGAGGTAGGCCTCCCTGAGGGGGCTCACGCCCGAGCTGCGCCCGCGCCGTTTATAAACTTCGGGACTCTTGAGCCCCGCCAGCGCTCAAGAGCCCTGGGACAGACGCCGCCTCACGGCCAGCGCTCCCAGGCGCGCGACGTTTTTTACCTGCCGCGTAGACTCTAGCGTGCTCTACGTGGTAGTCGACGGCTTTTTCGGCGACACAGGCAAAGGAAAGGTAGTGTCATACTTGGCAGCCGCCGACAGACCGGCCCTCTGCGTGAGGACCGGCGCGCCGAATGCTGGCCACACAGTCATGATAAACGGCGTGGCGCACGTACTGAGGGCCCTCCCTGCGTGCTTTACGCACCACGAGGCCAGGCTAGCGGTGGCGCCGGGCGCGTTGATAAGAGTTGATATCTTCCTCGACGAGGTAAACAAGTACGGCAGGGGCAAGTCTCACGTTGATTACAATACCGGCGTAATAGAGGACCGGCACGTGAGCGCGGAGCTGGAGGACGAGTATCTGATGAGGGTGATCGGGTCAACGGGACAGGGCGTGGGAGCGGCCGTGGTGGATCGCGTTCTGAGGAGGCTGAGACTGGCCAGGGACTTCGACGTGCTAAAACCCTACCTGGCAGACGTCCCCTCTCTGGTCCACGAGCTTAAGGACCGCGGCGTTATAATTGAGGGCACGCAGGGAACGTTTCTATCGCTCTACCACGGAACCTACCCGTACGTCACGAGCAGGGACGTGACTGCCAGCGGCGTGTTAAGCGAGGCCGGCGTCGGGCCCAAGGCAGCTGACGAGATCGTCTTGGTCTTCAAGGCCTACGTTACCAGAGTGGGCGGGGGCCCCCTCCCTGGCGAGCTGCCGCCCGAGGAGGTCGAGAGGAGGGGCTGGGCGGAGCGCGGGGCCGTCACCGGCAGGCAGAGGAGGGCCGCCCCCTTCAATATTGACCTGGCCAAGAGGGCGGTCCTTCTCAACACGCCCACGCAGATAGCGATCACCAAAGTAGACGCCATATTTAGGGAGGCTGCCGGAAAGGCGCGCTGGGGGGATCTGCCCCCGGAGGCGCGACGGTGGATTGACGAGATAGAGAGCCAGCTCGGGGTGCCAGTCACGCTGATAGGCACAGGGCCCGAGCCCTGGCACGTGATAGACTTGAGGCGCGAGAAGGGAAGGCTCTGAACTAAGCGCTAATTTTAGCCCAGGCCGCCCTCAAGCCAGCTTAGCGCGCAGGCGCGGTTTGAGGCGTCCAGAGCGGGATTCCCCCGAGTCTCGGGGCCCCCAACTATAATTAGTGCTGGCCGCACGCAGGGAACATGATCTCCCCGTTTGACTGGCGCTACGGCTCGGACGAGATCCGCAGCCTCTTCACCCCCCAGTCAATAATTGATGCCTACGTTGAGGTCGAGAGGGCGCTTGTGTGCGTGCTGGAGGAGCTTGGAGTTGCCGAGCGCGGCTGCTGTGACGCCCTCGCTGGAGTTAAAGTGAGCGCCGACGACGTCTACAAGCTCGAGAGGGAGACAAGACACGACGTCCTAAGCCTAGTACTGCTGCTCGAAGAGAGGAGCGGCTGTCGCTTTGTGCACTACGGCGCGACGTCGTACGACATTGTGGACACGGCGTGGGCCATGCTGGTCAGGAGGGCGCTGTCGGCCGTGAAGAGCAAAATAGTGGCTGTAGGCGAGGAGCTCTCGCGCCTCGCGAGAAAGTACGAGAACCTTGAGATGATCGGCCGCACTCACGGGCAGTGGGCCGAGCCTATCACGCTTGGCTTCAAGTTTGCAAACTACTACTACGAGCTCTACATAGCGTGCAAGCAGCTGACGCTTGCCGAGGACATGGTGAGGGCAAAAATTGGCGGCGCCGTGGGCACAATGGCCGCGTGGGGAGAGCTGGGGCCCGAGATAAGGCGGCGCGTCGCCGAGAGGCTGGGGCTGCCGTACCACACGATAACGACGCAAGTGGCACCGCGCGAGACCTTTGCAGTGCTTGCCTTCGCGCTGGCCCTCGTGGCAGCCGTCTTAGAGCGCCTGGCAACCGAGGTCAGGGAGCTCTCAAGGCCGGAGATTGGAGAGCTCGTCGAGAGGGGCGGCGGCTCGTCGGCCATGCCGCACAAATCAAACCCGACAGCGTCAGAGAGAATAGTCAGCCTCGCGCGTTACGTCCGCGCTCTGGTCAACGTCGCGCTGGAGAATGTTGCGCTGTGGCACGAGAGAGACCTCACAAACTCGGCAAACGAGCGCATCTGGATACCCGAGTCGATTCTGGCGGTTGACGAGATGCTGGAAAGCATGCTTGCAGTTCTGAGAAGCCTGGAGGTAAACGAGGGCCGCATAGCAGAGAACTTGCAGAGAGCGCTGCCGTACGCGTTGACCGAGTTTCACATGAATAGGCTGATCAGGGAGGGCGCGCGCCGCGCCGACGCTTACAGAAAGGCGCGCGAAATTAAGGCAGTCACGTTCGACTACCAGAAGTGGCCGGTCAGAGAGCTCACAAGAGACTCCCTATCGCTCAGGCTCTGCGCGTAGGCCGCCGCGGCAGTTAATAATACTTTTTCCCGGGCGCGCTGCAAGCCTCGCGTGACTGTGTGGAGCGGCGCCACTGAGGCGTGCAGGGAATTCGCCGAGAGGCGCGAGAAGCACTCCGGCCTCCCCCACCTCACCCTGCATGGCGTCTCTCACGCAGACCGCGTGGAGAGGGCGGGAAGGGAGCTCTGCGCCGCGCTGGGAGAGGGCGGCGAGCAGTGCGGCGGCCTTCACGGGTCACTCCTGGCGTGCTCTGCTTACGCCCACGACGTGGGAATGTTCGTCACGCCGCAAGAGCTCAATGCGCTGTCACTGAACGCGGCGACGCTGCGCGAGTACTTAGACCCAGGGGGCGCCGCCGGCCTCTCGACGAGGCTAAGGCAATTCGCCAGCTACTTTGAGAAGTACGGCGAGGGCAAGAGCATCATAGAGTGGGGCAGGCTCATGGTGCCGAGCGCTAGCATAGGCGCCTCAGACATGCGGCACTTTGCGAGATTCCTCAGAGTGATACACCCGTGGGTGAGCCGCGAGATTACGAGAAGGGAGCTCTCGAGCTTTGTGAGCGGCTGCGTGGAGGACGCCAGGGCATTCGCGAGCGTCGTGAGTGACGTGGCGCTGCTCCACTGGGGATTTGCAAGACTCGACCTGCCCCCGGCACAACTCTCCGGCCGCGTTATTGATGTGAGCTTCTGGGGCGCCGTGCTAAGACTCGCGGATGCTCTTGACATCACTCGAGAAAGAGTGAGCGGGGTTGATGTCGAGGGCTTGCTTTCATTCGATGCAGGCTACGCTGCGAACATAGCATTTAAAGTCGCCGAGTGCGTGAGCGTGAGCAAGAGCGCCATTACAATTCATTTGCGTGCAGACGCGGCCCGCGGCGAGATCCTCGGATTCCTCCTGGTAGAGATGGGAGACAACCTCTATTACGACTACGCGTCTGTCCAGTCCTTTCTCGGCTCCCGCGGCGTGGCCCTCCCGCGCGTTTACGTGAGCGCCGGCAGGCGTGCGGCGGACATAACGCCGCACCTCAAGACTCTAAATGCCGCTCACAGCGCCGCGACTGCAAGGAGGGAGGGCGGGGAGAGCCAGTATGTTGAGAGACTGAGGGAGGGCGGCGCGCCGGCGAGATACATAGACGCGCTCGCGCGCGGCGGGCACACGCCAATTGACGCGCTGGCTGTGGCGTCGCTGTCCCGCGCAGCCCTCCGCGAGATAACAGACATGGTTCTGGAGACGCTGGAAAGCAGCGCGAGAGACACGCTAACGAGACTGCTCAGCCTGCTGTCAGCTCCGCCAGAGTAGCCGCCCCGCTTCAGGCGCGCGGCCGCGGGGCCGATCTCAGGATGAGGGCCTGCGGCAGCTCGCGTGCACGTGCGCGCTGCCGCGCCGCTCAAAACCAGGACCTGGCGGCGTGGCGTATGCCGTGCAGTCGGGAATTCCCGCCTCAAGAAAGGCCGCGTGTCTATTCTTGCAGCTCTCGCACCCGCCGCAGTGGATCTCTCCGTGCTTATAGCACGACCACGTCTCGTACACTAGCTCTCCCACCTCCTCGTAACACGCCCTCAGCAGTTGCGACTTCCTGACGCCCTCTCTGGACGGAGTCCATATCTCCACGTCGCGCTCGGCGCGGAAGTGGCAGATCCTAAAGGCTGCCTGCAGCGCCTCGATGCACTCGGGAGAGCAGTCCGGGTATCGCGGCTCCCACGTGTCGTCCCGCGGCCTTACGTCGTCGTACTGAGAGCCCAGCGCGACGTACACCCTAGCGCCGGTCAGAGCCTTTAGCGTGTAGGCATATGCCGTGGCAATTGCAGCCATAACCACATTCCTAATCGGCACCACAACTGTCGGCGCGTACTCCGCCCTCACGGGCACGGAGGCGTCCGTGAGCTGTGTGCCCCGCCACATCTCGCCGAGCCGCGAGACGTCCACCACTCTGTGCTCGACCACGCGCCCCCAGCCCTTGCTCTCAGCGATCTTGCCTATCCTCCTCATTAGCGCCACTGCCCTCTCGACCTCCGCCCTTGCCTTCTGGCCGTACGCGAACGTCAGTGCGTGCACGTCGCAGCCGCGCTTGAGCCACGACACGGCGTAGCACGTGCTGTCGGGACCGCCCGAGACCACGGCAACTACCCTGCACGGACCCTGGGTGCCCGCACTCCTCACGCGCCGCAGCGCTCCCAGCTTTTTTTTTACCTTGCTGCAAGAAGTGGGCCGCGGGGGCACGCAGAGGGCGCGGGGCGCCGTGGCTTGCCGTGATGAGGGCCGTCGGGACGCCCGACACGATGACGCACACCTGGAGGGCTGAGCCGCATTGCCGTCAGCACGAACAGTCGAGCAGCGGCGTCAAGGGACACTCTGCCTCTCCCGACCCGACGGCCCACATCGCGGTGTGCAGCGCGGCTCTGGAGATGGGGCCCAGGGGGAGCGGCACGTCGGCGAGCTGCGGCGTGTGAACGACGTCTGCTCCGACGCACTGACCGCCGTACTGCGACGCTATTATCTTGAGATCGGGCGCGCTCTCGCTCGCGCGCTTGATGAGCGCCCTGGCGAACGGCGCGTCGGCGCACGGCACGACCAGCGCGTCCACAGCTGCCGCGCGCGCCAGGATCGCGTCGGCAAGGCTGTTGTAATACGCCTCCTCGAGCACGCCGCTTATGTCGGCGCCGGCACTGCTGTAACGGCAGAGCCCCCTGCACGCGAGCTCTATCACTCTCGCGGCTCTGCGGTCCCAGATTCTGAACTCAGCTATCTTGCTCTCTATCAGCCTCCTGGCAACGTACGGCGCGACGAACTGTATGTAGTGGAGCGTTGGCGTTGCGTAGAGAGCGAGCACAGGAATTTTCTTACCCCTGTAGTACACGGTTATGGAGTCCTGGAACATTTCAATTGCCAGCTCGCCTGTGCCCTCTAACATTGCGAGGCTTCCGCGCGCGCTTATTAAAACAACTCGCAAGAGGGCTGGCCTGCCCGATATTAATATTAAATAATATAGCGCACACTAGATAGTGTCTGCGAGAGAGGTCACGAGAAATTTCGCGAGAAGAATGGAGAGCCTAAGGCTAAGACTCGACGCAGTTAACTACCTGAAGTCGGTGAAGCGGCTGCTGAATGTGACGTACAGAGACCTTTCCGTGCTGCTCAGCCTGCCAGAGAGCGTTCTCTCCAGGTACGTCACGGGCGACATGCTGCCGTCTCCAGACACAGCCGGGAGGATGCTGGCAGCGCTCGAAAGAGCGTACCCGCTGTCAAGCATTATCAAGACGCTAGTGAGGACGTACGAGACCTATGTAGACATGTCATTTGCAAACCTGCCCGAGCTCTGGGAGCTGTACGGCATATACCTCAGCAGGAGGTTCCCCGAGCTTGAAGTAGACGTCGTCCTCACGGCGGCAGTCGACGGAGTGCCGCTTGCCGTCGTCGCGGCCTCGCGGCTCTCCGCCAGACTCGTTGTCGCCAAGCAGTACAGAGAGCCGGGAGTTGCAAATTATGAGTACACGCTGCTGAGGGAGGGGAGGCCCGTCACGCTCTACATTCCCGCGACGCAAATTGGGCGTGGGGATCGCGCGTTTGTAGTCGACGACATAGCCAGGACGGGCAGGACTCTCGAGGCCCTAGCGAACTTGGCGCAAGCGGCAGGCGCGCGAGTCGTCGGGGCCTCGGTGCTGATGGCGCGGGAGGGGCTGGCGCTCCGGCTTAGCTTTCCTGTTGACGTAGTGCTACGCGTGCCGGTGTAGTTCGACAATTGCGATAATATTGTTTAATTGGGCGGGTTACTGAGCTGTCCATGCTCAGGTGCGCGGACTTGATAAGAAGGCCGCCAGTCTCGCTCTCCGAGACGGCAACGATAAGGGACGTGGCAAGAGAACTAGCCAGGAGCAGAGTAGGGATAGTGGTTCTGACCTCTAGGAGCGACCCGAGGAGGCCCGTTGCCGTGATTTCGGAGAGAGACGTCGTGAGGGCGGTAGCAGAGCATGTAGACCCCGAGAGGCCTGCCGTCGAGGTAGCGAGAAAGCCCCCGGTCACTGCCCTCGACACAGACCCTATCTGGGTCGCCGCGGAGAGAATGCGCGAGCACAAAATCAGGCACCTGGTAATTGTCAACAGAGATGGCGAGCTCGTCGGCGTGATATCCGTGAGGGACCTGTGCTTCGAGAGAGCAGTGCTGCAAGAGTTACTGAAGGAGGAGTACATGCTCTGGGGCTGAGAGCCGCACGCCCTCAACTTCCGCCGGCACGCAAAACCCGGCGCCCCGCGTGCAAATCCGCGCGGATGGACTATGTTGAGCCGGCACGCCGCGGGCCATCGATAACCTGAGGGCGAGAGGGGAGGGCTGTGGTGGCGACGCGAGTAAGTTCTTGCATGGTGCAGCGAGGCGCCCGCCCGTGAGCCGCGCTGCGGCGAGACGGGCGCGGGCTCGTGCGGGCTCGGGCAGGGGCTCTGTGGCGCTGGCCCCGCCGGCAGGAGAGCGCCAGTCCCGCACACCCGGCAGTACGGCCGGCGCGACGCTCGGCGACGGCATTAGGCGGCACCTCACAGTCAGCGCGCCAGCTCCTGCCTGCCTCACGCAGAGAGACCTGAAGCGGCACGCCCAGGCCGTGGACGCGGATCACCAGCATGCTATTAATCAGGCGGCTATCGGCATGCATGCCCCTGAGAGGCCCGGCTCCCACCGCCTTCCTCGCCACGCTCTCAGCATCTGCGTATATCCTGACGCGGCACTGCATGCATATCGGCGGGCCTGCCCAGTGCCTTGACTTTAACCTACCTGCCGCTGAGACCCAGGCAAGCTCACGGTCCCAGCTCCTTGACCGTGGGCTGTCCAGCAGCCCCTGAGGGCGGTTTCGATACACGCAGCGCCGCAGCTCCTCGCACCGTTTACGCATACTGCTAGCCAACTAGGCTGGTTTTCCTGCTATTAGCGGCCGACCTGGGCTAGAGTGCAGAGAAGCCTGCGCGGATCTCCTGGCTCGGATGCCGATAAAGCGAAAAACTTTTTTAAACGCGGATAATCAGGGCACAGGACCGGCGCGAGGGCCGGTAGAGATCGAGACCGCCGAGTCTAGCGGAAGGATGCCCGCTTGGCGCGGCGTGCCACAATACGCCCGAGAGCGCGGGCGATCCCGGGTTCGAATCCCGGCCGGTCCACCAACTCCTTTATTCCCGTCATGCCCGGCCGGCATTCTAACTTAAACATTCAGCGAACTCTCCGTCTCGGCGCTCTGCTTCTCGCCATCTCGGCGAGGTACATCGCTATCGCCTCTCTTACTTCATCGTCCCTCCTGGCCGGCCTTAGGAGGTCAGCTGCAGCGTACGGCCTAATTTTGGCCGCCTCGGGGCCGCCGGCGGCCTCAATTGCGTTGTGAAGAAGTGTCAACGACCGAGGAAAGGCGCAGAGTCTTCGGGAGGGACGCTACAGATCCTGGGGCCGAAAGAGACACAGAACATGTATGAAAGCTTCAGGACCTTGTATAAGCACTAAGTGGCGAGAAACGCTTACTGCATGGCAGGCGGCACTATTGTGACCGGCGAAAACTGCGCCTAGGCTGACTACGTGACTGCGCAAGCGCTCAGCGTAGACCCCGGGATCTGGGCTACCCTTACTTTCTTTTGTTACAGCGGCGCATGGTTCAGGCCGAAATTGCCGCCACTGCTGGAGAATAGCAACATGAGTATCATGATGCATAGCCTCTGCGGTCAGAGCACTCGGCGATGAGAGCGTTGGTGGGCGAGCGGTGGTCGGCGATAGACGGGCTGAACAATTTTAAGTTCTAAATATAGAACTGGCGTGGAAGTCGCCGTTGGGAAAAGGATTATGGAGCTCAGAGAGAAGCGGGGTCTTACCTTGTCGCAACTAGCAAAATTGGTAGGAATCTCCAAATCGGCGTTGTGGGCCATTGAGCAAGGGAGGGTAAGCCCCACCATCTCTACCCTGTGGAAAATCGCCAACGCCTTAGGCGTTACGTTTGGCGAGCTTGTGGAACATAGTCTATCCGTCGCCGAAAACGGCGTCGAAGTTCGTTTAATAGAACGAAGGAACAGCAAGGAGGTGTATCTCATGAGGCTGGGAGCCGGGGCTACACGCTACGCGGAGCCGCATGAAAACTCGCCGCTTGAGGTAGTTCACGTAATTGAGGGGGCTATGATAGTGGGGCCTCTCGACGCGCCGAAGTACGTCTGGGAGGGGGAGACGGCCAAATTCTACGGCGGGGAGCCCCATCTCTATATGGCGGTGGGCGGCGGCGCTGTTGCCGTCGTGGCTATGTTTTATCACACGCAGAGAAGACCTGCCAAGAGATGGTACCTCGACGCCACGCCTGTAGTTACAGAGGGGGTTAGGGACTTGCTTGAGCCAGACGTTGACAATGAGATCCTCGCCTATGCGATCTCGGTGGTAAACAAGAAACAGCCCCCGGAGAGGTATCTGGATCTACTCCTCTTTGACATTCTTTCCGCCGAGTACAACACGTTAGCTGGCAGGTTGACGCTACCTAAAGCCGTCGTACACGCGAGGGGTGCTAACCTTCCACAGGTTTTGAGAACTACGCCGTTCGAGCAGAATTTTGATGTGTACGAATATCTTATCTACGAGCCTCTTCATCCTGGCTATGCCGAGCAGGCCGTATATGTCGCGTACGAGCTCTATAAGCGCAGAATTACGGAGGTAATCAGCGTGACATGCGGCCCTGCCTATCACGAAAGGATTCTGGCGGAGCTTTTGCCCGATTTGAAAATATCCTGTGTGGAATCTTCGCCGTTTTTCAGGAAGTTGAGCCCGGTTCAAGTGCTGGACGACGTGCCCGCCGGCACTTCTGCTGTGGTTTCGTTCGGAGCTTCGCATCATATCGAGAACTTCCTTGAATGGATTTCGTCGAGACTGAGAAGCGGCGGCCTGCTCGTTGTGGCTGATGAGTTTATAGCGGACTATAACAATGAGCGAGAAAGGCGGAGAAATATAATAATGCATCATCTGCGCTACCTCCTGGACATCCCGCTAGAGAGATATCGCGTGGAGCTCCTATCTGCATACCACGCCGCTAGGGCAGAAAAGATAAAATTGGCCCTGGACATCTTGGCGAAGACGTACCACGGCATATCCAAAGAGCTTAGGGAGAGCGGAGACGACGTAGAAAAGGCCTTTCTTCACTTCTATAGGCTTGAGCTCACCTCGCTTCTGCTGGGGGTGGCATACATAGAGGAGAGGAAGACGTCGGTGGAGAAGTTCGTAGGCGCGGCGTCTGCGCTCGGCTTGAAGCCGGTGGCACAGTATAGAGTATATCCCACAGGAAGAGGGTCGGGCACCTACGTGCTGGTCTTCCGCAAGTTGTGACATGCGGGGTCAAGTCGCGGTCGGCATATTAGAAATGCTGGCGGTGACGGCTATTTGGGGTAGTGTACCCATTATATTCGAGCTTTCTGGACTTCCTTCGCCTGTGTTTGTCTTCTTCAGGGTGGCTATTACCGCCGTCTTGCTAGCTGTGGCTCTGCGCGGCTTCGCGTGTGACAGCCTGACTGCGATTTTGTCTGGCGTTTTCCTCGCGCTTAACTGGATCTTCCTATTCCACGCCACTACTCTTATGCCGGTGTCCACTGCTGTTATGATCTACTATGCAGGCCCCATAATAGCTAGCGTTTACATGCACTTTCTCGGCGAGAAAATGCAGACACTAAAGTTACTGGCCTTACTAGTCTCGTTTATCGGCGTAACCATGCTAATGGGGTTCGCCAGCTACACTACGCCCTTAGGCGTCTTATTTGCCGCATTAAGCGCCGCGTTTTATGCAGCGCTTATAGTTACCAGCAAGCTCTCCGCAAGTCGCATGGCGCCTATCCATTTAGTTCTATGTCAGACATCTGTGGCAACATTTTTCACGGCGCCTTTTCTGGCGCTATACAGATTTGAGGCGACCCCCTCCGCCTTAGTCGCGGCGTTTACAGCCGCCGTGTTAAACACCTTGTTGGCGCTGTTTCTGTGGTACGACGCGTTGCGCAGAATCACGGTACAGCTGGCGTCCGCGCTCAGCTATCTGGACCCAGTTTATGCGTCGACGTTTGCCTTCTTGTTTCTGGGCCAGACGCCATCGCAATGGACCGCCGCCGGTGGGGCTCTGGTGATTTTAGGAGGCGTAATATCGATCTACGCGGAAACCAGAGCAAATAAGCAGCACGACAAGAAGCCGGCATCTATAGCAAAGCGCAGCTGCAAGAAAACGGTGTGTGCCACATAGATTTCGCGCAACGCCGGGATATTCGCAAACAGCGTGCACTCGCGTTGCTGCCGGCGCCAGCCACGCTAGCGTTAGGGCTGTTTGCAGCGGGGCCGCCAGGAGACACCGCGCCAGCTGAGAGCGGCTAAAGGAGGGGAGGATTCTGGGCGCGACCTGCGCTAGTGGGCGCTCTCGACGCGGTAATCGGCATGTCGGGATCCCTTCTCGCAGCCATGCTTCCTGCCCGCAGGCCGGCGGTGTAAGCGCCGGCATAGTGGCAGATATGGTGGGCGCGCTACATCGCGGCCGGCCTTAATTGGCCGAGCTTTTCCGGGCGGCGCCGCAGCTCAGCGAGGCCGCAACGCGCTTGAATGACACGCTGACGCGCCGCGCCGATACCCTGAGGGGCCGAATACGCTCAGCCGCGCACTCTCGCTCCGGCTTCTCTGCGCCCTCCGTGGAGACCGGCCCCTTGGGAGCGGCTCGAGAGGAGGACTGGGAGTGCGGCGGCCCGGCGGGGCTGCCTGGGCGCTCCGACCGGGCTGAGCTACCGGGGCTTGCGGCTATTAGGCTGCGGCTATTTAAAACTTTCGGGAGGTCTGAGGGACAGCCGCGGTGCGGCCATCGCCGCGCGCTACTCGCCCTCGCGCGCAGCGGGACGGCTTTATTTCGCGCTGCAGCCCCACCACTCTGACGAGGGCCAGCTCCGGCGCGCGGCCCTCTCAGGCGCTCTGTCGCGCTCAAGCGCTGCCCTGCCCTGCCGCGCTCCCGGAGGCAGGACTGGGGCTGGAGGGGGCAGGCTTGGCGAGCTTCTGCTCGTAGTACTCGATAATTTTCTTCTTTGTCTCCTCGAAGTGCCTGGCGAGCTCCTCGGGGGGCAGTCCGCGCTGCAGGTACCGCGAGAACCTGGCGTTGTATAGCTCGGGGCTTGCCTCTTTCAATTTCTTTGCGTATGCTGCAATATGCTCGCCGCGAATTCTGCTCTCGCTCGGTATTACCTCCTCGCTATACGGTATCTTGAGCCCGGCATCCGCAGCCCCCTTCAGCACCGCGAAGACTCTAGCGCCTCTCGCGGGTCTGTGGAGCCCGATATCAATTATTGCCTCAGTCACGCCGCGGAGCCTCGCCTTATAGCCGGCAACTAGCCCGAGCAGGTAAGCCGCCGGGGTGTTGTTCTCGTCGCCCCTCCACCCGAATCTTGCGAGCGCTCTGGTGTCAACGCCGACCACGGTAACGTCGCCCTCAGGCCTTGCGACGACGATCTGCGCGATAATGTATTTGTTCGTCTTCCTCACGACAAGCCTGGGCTTTTTAGAGAGGAGAAGCTTGCGCCGCTTGCTGTAATTTGTCAGGCCGAGCCTTCTCCTCCTGAAGAGAACCCTGTACCTCGGCCCCCTTGCCATGTCACCTTACGGGCCCCTTGGCGAGCTTGCGCTCGTTTATGTACGCCTTCAAGTGATTTATGTCGCGGAAGTAGCCGCCCTTGACCATTCTGTAGAGCTCACGCCAGATCCGCGGCTCTATCACTCCCGCTCTCTTCAGCACACTGAGAAACCTCCTGAGCGGCCTGACTCTGTTTATCCACGCCCGCTTCTCATCGACTCTCGGTCCCTTGCGCCTGCCTGGGCCCCTCCTCCTGCCCCGCCTCTTTTTTTCGTGCCGCTCGCGCCAGCGGCCTCTCGAGTTTCCCCTCTTCGGCTCGGCCCACACAAGCCCCTCGTCTATCAGCGCCCTCACGTCATTTTTCGTCGCGACTTCCTCTAGCCTCTGCGCGGCCTCCGGCGATATTCTAACCCTGCTGGCGCCGACGCCGAGAATTTCCGCCGCTAGCCTCTTCACGTCCGTCACGGCCTACCCGGCCTGCGCCTGGCCTGCCTGGGAGTGCTGTGCCTGCGCGCCAGCGGCCTCGCTGCTGAGCGCCCCGAGCGCCCTCCTGCCGGGATTCAGGACGTAAAAGCCCCTTTCTATTGCCCTCTTGAGGATCTCCAGCCTCTTTCTCAGCCCGACGGCGCTCGCGATTCTAACGGCGTGAGTCCTCGGGTCCAGTCTGTCGAGCTCCTCCGCATTGTGGATCACGGCCTCGACGAAGCCAGAGGGGTGGAGCCCGCGCACTGCCGCCGGCTTGCGGTAGCCCACCTCGACGCACGGCGGCCAGCCCTTCCACTTCCTCCTTATCTTGCTATCCAGGCCGCGCGGGTAACGCCAGCCGCTGCCCTCTATCCGCTTGTAGCGCCACTGGTCTATGCGCACGAACTCCGGCATTCTTCTCTCCATCCTGACCCTCAGCCTGAGTAGTCTCTGCAGCCCTCCCGGCAGCTCTCTGCGGGGCCTGGGCAGCTGGGCCGGCGAGCTCACGCCGCCAGCGCGGGAGCCTTTTTATAAGCGTTCCCTGCCAGCGGGAGCGCCGTCGCGGTTTGGGCGGCGCGAGGCCCGCCGCGGCCTAATCAGCCAGCGAGCGCGCGGCCACGGGCTCTCCCCCAGCAATTTCAATTCTAATGTGAGTGCCGCTCGGCCTGTACTGCAGTCTCTGAGAGACGTAAGAGAGCCATCTCTCGAGATCGCCGGCATTGCATATCACGAGAACGACGGGATGCGCGGCCGTTTTCGGAAGCGCGTCGTAGAAGTCCGCGGGATTCACGGGCACACCCCGGGGGGAGAAGGGAATCACGTAAACAGGTTTCTCAGACGCGTCGACTTCAATCCACCTCAGCGCTGTTGGCGCCAGCCTGGCTCCGGCATAGTAAATGAGGTGGACGTAAGAGTCGTTGTAGCGCACCGCGCGGGAATCTGCGCGCGCAACGCTCCCGTTGTAGAAAACGTAGACTTCCGGCGATTTGGAGACCAGATCGAGGAATGCTAAGGGGCGCGTCCCGAAGAAAAGCTCGATTAGCATCCAGCCTATGCCCGTCGTTCCCAGTATGTAGCCCGTCTCGGCAAATATTATTGCCGCGAGCGCCATCAGGAAGAGTTTCTTCCGCCTCTTGACCCCCGCGGCCGGCACGTGTAAAGCTCCGCACGCCTCTTTATAACTTAGCGCCCGTGCTAGCAGTAGGCGAGGGGCCCGGGGCTTGCGAGTACCAACCAAATTGCTAGGAGGTAGAGCAGCAGGAGGCCCGCGCCCACTGTCTCAAGCCACTTATAACGCCCGCCGAATAGGAAGGCGGCTCCCACCAACACTCCCAGTGTGACGTAGCCCCAGAGCGCGCCGCAGTGCGGGCTCGAGAGACTCCAGAGCCCGTTGAGGAGGAGCGACACGAGCGCCACTGCCGCAAGCGCCACCGCGATTTCAAATAAGCTCATGGGCGGCACGAGCGCCGGGCTTAAAAAGTGAGCGCGCGTCCGACGCGTGGCGGTACTCATTGCCGAGGAAACAAGATGCCCTGCCTGCAGGTCCCGCGCGTTTCGCTACCAAGAGCTGCTATACGACATGCCGCACTTTGGCAATGTGCTTGTGGAGACGGGCTACTGCAGCGTCTGCGGCTACCGGCTGTTTGATATCGAGTACGCAGATGTGGGGAGGCCCACTCGCATTATCTTCGCGGCGAGGGACGGAGAGGACGTCGCGAGGTCCTACCTAATCAGAAGCAAGACGGGCACGGTGTACTCGCCCGACCTCGGCTTCTCGCTCGAGCCGGCACTCGGCGGAGAGCCGATGATAATCACAGTCGAGGGCCTCCTCTACCGCGTTGCAGACTACGCAGAGAAGCTGAAAGTGCTGGAGCCAGGGAGCGCGCAGAGAGTTGATGAATTCATACGGCGCGTTTACCGGGCGATAGAGAGCGGCGGCTTCACGCTAGTGGTAGAGGACCCGCTCGGCAAGTCGCTCATAAAGCCCTACAGGCCCGAGAGTATCAGGGTGGAGTACCTCTGAACTACCCGGAGGCTGCCCGCGGGTCTCGGGCTTGCGGCTAGCCCGCTAGCAGACGCGCCGGACTGTAGAATTAAAAAGCGCGCGGGGGGAGCCGCAGGTGCGTGATGACTGGGCGACCTCGCCCGACGCGTGAGGAATTTGCCGAGTGCTGACCCCGCCATTGATCATTGATATAAACCGGCCTTATTACAAGTATACAGTGGGGTCGCGAACGCGGCCGCAGTATTGATGCTGGCAGCACTCGCGAGCTCGGGACGCATAATGGCCGCGCTCTTCGCGTCAGTGGCCGTTGCTTGCGCGCTTGCGTATGCAATGCGCAACTCCAGGCTTGTCGAGCGGCTCACGCTGCCCATCATTGACGTGCTTCAGTCAATTCCCATACTTGCATTTTTTCCCGTCGCGCTGCACGCTATCGTGCGGCTGGCTCCCGTCGCGGGCGTCGAGCTGGCCGTCATGTTTCTGATTTTCACGTGCACGGCGTGGAATATCATCCTTGGCGTTTACCAGTCGTTCAAGACGATTCCGCGGGAGTACGTTGAAATGTCGCGTGCGTATCTCAGAGACAAGCGCCTGGAGCTGGCGCACGTGCTAATACCGGCAGCGCTGTGCAGCGTGTACTACAATATTCCGGTATCCTGGGCCAACGCGTTTTTCTTCATCACGTCCTCCGAGGTCATAGCCCTGGGCGCGTCTGAGCACAGGGTTTTTGGCATTGGGAGCCTAGTGATGAGCGCCTACATGAGCGGAGACGAGCTCATGATGGCGCTCGGCATAGTGGTCGGCTCGGCATTTAACTTCGCGCTGTATGCGCTGCTCTGGTCGCGTCTTGTTAAAGAACTACCGCCGCTGCCGGCGAGAGTGGCGGGGGCGTTGGCCGCTTGGACGAGCCACGGCTCCCTCTTATCTGCGGCGCTGATATTGATATTGTTTATCGCGCTGGTATACTGCGCCGTCTCGCCGCTCCTGGGCGCAGCCCCCGGCGTGGCGGCGGCCTACCTTATGTACTCTATCGACGCGCTGGCCGCGTCGCTGCTCCGCGTAATGCTGGTGCTGCTCTTGTGCCTCGCCATTGGTCTGCTCGTGCTGGAGTGCGTGCTCAGAAGGCCGGGGCTGGAAGGGGCTGTCCTGCTGCTGACCTCTGCATTATCGTCGGTGCCAGCGCCGTTTCTATACCCGCTTCTCAGCCACGCGCTCGGCGGCGAGCTGCTGGCGTACGCGCTTCTGCTGCCCGGCAGCGCCGTGTATGTGGTACTTAACGCGTGTGCGGCAAGGCGCGACGTGCCGGTTGAGTACGCCGCAGCGTACGGGATTAGGGGGCTTGTGTACTATGCGCACGTCCTCCTGCCGGCATCCCTCCCCTATCTCGCCACCGGACTGCTAACTGCGTGGGGCGGCGCGTGGAATGCAATAGTGATTGCCGAGCCTCTCGCCGGAGTTCACGGAATAGGCTCCGCGCTGGTCTCGGCAGCTGAGGCTGGCAACATGCAGCTGGTATCAGTTTTGCTGCTCACAATGACCACATTCGTCGTGGTCGTGAACGCGCTGGTCTGGAAGAGAATTTACAACAAGGCAGTACTGTGGCTCTCATAGAGCTAGAAGGTATTACAAAGAAATACAACAATACTATAGTGCTTGACAAGATATCTCTTAGTATTGAAAAGGGAGAGTTTGTTGCAATACTCGGCCCCTCTGGGTGCGGCAAGAGCACGCTGCTGAGAATTATAGCGGGGCTCGAGCGGCCCGACCGGGGCGTCGTGAGATTTAAGGGCGTGCCTGTCAGCAGCCCCCGCACTGAGATTGCAATAATGTTTCAATTCCCGGCGCTACTGCCGTGGAAGACCGCGCTGGACAATGTTGCGCTGCCCCTCGTCGCGAGAGGGGTTAAGTGGAGCCAGGCGCGCGAGATAGCGGCGAGATATCTCGCGCTGGCCGGGCTCTCGGGGTTCGAGGAGGCCTACCCGCGGCAGCTCTCCGGCGGCATGCAGTACAGGGTTGCTCTCGCGAGAGCACTGGCCGTAGAGCCCGAGGTGTTGCTGCTCGACGAGCCGTTTTCGATGCTCGACTCGCTGACGGCGGAGAGCTTGAGGTCTGAGGTGCTCAGAATGTGGCATGAGAACCTATCAACTGTGCACACTGCAATTATTGTTACGCACAACGTTGAGGAGGCGGTCTACATGGCGAGCAGGATAGTCATGTTGAGCCCGAGACCCGCTAGAATTGTTGCGAACATGAGAATTGACCTGCCATATCCGCGGAACAGAAGGAGTCAAGAATTCCAGCACTACGTGGACCTGGTGTATTCATACATCTAGGCCAGCACGACCCACGCCCCCTCGCTTATTTCTACGAGCTGCGCGAACACGGCCCACTCAAGCACCCTCTGGGCGCCCTCCTCGCTGTAGCCCTCGGACCTCAAGAGCTCTGCGACTCTCGTTATCTCTACTCTCTTAAGCTCCCCGACTAGCCTCAGCAGGCTAGCGAACGGCTCGATGTCCCTGAGCTTCGCCCTCAGGTACTTCTGGAGCTCGCGCAGGGGCCCTGAGACCGCTGCCCTCCCCGCCTCAGTGAGCTCGAGATCGCCGCCCCTCGCCCTTATCAAGCCTAGCATCTCCGCCGCGTCGATTGCAAGGGGCAGGCCCCCCAGCCCTGTACTTATGGCATTGCTAACGTGCATAGCGTCGGCCTTGCCGCCTAGACTGTAGACGGCTTTCAGCAAGCCCAAGAGCTGGTCGACGCTGACGGGAGGAAACTTCACAATAGCACGTGCCAGCCGCGCGTATTAAACTTTCTGTGTGCTGGGTCCGTCAGTGTGTTAATGCATGGCGGGAGGCGGCTCCCCGACCTTCCACCGGCCCCGGGGACGCGCTGGCATTGTTCCCAGCCCCCTCCGGCGCGCCTGCCTCAACAGCCAGCCGCCCTCTTGGCGGCTAGACATAGCGACTGAGCGCCTTGATAACCTCCGCGAAGCCCTGCTTTTCCAGCTCCTTCAGCTCCCTCTTCTCGTACTTGTAAATTATGTCGCCCTTGTCCGGGTCGAAATCCCACAGCGCAATCACAATAAAGTCTCCAGCCTTCAGCCAGAGTCTCTTCCTCAGCCTACCAGGCAGGCGGGCAATGCGGATCCGCCCGTCAGCACAAATGACCCTAAACCTGCCATCGCCGAGCATTTCTAGCACCTTTCCCACCACCTCATTCTCTCCAGGCACTCTCACCGACACGACCCTCCTTACTAGCAACCGCTTAAAAGCTCTTGACACCTTCTAACGGCAGCGCCGCTTAGGATATAACCTTTTACTGCCACCTCCCGCGCTCTGTTATGCTCACTTACTTCCTCCGTTGTGACGTCGGGCGGGTCAGGAGGGCACTAGGCGGCGATTACAAAGTGACCGCGCTTGGAGGCGTCGTTAGACTTGTCGAGAGCTTCGTGGCGCTGTACGAGGGCGACACTCCGCTGTGCATGTACAAGAGCTGGAGGCTCACGTACGCCGAGGCGTCGCTCTTCGGCGTGAGCCGCGCCGAGGTTCTGGTCAGGAGGAACGGCGTTATTGTCAGGCTGGTGAGGAGCGACGAGAGAGTTGGACTGCCGGAGCTCGCAGAGGGGTCGCCGCTTGTCATTCACGCTGTGGATGTGAATGAGTTCGGCGCGACTTACCGCGTGTTTAGAATGGGAGAGTACGTCGAGCTGGCGTCTCGGGGCGTCGCGAGTAGCATAAAAGAGATTTACAGGCCGAAGCGGGGGGTCAACATTCTCATCGCTGACGTGCCCACGGAGCCAAAATTCAGGCAGTTCCTCGAGGAGGCAGTAGCGCTCGCGAGGGAGCATTACGTGGAGCTTCACGTGACCATGATGTCAGACGTGTGCCCCCTATGCGGAGTCAGAATGGAAAGACACGGCAAGCTTGTGAGCTGCGCGCGCTGTGGCATAAGGCTTAGCCGGGACGTCAACGCTACGTGGGCTCTCGCCAGGAATATTGTGAGGAGGCTTGGCCGCAGCTCCCAACTCGCTGAGCTGAGAGAGCTCTTCCGCCTGTACTATCCATACGTCTAGCGCCAGCAGCAACTTTAATAGCTGCGGTCAACCCGGCGCCATGAGCGGGGCGCTTCGCGCTCTCATCCTCGCAGACATACACGGGGCTGCCGATGTGATAGGAGCGCTAACGGGGCGGTACGACGCCGTGATAGTGGCAGGCGATATAACGCACCGCGGCACCGTTTCGGAGGCGGCGGGAATTCTTAACGCACTGGCTAAAATCGCGCCTGTTTACTTCGTCCCCGGAAACTTGGACCCGCCCGCGCTGGCAGGCTACGAGAGCGAGCTCGTGAAGCCCCTCCACGGCAGGGTGCAGCAGCTGGGGCCCTACACTGTCGGCGGGGTCGGCGGCAGCCTTCCAACGCCGTTCGGGACTCCGTTTGAGATAGACGAGGACGAAATAGAGGGCACGCTCAAGTCGCTCCGGCCAGCCCCCCAGCTGCTAGTCGCTCACAACCCGCCGAGAGGGTGCCTCGACAGGGTAGGCGGGGTGGTGCCGGTGGGCAGCACCTCAATACGCAGGTACCTGGAGGAGAGGCGGCCCCTACTCTCGGTACACGGGCACATACACGAGGACAGGGGCATCGAGATCATCGGCGAGACTGTAATCGTGAACCCCGGCTCTCTGAGAGGCGGGCACTACGCCGAGGCTGTGCTCGACGGGGTCAGGGTGACAGTGCAGCTGAGGAGCGTCTAGAGCGCTCTCTCACACGCCCTGCCTCAGTACCGCCAGCCCCTCTGCGAGCTGTTTGTTCAGCGCCTTGATAAGGGCCTTGATATCAATCTCGACGACGCTGCCGTTCACGATCTCGAAATATACTCTGTCGTGCGACACCCTCAGCTTTCTCGCGCGCGCCACCCTCATCCACCGCACGTAGACGCCCATCTTCTCGAACTCTTGGTCGGTGCCGAGCTCGATCACCATATCAAGCATGTGCCTCACGGCGCTCATAACGGCGCGAATTTCCTCCATGTCTGTGTGTACCGTGACGACGGCAACAGAGTCCGTGTATCTTGTAAAGATCTTCAGCGCACGGATGACATCAGAGGCCGAGGCCGGGCTCCTTAGCAGCATTTCATTAAGCGAGTCGACCACGACAACGCCTCTCCTGAACTCTCCTGCGAACTCTGCAAGCTTTCTTATGAAGAGGCGCGCGTCTACAGCCTCCAGCCTGTGCCTGATGGGGGGCTTGAGCCTCGAGTAGTGCTCGTCCGGCGCGACAAAGCCGTCGACGACTGTGACGCGCTCGAGCGCGGCGCCGTGCTGCCTGAGCTCGTCTGCCACCTCGTCAGGCAGCGCGTCAAATGAGAAGAAGAGCACTGGCGCGCCCTGCCTCGCGGCAGTCGCGGCTATGGTAATTGCAAAGAAGCTCTTGCCTGTCCCCAGGGGCCCCTCTATCAGCATTACGTAGCCCGCTGGCACGCCATGAGGGAGCTGCCCGTCTAGAGGGATCACGCCGGTCTTAAACCCCGACATCTCTTGCTCTAGCCGGGATTAGGTAATAAGCGTTCGTGCACATAAACCCGCGCGCGGAGCGGGCGCGTGAGCGTCATACGGCCATTCGACCCATGGAGGAACCCGCTGTGCACGTGCCCGCCCAAGTACGGTCTGAATCCCTACACTGGCTGCGGCCACGGGTGTCTGTACTGCTACGCCA
>JAJHRB010000117.1 GCA_020833025.1 Thermoproteaceae archaeon | reverse complement strand
TCGCTGAGGGTCACGGCCGAGGTCTGCGCCGCTGGAGTAGGAGACATCTCCGTGTTGACATATGCAGACGTCGACGTGACGCCTGTGCGCAGGATAGTAGAGAGGCTCGCGAGGGAGTGGAATCTCGGAGGGGTTTACGTGAGAATACTCGGCGACCTCCCCACGGCCGGCGGGCTCAAGTCCAGCAGCGCCACCGTCAATGCAATCGCGGCCGCGATGGCAAGACTTGCCGGAGTCGAACTCGGGCCCCTCGAGATAGCGCGGCTCAACGCTGAGTTGAGCAAGTGGGCTGGAATCAGCATTACCGGCGCGTTTGACGACGCCATGGCGAGCATTACCGGGCACAGCTACCTGACCGACAACTACAGGATGGAGGTCATACGGGAGCTCGACGTGCGGGGGAGGGCAGTCGTGCTAATACCACCGTACGGGAGGGGAAGGCGCAGGGCGGACGCGCTGAGGGCCTTAGCGCCCGTGATGCAGATTGCTGTCGATTACGCGAGACTCGGCATGTGGCGCGAGGCGATGCTCGTGAACGCGGCGGCATGCGGCTTCGCCCTCGGCTACCCGCCGGAGCCAACGCTGGAGGCGCTGCGCGCGGGCGCCGTCGGCGGTGTCTCGGGGACGGGGCCTGCCCACGTCTTTGTCTCGGATATGCCTGAGGAGCTAGCGGGCGCGCTGTCTAAATACGGGAGAGTCCATGTGGTCGACATACCGCAATCCCCGTGCGCGGTGTGAGCGCCAACGCCAGAGGCGAGAAGCCTTAAAAGGGGAATTTTATAGAGAGACAGGACCGGCGGGCCGGTAGTCTAGCGGAAGGATGCCCGCCTCGCGCGGCGCGTCACGACATGCCCGAGAGCGCGGGTGATCCCGGGTTCGAATCCCGGCCGGTCCACCACTCTCTTAAGGCAGGGGTTGTGCACAGCGCGCGGCAACTCCCCCTGTCTCGGCACTCTGCCTCTCGCCCTCCCTGCTAGACAGCCACACCTCCCTCGGCCGGCCTCAGCAGGTCTGACCAAGCGAGCGACAACGTGATTAAGAGGCTCATTGAGGAGTACAAGAGGTGTCATGAGAAGGGCTAACGTCGTTAAGCTGGTAGTGGATAGGGAGACGCACGAGAAGCTAAAGGAGCTGGGGATGGCTACAGCGAAGTGCTGGAACGAGGCGAATTGGCTGAGGATGCAGCAGCTCAAGGGGGGAGAAGGTAGACTTCGCCTGGGTGTCTCAACCAGCCAGCCATGAAGCTATGAGGGTGAGGGCGGTAAACTGCAAACCGATGAGCGCCCGGGGGACCCCGCCCCTCAGGGCGGGGAGGAGGTCAGTTACAGCTCCGACGCGAGTTCCACCCTCCTGCCCATCTCCTGCCCCCCGAGAAAGTCCTTCACGCTGTAGAGCATCACGTACTCCCGCACGCCGAGCCTCTTGACGGCGTCGCGCAGATAATCCTCAACGACGTCCCTAGAGACGCCGTGAACCATGAAGTAGCACGGGTACTCCCACTTGCCCGGCACTGTGCTCCTGAGGACCACGTGCGTCGTTATGTCCAGCATGGCGGCCGTCTCGCAGACCGGCTCCCTCACTGCCACCATGATATTTTCCCTGAACCCCACGGCGCAGCCGTCGAGAACGCCGTGGAGGTTGCGCAGGACGCCGACCTCAATAAGCCACTGTATCTTCCTGAGCGTCTCAGCGACTGGGAGGCCCAGCGCCTCGGCGGCCTCCCTAAATGGCTCCGGCGCCAGCGGCAGCGACTTCACCTTGGCGAAGAACGCCGCGGGTATCCCGAGCTCGTAAACGCTCGGCGGGCTCTCCGGCATGACCCTTCCGGGAGCCCACGAAATTCCCCTGTCGAGGTCAAACCTGACGTCGAGCTTGTATGTTCTGAGCGAGTAGAGAATCACGTAATCCACCTCGTACTTTCTCGCCACGGCGGAAACCCTTGACTCGAGCTCGCCCGCGCTGTGCCCTCTCACCACGAACCACAGGTTATAGGGCCTGAAGTCGCGCTGGAAGTTGTGAGTCACGTGGGGATCTCTGTTTATCTCGGCCGCCACCTCCTCCACTGCCGAGTCAGGAACGGCCATGCCGACTAGCGCGGCGACCATGCCGCGGGTCTTGTAGTTTAGCACAGCACCGATTCTCTTCAGAATGCCCGCGCCCATGGCCTCTCTCAGCCTCTCTATCACCCAGCTCTCGTCCTCTCCGAGTCTCTTGCCAATGGCCCTGTACGGCCTCTCGACAATGGGGAATGAGTACTGGACCTCCATTAGCAAGCTCTTCAGCCCCCTGTCCACGCTTGAGTAGCGCGCCTGCGACATGGCAGCCGCTACCTCCTGGTTACTCTCAGCACCGTGGAGTTGGGCGACGAGAAACAGCTGCGCGAGCCGAGGTGGCACGCGGGGCCCGTCTGTCTCACCCTCAGCAGCACGGCATCGCCGTCGCAGTCGCTTCTGAACTCCTCAACGATTTGGTAGTGCCCGCTCGTCTCGCCCTTGAGCCATATCCTCCTCCGCGTAGTGGAGTAGTAGTGAGCCATGCCTGTCGTCAGCGTGAGGATGACAGCGACGAAATCCATGTGCGCGACCATGAGAACGTCTCCGCTCTCGGCGTCCTGCACGACTGCCACCACCGTCCCGTCGAGGTGCCTGTAGTTAAGCGAGCTAGCAATTTTCCACGCGCCCTCGGGAGTCGCGAGGCAGGTCGCGCCTCGCCCCGCTCTCTGCGCCTCGCCGCACGTCAAGGCCTCCGCGGCCTGCTGGGCGCCACTACTGCGCACGGAGTATCTCGCGCTGGGATTTAAGCAGTGCGCGCAGGCCCGGGCGGCCGCCTCATGAGCTCGACAGTCGGCGAGAGGCTGCTGACTTGTCATGGATAGATTTAAATATTTCTAGATACTTCTAAATGCGGTGGCCGCCGAGAGGTATCTAGGTACTAGGGAGTTTGCAAAGTGTTGGGCGTGGCCAGGGTGACGGTAATTAAATGGATCAAGACCGGCAAAATTACGGCGTACAACGTCCACGGGAGGTGGAGGATTCCCTA
>JAJHRB010000016.1 GCA_020833025.1 Thermoproteaceae archaeon | reverse complement strand
GCCGAGAGGTATCTAGGTACTAGGGAGTTTGCAAAGTGTTGGGCGTGGCCAGGGTGACGGTAATTAAATGGATCAAGACCGGCAAAATTACGGCGTACAACGTCCACGGGAGGTGGAGGATTCCCTACAGCGAGGTTGAGCGGGTGCTCGGCGGCGCAACCAAATGCCGTCTAAGACTCTGACTAGAACTGTCGCAGTCAACTGCTTCGGGAACCGGCACACGCGCTGGGTTTTGAGGATGGCTGAAGGCGCGTACAAGAGGATGCTTGAGGAGATGGTGGAATACGCCGTTAGGCATAACGCATCTCAGGCGGCGCTCCACAAGGCCTTCTACGCTAGGTTCCGCCGGGAGTACCCCTGGCTGCCGACGAGGCTCATAAAGGGCGCGTACCGCGACGCCGCGAGGAGAGCCAAGTCGTTTAGAGCCGCGAAGAAGCGGGGCAGGGCGTATACCGAAATGCCGGAGGTCAGGCGCGTTGCTCTCACGTTTTCGGACTCACGAGACTGGAGGCTTGAGGGCGGGATGTTGAAGCTGAGAATCGGCGGGAGGTGGGTGGAGCTCCGCTGCTCCGGGCACAAGCAGCTGCATAGATATCTCTACGGCGGGTGGAGGCTGGCGGAGGAGCTGAAGCTGAGGAGGAGGGGGAAGCATTGGGTCGCGTACTTGACCTTCAAGAGAGACTTCGACGTGGATCCAGACCCGCGGAACGTCGTGGCGGTTGACGTAAACGAGAACAACGTAACGGCAGCGGTGTTTGTCGGCGGAGTGCTTAGGGGAGTGTTGCGGTTAGAAACCGGGCTCGGCTACATGGTCATCGCGTACGCGGAGAGGAGGAAGAAAATCACAGAGGGGCATCATACATCTGACCGCGAGGTGAGGACCAAGTTGAAGAAGTTCCGCGAGAGGGGGCGGAAGCTGGATGTTGTGAGAAAAGTGGCCAAATTTATTGAGCGGCTTGCAGAAGAGCACAACGCCGTTGTGGTCATTGGCAGAATCACGCATAGAGCCAAAGAGAAGATGGGAGAGGATAAAGGCAGAAAGCTTAGACACCGCATACACCAGTGGAGCGTGAGGGCTCTGGTGAAACTGCTTGACGAAAAGCCGGTGCATGTCGTTGAGGTGGCTGAGTCTGGAACCTCCTCGCGCACCCCCTCGGGCGCCCGCATAAGCTTCCGCCCCCTTGTGATCCGCACTGCGGTGAGGGGGGCGTCTGGGCGCGCCCGCCCCGTGAAGATGCGCCTGAGGGTGGGGAAGGCGCGCGGGGAGGTGTGGGAGCGCGACGTCATGGCCGCCGTAAACATCGGCCTCAGGCACCTCCAGATGGGGGGCTTTGTGGCGTTGGCCCCGACGGGGGCCCATGCGGCGCGGGCGACGCTAGTGATCCCGCGCCCAGGCCCAGCCCCGCTGGCGTTTCCGCGCCAGCGGGGGAACGCTCCGGAGAGTCTGAGGGCAGCGAGAGAGCCTCAAAAAGAAGGTTCTGGAAATATATTGCACTCCCTGCACGCAGTAGGAGTATGCAGCGCACGCGCCGAGATGGGAAGGGGGGCCGCTTCAGGCCTCCCGCCCTTGACTTCCGCTACGACGAGCCTGACGTCGGTCACGACAAGGTAAGACTGCACTTTAATGAAAATCTATTCCTCCCGGACGAGTATTACGACATCGTGATGCCGCGGGCGTCACCGCTGGATTTGAGGTACTACACCGATCCGCACAACGCCAGGCTCTCTAAGAGAATCGAGGAGTTCCACGGACTGCCCGGAGGGACCGTGCTCGTCACGGCTGGGGCAGATGAGGGGCTCAGGCTTGCAATGTCTCTGGCAGCCCACGCGGGCGCGGGCAAGTCTCTTGCAGTAATTGAGCCGACGTACGCAATGGCAAGCATTCTGGCCAGGCAGCTTGGCCTCGGCGTGACAGTGACGACATTTAGAGAGGACCTCTCGCTCGACGTCGACGAGATAGTCAGGCTCGGAGCTGGCGCGGTTTACGTGTGCTCTCCCAATAACCCGACCGCGCACGTGGTGAGAGAGCTGGAGGACCTCGCGGCGAGGCTCGAGGGACTCTTGATATATGACGCCGCCTACGCAGAATTTGCAGGATACTGGGTCCCGAAGTTTTACGAGTACGGAAATGTGGTGGAGGTTAGGACGTTTTCCAAGGCGTGGGGGCTCGCCGGGCTGAGGGTGGGGTACGTGGTCGCGCCCAAGCACATCATCGAGCTCATGAAGTCGCTCTCGCTCCCGCATCCAGTGTCAGCGCTTTCCGCCAAGGCGGTCGAGTGCGCGCTGGATGCGGGGAGGCCGTACGTCGAGAGGTCAATTCGCGAGGCCGAGGCTGTCAGAGAGTGGGCGGTGCGCCAGATAGGCGCTGACAAGTACCACGGCCCGGTGAACTTCGTGACTCTGAAGCTGCCGGACGCGAGGCGCGTCGCGGCCTTCCTCGAGGGTCGCGGCTTCGTCGTGCGGGTTATAGAGGGGAGGCCTCTCTGCAACTCGTGCTTGCGCTTCACGCTGGCGCCAATTCCGGTGATGAGAAAGTTCGTGAGCGCGCTCAAGATAGCCCTGGGCGAGTAGAGATGACCCCCTCCACGCCCTAGAGGGGCGGGGCCTCCACCGCGGGGGTTAATGGTCTTATTCCGTGTGCGGTTACTACGTAACTCAGTTTCGGGACTGGCTCTACATAGCCAGCCCTCTTTGCGATGCTTCTCGAAGCGTTTAGGTCTGCGTCTATCCTCACGCCTCTTGCAGACGTATAGGCCACGTTTCACCCTGCCGTTTTTCACGCTTAAGGCCGCAGGCCGAGCGCAGCTTGCTGGTTACGTACTCGTTCATGACTCTAAGCCTAATCCCGTACTCCTGCAGCACCTCGCCCAGCCGACATACACTCCATCAACGCCAGCCATGTGGAGGGTTCAAGAAATCTAACCGCCGTCCTGTAGTAGTGCCTAAGCCTCTCCTACCTCTTGCGAGTAGCGCGCAAGTAGAGGGCGTGTACCTCTTCCAAGTCTCGAATCCGCGGCCTCTAAGCCAGTCCCTAGCCGCTTGGTACGTGCCTATCTCCCGCCTCCACCAGTAGTACTCAGCCCTCATGGCGGAGCCCTTAACTAGAATGGCAACGTCGCTGTGGCTGAAGATTTCCAAGGCTTTCCAGCCCGGGGCGGTGAAAACGGCAGGGAGTCGCCCCGCCCGCCCATCCGGCGTGGGGCACCGCCCCCGGGCGTGAGCGTTACCGAGGGCAGGCCAGTAAACCTCTCTGTCTCAACCCCGCCCTGAGGGGCAGGGCTTGCCTTGCTTTTTGTCATGCCTGCATCATTTCAGCTCCCGGCCGCCCCCGGAGGGGGCCCGGGGCGCCGCCAGGCCTCCCGGGCGGGAGTTCTGCCCCCGGCAGGGCAGTTGCCCGCTCGCCGCAGCGATTATCAAGTACTACGGCAGGCGTGCCCTGTTATACACCAGCTCGCACTTTCGCGAGCCCAAGCCAAGGCTGCCGGCGCTCGTGCTGGCTTGCCGCAGTGCCCACTTGCAATAATCGAGTGCAGTGCGCGGGGCATGCAAGCTACTGCAGAAATGCCTGGAAGAGCGTGAAGAAAAGTGTCCAGAGTGCTCGGAGCCTCAAAGGGGGCTGAAAGCACAATGCATTTAAGGGGCCCCGCAGTACGCGGGGTGGGAATCCGGGCGCGCGAGGCGCTGGACATGGCGGTGTCGCTGCTCGCGCTCTCTCTGGGATTTGCAGTCGCGATGTCCGGCAGGGGGCTTCTCGGCGGCATTAACTGGGCCAGGGCGTTGAGCTACCTGCCAGCCGTACTTGTAATACTGCTCTTCGCGTTTGCGCTCCACGAGCTCGCGCACAGGCAGGTTGCCAGAAGGTTCGGCCACTACGCATTCTACCAGGCTGACTACTTGTTCCTTGCGCTCTCTCTCCTCATACCGCTGCTCTTCGGCTTCATTTTCGCCGCGCCGGGCGCCGTTGTTGTCATCCCGCGCGGGCATTTCTGGCGCGAGGACCTGAGGCGCGACATGTTTTTCATCTCTGTCGCCGGGCCGCTCACAAATCTCGCCCTCTCCGCTGCCGGAATTGCGCTGCTCTGCCAAATTCACTCGCCGTGGCTCGAGCTGTTCACTTACATAAACGCGTGGCTCGCGGTTTTCAACTTACTGCCTCTGGGACCCCTTGACGGCAGGAAGGCCCTCGAGGCGGACTTCAGGCTGTGGCTTGCTGTCTTTGCCGCGGCGGTAGCCCTGCTGGCCTATATCTTCCTCGGGTGGGGCTAGAGCATCCGGCGGATTAGCTCATTTATGAAAGGCCCCCTGTAGCCTAGATCGCCGCCGACTGAGAAGTGCCGCTTTATGCTGTTAAGGCCTCCTCGCGGCGGGTGAAGCCTGAAGAACGGCTTGAGGTGCGGGATGCAAGGCGCCCTCTCGCCCTCCCTCACGCGCACTTTCCTGCCGCACGCCAGATAGTCAATATCGCCGGAGACGTAAGCCAGGGCGACTTCGTCAAATGACTGCCAGCCCCACTTCCTCAAGTAATCAAGCATGAGCGGTCTGTCCCCGACAATTCTCCCTCTCTTCCTCAGAACCTCCGCCAGAGTATCTGCGTCTATCTCGCCCCACGTGACCAAGTCGTTCACCTCCTCAATCATTTTCGTTATGCTGGGAGTCCCTCTGACAACCACCATGGTGAACTTCCGCCTGAGTCTCAGCAAGTACAGCGTCGCCTCTACGTCTCTTGACGTCCCCGGAATGCCCCTGAGCCTTATGACGGCATAGCGCGGGTAAATTACCTTCTGCTCTGCCACGGCCTCACAACTTGAAACGATAGGTGTTGTACAGCGCGGCGTAGACGGCCTTGGCGAAGTTCAGAGTAGTTCTTGTGTCGCCTCGCGTCTGCGTCCACGCGTCTCTAATGCCGGCCAGTCTTAACACGACCTTAGCCACGCCCCCCGCCACGAGCCCCGCGCCCTTTGGCGCCGGTATTACCCTAACTCTGACGCTGCCCGACTTTCCCTCGACGACAAACGGCACGCTGTGGGGCTCCTCGCAAGAGCACTTCCACGACCCGCAACCACGCCTAACGGGGATTATGTTAAGCTTGGCGTCCTTAATTGCCTTCTCTACTGCCTGCCTCACCTGCCTCGCCTTACCCACGCCAATGCCAACGTAGCCATCCTCGCTCCCGACAGCCACAACGACCTGAAACTGGCTGCGCTCTCCGGCGTGAGTCTGTCTCTGCACGATGTTTATGTTGAGGAGCTCGTGCTTAAGGCCTGGCAGCAGGTAGTCGACTATTTCCGGCTCCTTTATGACGTAGTTATTTGCAAAAATCTCGTCAATCGTCCTTATCTTGCCCTCCTTCACCATCCGCCCGAGCTCCGTTTTTGGCTCCCACGTGCTGAGGTCGGCGCTCACGTGCACGGCAGGGGCTAGGGCCTATAAAAACGTGCAGCCCTGTCGCCGACAGGCCGCCTCACGCCCACCAGTAGCGCTCGCGGAGGAGTCTCGCCGCCCTTACCATTACCTTCAGCTTCTCAAGCGCCACGGATCTCGGGAACGCGCGGTACATGCCCGGCGCGAATCCGCAGTCAGGGTTTATCCAAATGCGAGCGGGGTCGACATGTTTTGCCACCCTCTCAACGTGCGCCACCACCTCCTCCACGGTCTCAACGCGTCCTGCATCTCTGACGTCTACCGAGCCCAGGCCTATTTCCTTGTCGCTCGGCAGCACCCTCGCGAACTCCTCCGGGTCGCCCATGCGCGGGTGCTTGTACTCAACGACGTACTGCTTCGTCTTGAGGTCAAAGATATGCGGCGCCAGCCTCTCGTAACCCACGACGGGAGAGTCCTCGGCGGGCCACCTGTCTAAGTGAACCCCGACGCGCACAGACGTGATGTAGCCGCCCACGGCCTCGTTTATTAGATCCACGGCGAGCTGGATCTCGTCGCGGAGCCCTCTGTACTTCTGGCCGTATATCTCCGACACGACGCGCTTGTAGCGGTCCGGCTTGTCCGGCTCGGCTTCTAAGAGGTCTCCCAGCATTGGCTCGTCGAGCTGCACGAAGGCGACGCCCGCGTCTATCAACCTGGAGATCTCCTTTCTGAGCACCCTCACGTAGGCCTCGGCCGCGTCCTCCGGTCTCGGGTAGTACGGCGATGATATCTGCGCGTGCCACGACTCCCACATGACTAGATAAGGCGAGGGCAGCGTCACCTTGAGCGGCTTCTGCGTCACCCTCTTGGCGTACTGCACCTCGTCAAGTGCTATAATGCTGTCCTCGATATACCCCGCTATAACCGGGCGCCACAGCGTCAGGGGCGCCTTGTGTCTCCTCATTATCTCCCTCGCGCTCGGGTGGAGCTCCTCGACCCTCACGACCCTAAATCCGCGCACCTTCTGGCCCAAAAATGCGACGAAAGACACGCGCCTCTGCTCGCCGTCAGTTATCACGTCGATGCCAGCCTCTTCCTGGTCCTTGATGGCCAGCTTTACGGCATCGTCTAGGTACTGGTTTAGCAGCTGCTGGTCGAGCGCGCCTTTGCTGTACCGCTCGAATGCATCTATGAGCCACGGCGGGCGCGGCCACGAGCCCACGACGGACGTCACGAACGCTCTCGGAAGCGCCACTGCTGGCGCGGCGCTCGCGAATTAAAGCTTCAATGTGACTGGCGCGCCGGCCTGTCTCGCCGGCCCGGTGTCAACACGGGCGTTCAGGCTCGCCCTCGGCAGTCACTGCTCCTCGCGCGCTTCTGCGCCCTCGTTTTTATGCCTTGCGCGCAGCTTTTTACGCGGGCAGCCTACACGCCGTGCCGGTTTATTCATGGCCCCAAGCGGTCTACACTGTGAGCGAGCGCCTCTTGAGACTCCAGAACGTCCGCGAGTCGCACTACTCCGTGAGACTCGGCGACGTGGTGATGTGCACTCTGTGCCACCGCAAGTGCAGGCTTCGCGACGGCGCTATCGGTGCGTGCGGCATGAGGTTTAACCTGCGCGGCAAGTTGTACACCGCCGCGTACGGCCTGCTGACGGCAGCAGAGTCCAGGCCCATGGAGATAAAGCCGCTGTATCACTTCTACCCCGGCACGTCTGCCCTGACAATCAGCACGTGGGCTTGCAACTTCCCGTGCGCGTGGTGCCAGAATTGGCATGTGAGTAACCTCAGCCCTCTTTGGCAGCGGGGCGGGGAGTCGAAAGCCTAATGCGCGGGGCCTGCGCCTTTCGTGGCCGAGTTCGCGCGCCTCCGGCCCTGGTGCTGCCGCGCGGGGTCGCGCGCTGCGTCGTGATCGGCGCGCGCCGCGGTGGGCACTACGCTGGTACAGGCCCCTGGAGGGCGCCCGCCGCTCAAGTGCGCGCCAAAACTTCCAGCCCACCGCGGTCGCGCCTGCTTACCGCGCCCGCTTATATCCCGGCGCATCTCCGCGCGCCATGGAGGAAAGCGCCACAGCCAGCATGGAGGAGCTCAAGCGCCGCCTGGAGCTTGCACTGAAACCGGCCGAGAGGCCGCCGGCGCTCGACGAGGTGCTTGAGGAGGTCTCCAGGCGAGGCGCCCTCCGCGGCCCGCTGGACTGGGCCTTCCCTGCGTGGATCGCCTACGTCGATTACGCCGTGCGGAAGATAATAGAGACGTTCCCGCTCACTGAGGAGGAGAGAAGGCAGCTCATGCACTTCCGGGACGCGCTGACGTGTCTCTTGCTGGAGGCGTGGATGCAGGCAAGGAATAGACTGACGACACTATACAAAGCCATTGTCGAGGGCACCTACCGAATAGGGGGCAAGAGACTGTACGCGCCAGATGGGACATGGATGTACGTTAGCAGGCCTCCATTCCCTCCAATTATCCCGATTCACGGCATAGGCGCAAACACGTACTTCCCGGACATATTGAAGCTCCCGCAGGAGAGTCTCAAGCTGTTACAGCTCGGCTGGAGGGCAAGCGATGAGGGCAGCGAGCGCAACCGGCCTACGATGAGCACCACTCAGCCTTGGCAGCTTATCGCATGGATTTCCGTAAGGCACGGAGAGGTGCGCATACGCGTTGTCTTTGTCTATTTAACACAGGAAGGAGTAAGCATACTGGTGAGGGCGACAGCAAAGAGCTGGAAACAGCAGAATAAAGAAGATAGTATAGATCGCGTTGTCAAATATTCAAAGGACGGAATATGGATGCCGCTATTCACAATGTGGCTCGGGGACGGAAGCGCCGAGCTGTCTAATATACTGCGAAGAAATAGATACTACCTACTAGTTGGATCTAAGAACCCTTGGAAATTGGGTCGCGCTATCGGGCCTTATAGCGCTCTCATCGCATCAGGCAAGGAGGCATATGCAAAACTTTGGAAAGCCGCTGGCGTCTATGGCAAGTTACTAGAATTGCTCAAATCGCATAAGTGGATTAGTATAAAACTCGCTACAGACGATACTTTTAGAACAATATACAAACAACAAAAGAGTGGTAGAAAGTGGGGAAGCAACAGAATAGTCATAGCAGGTATAGAAATGTCTTTACGCCTAGTAATCAGCAACGGCGGCTCTGTCTGGGCCGAATACTATACTACCAAACTCGAAGACGCAACGGAGGTCGCCAAAAAGCTAGAAGCAATCGGACTCAGACCGAATATAATTCGCTCCGGCCGCAGTTACGTGACGTACGTCGCCATGACAGACCTCCTGAAATTGGCAGAAGAAAACGAGTCGATTAGAAAGACGATAGCAACATATCTCATCGGCAGGGCTGCAAGCGGCACGCCCAAGCAAAAAGAAATGGCAACGAAGATTCTCCAAAGACACTTACATTTTTTCCCAGCAGCAAACTATTACCCCTCTTCAAGTACAAGTGAGCTATCCACGAAGCTCACGTCTCTAGCTATACCGAGCGCTCTAGAGCGTAGAGCGTCTCCCCGGCAAGACGGCGTCGCTTCTGGGGCGCTACGTCGAGCCTGAGCAGCTCGTCAGGTGGGCCCTCGAAAATGGCGACGCTGGAATCAATATTAGTTTCAACGAGCCCACGCTGCTGGCAGAGTACGCCGAGGACTTGTTCAGACTGGCGAGAGAGGCGGGCCTTCACGCCTCCATAAATACCAACGGTTATCTGACTGAGGAGGCTGCGGCCAGACTCGCGAGGGCGGGCATGGAGGCGATGAACGTGGACATAAAGGGTGGGAGGCGCACTTACAGGCAGTGGCTCGGCGCCTTTCTTGAGCGCCTGATCTCCACGGCGAGGGCTGCAATGTCGCTCGGCGTTCACCTGGAGTTCACGTACCTCGTGATCCCAGGCGTTAACGACGACGAGGCAGACGAAGTAATCGACACAGTGGCGTCGTTCGGGCGCAGTGTGCCGCTGCACATAGCTGCGTACTTCCCAGCGCATAAACTGACCAACCCGCCCACGCCGCCGGAGCTCGTCGAGGAGATCTGGCGCAGAGCCAGGAAAGAGCTGGATTACGTTTATGTCGGCAACATACCGGGGCACCCCGGCCAGCACACTTACTGTCCCAATTGCGGACACGCCGTGATTAAGAGAGCGGGGGACAGGGTTATCAAAATTGACTTGCGTGAGAGCAACAAGTGCCCCAAGTGCGGGCATCAAATAGCAATTCGCGGAAAGCCGGGGCGCTACGGGAATCTCTACCGCTCGTTCATCTGAGCGCCCAGATCTTGCCCCTTCGAGGCCCCCGGGAAGGCCTCTCGGCTGCGGGGCGGCGGGACGCTCCGACGGGCTACTTCAAAAAGCCCACAGCAGTCGACGGGAGTGGCGGTCGTGAGGCTCTCGCACGGCTCTGGAGGCGTGGAGACTGCCGAGATAATCGAGAGGCTCTTCATCGCCAGGCTGCCAGACGTCTTCAAGAAAGTGCCGGGAGGTCTCGGCCTCGACTTCCCCGATGACGCCGCCGCGGTGCCGATGGGAGACGGGCGCTACCTAGTGATCACAGTTGACTCGTACACTGTCAGCCCCCCGTTCTTCCCAGGCGGCGACATCGGCCTTCTCGCCGCATGCGGCTCCATAAACGACGTGCTCATGCTGGGCGGGAGGCCCGTCGCCATGATGGACGCGATAGTCGTCGAGGAGGGATTCCCAGTGGAGGACCTGGAGAGAATAGTGAGCTCGTTCCTCTCGGTGCTAAGGTCCGAGGGAATTGCCCTCATCGGCGGCGACTTCAAGGTCATGCCGCGGGGGCAGCTGGACAAGGTTATAATAACTACCGTGGGAGTAGGCGTGGCGGAGAGGCTGATAGTAGACAGGCCGAGGCCGGGCGATAAGATCCTGGTCTCGGATTACGTCGGCGATCACGGCGCCGTGATAATGATGCTGCAGCACGGCGAGAGCCCGAGAGGTCTCAAGAGCGACGTCAAGCCGCTCGTGAGGCTTATGGTCCCGCTGCTTGAGAAGTACGGGAGCTACATTCACGCAGCGCGCGACCCGACGAGAGGCGGCCTCGCAATGGTGCTGAACGACTGGGCAAGGGCGGGCGGCGGGGTCGTGGTGGTCGACGAGGAGGCGATACCGATTAGGCCCGAGGTCGCGTCATACTCGCACATGCTCGGGATAGACCCGCTCTATCTAGCGAGCGAGGGCGTTGCCGTGCTCGCGGTAGACCCCTCCGTCGCCGGCGAGGTTCTGAATTTCGTGCGCTCGCTCGGCTTCCTGAACGCGAAAGTGATAGGCGAGTTCAGAGAGTCGCGGAGGTACAGCGGCTATGTCCTCCTGAAGACGCAGGCCGGCGGCTTCAGGATCTTGGAGCCCCCGCGTGGCGATCTCGTGCCGCGGATCTGTTAGGGCGGCCGGGACTTAAAGGATGACCTGCTCCCAGGGGTGGCTTTTCGCAGCCCTCTGGCCTCTCAACTCCTCCAATCTCTGAAGCAGTGCCCTGATTTCTGCCTCGGACACCTTTCTGAAGAGGGGCCTCACCTCTCCCAGCGGCGTGCCCGGCTCGGGCGGCCTGTACGCATCTTCCCAGCTCAGGCCTGCCGTCCCGCCCATCATCCTCCACAGTCTCTGCGCGCTCTCCGGCACGACCGGCGCGAGTCCGGCTGCCAGCATTTTGAGAGACCAGTAGGCATTGTACATCACGGCGCAGGCGGCCTCCCTGTCTCCTCTCACTAGCTCCCACGGCGCTCTCGCGTTGAGGTACCTGTTGCCCTCCCTGGCTATTTCCACCACTGCGTGCAGCGCCTCTTTCAGCTCTATTGCGTCGTAATGCCTCTCCGCCTTCCTGAAGAGCTCCGTCACTTTGTTTATGAATTTTCCATCCTCCTCGGAGGGCTTGCCGGGCGGCGGGACCGTGCCGCCCATCTTGCTCTTGATAAATGAGAGGACTCTGTTGACATAATTGCCGACATCGTCGTTCATCACCTTGTTTACTATCTCCAGCGCTGTTGACCACGTGAAGTTGGCATCTCTATTCTCTGGGCGTATGTAAACTAGTATGAACCTCCAGTAGTCCGCTGGCATTATCTGCAGCGCCTCGTCTATCCACACGCCCCACCTCCTGCTCTTGGAGAACTTATCGCCCTCGTACAGCAGGTACTCTGTCGATGCGGTTGTCGCCGGGAGTGTGTAGCCCTCCCCGCTTGCCATCAAAAGTGCCGGGAGGATAATGACGTGAAACGGCACGTTGTCCTTGCCCACGAAGAAAATAATTCTCGTCTCTGGATCCTTCCAGAACCGCCTCCACCCCTCCTGCCCGCGACTCTTGAAGTACTCGATCACCGCCGATATGTAGCCCAGCACGGCCTCGAACCACACGTAGATGGTCTTCCCCCCGGCGCCGGGAAAGGGAGCAGGTATGCCCCACTTGTTATCTCTCGTTACCGCGCGAGGCTTGAGCCCCTCCTTTAGCATTGCCAGCGACATCTCCCTCGCGTTTGGCTGGAGGTACGGGTTCCTCTCGACGTACGCGCGCACGCCGTCCTCGAGCCTCTTCAAGTCGAGGTACCAGTGCTTCGTGACTCTCCACTCCGGCCTCGACCCGCAGATGGCGCATCTCGTGTCGACGAGCTGCTTAGGGTCGAGCAGCATGCCGCAGCTCTCGCACTGGTCTCCCCTGGCCCTCTGGTAGCCGCAGTACGGGCACTTGCCTTCGATAAATCTGTCCGGCAAGTATATATTGTCTCTGGGGCAGTAGGGCACCTCATCTTCCCTTGTAAATATGTATCCATTGTTGTACACTTTCATGAAGAATTCTTGTACAAATTTTATGTGCGTTTCCGAGTGAGTGTGAGTGTATATGTCAAACGATATGTTCCACCTCCTGAAGAGCTCGGCTACTATTTCATGCATCTTAGCGGCGTAGGTCGCGGGGTCTACTCCCAATTTCATCGCCTCGACCTCTAGGGGAGTTCCGTGCATGTCGCTGCCCGACACAAAGATCACTTCGTGGCCGCGCAGTCTGAGGTATCGCGCGTAGACGTCCGCAGACAGTACAGAGCCTATCATATTGCCGAGGTGGGGCACTGTCTGGACGTAAGGCCACGCAGATCCAACGATATACTTTGCCACGTCGGGAGGTGGCGGGAGCTTTATAACTTGGGAACTACCAAGAGCGCCCGGCCTCCGGGCGTGCAGAGCGCCGCACTGCCGAGCGCAGCGCCATTCTGAGCACGGCGTGCCAGCCGCCCTCTCTGTAAGCTGCGAGCACGGCGGGCCAGCTAATCCTGGCGACAAGAACGCTAAGTGTCACTGTCAGTGTGAGCGTAGCGGCAAGCGCCGCGGCACTGCCAGCACCGAGCTCAAGCGTAAAGTAGGCGCCCCCGATGAAGAGCGTGCAGGCGAGGTAGAGCGTGAGCTTGCCCGCGAAAACTGCGAGCGCGAATCTCCTCACGTCGTAGCCGGCCACCGCGAGGGGGATGTAGAGAACGTCGTCCGGTAGCGGCGTCGCGGCAAATATGAAAATCGCGATGCCAATACCCCGGCTACGGGCAACGGCGTTGAAAAGAGCCTTGGCCTCTTCCTGCATCCCGCGCAGTAGGAACTTCCCGGCGGCGTGCCCGCAGAAGAATACTACAAGCTTTCCAGCAGTAGAGCCGAGCGCCAGCGCGAAAGACGCCGCGAGGGCGAATGCAGGGTCTCTGTAAAGCGCGACGTACGGCGTGACCGCGGCAATTGTCGGGGTGTAGGAGAACGGCACGACGTGCGCCGCCAGCGCGATCACAAATAGAGTGAGGAGAGTGAGAGCAAGAGAATTCCACGGCACTGCGGCTATCTGCCGAACCTCCTCTGACGCCTAGAGTACTCGCGAATTACATAGATCAAGTCCTCGCGCTCGACCTCAGGCCACAGCTTGTCCAAGAATACTAGCTCAGAGTAGGCAGATTGATAGAGCAGGAAATTGCTCAGCCTCCTCTCGCCGCCGGTCCTGATAATGATGTCGGGCTCTGGATGGGGTATCTCTCTCGTGTCGAGACACGCGAAGAACGCGTCCTCCGTGAGCTCGCGCAGCTTGACCTCCCCCGCCAGTATTCTCCTCACGCAGCGCACTATCTCGTCCCTGCCGCCGTATCCCATTGCCACCGTGAGGTAGTAGTCAGAGTAGCCGCCGGTTGCGCTCTCGAGCGCCCTCATGGCGCTCGCGAGACTCTCGGGAAGCAGCGACCTGTTGCCTATGAACCTCACCCTGACCCTACTCTCGTGAATTAGCGGGTCCTCTACTGCTCTCTCAATCTCTTTCCGGAACACTCTGAAGAGTATTTCCAATTCAAGCCGGCTCCTGTTCAAGTTCTCCGTGGACAGGGCAAAAACTGTGACGCATTTTATGCCTCTGAACTCCAGCACCCAGCGCAGGAAGCTCCTTATTTTCTCGACGCCGAGCTTGTAAGCCGCGTGGAGGTCGAGCCCCGCCTTTCTGGCATATCTCCTGTTCCCGTCTGGTATTACCGCAATGTGGCGCGGCAGATTAACAAACTCTCTCGCCAACATGCTCGTCGCTGCCTCTGTCAACAGTCAGCAGCGCGGGTTTGTCGCACGTGGCCAAGATCATGCCCTGGCTTTCAATTCCCATAATTCTCTTCGGCTGCAGATTTGCTACGACGACAACGAGCTTCCCCACCAGCTCCTCGGGCTTGTAGTGCTCGGCGAGCCCTGCAATTACCTGCCTCCTCTCGGCGCCAAGGTCGACAACTAGCCGCAGCAGCTTCCTCGAGCCCTCGACTCTGCTCGCCTCGACGACCTTCCCGACGCGCAGCTCTACGCGCTTGAACTCGTCCAGCGTGATAAGAGACATGAGTGCTGCCGCAGGGCCTTAATTTAAAATATTTTAACCTGTTCTGAAGTCGGCGTACTGGCTCCCCACCGTGTACACGATAACCTCGACCAGCGCCGGCCTCTCGCCGAGCTGGTACCTGTACAGGATTGCAGTCCCCTGAACTAAGTGCACGTAGCTAACTCTCTCCACGAAGCCGTTTTTTATCTCCTCCCTCACGGGGAGCACGTTGGCGAAGTCGCCACCGGCAGTCGCCAGATAGACGTCAACCCTCTCGACCAGCCCGTCCCTCATGTTACGGCACTCTATGTAGACGGGTGCGTCTGAGTGCACGTGCTTTATCTGCACGCCAGTTTGCTTGAGTCTGCTGACCACGTAATTGAGCATTTGGTAGACCTGGCTCTTGGAGGCAACTGAAATAACAAATGTCGGCGGCGCGACTATCATCATGCGGCTAGACGGCCCTCTTTAATATTCTCCTCACCACAAATGCCGCGGCGAAGCCAATGGCTAGCGACGACAGGTACACGTACAGCAGGAACGCAGGCACGCCGAAGTAGCTGCCCTCGACCATTACTGTCACCGCGTTTGAGACGTTGGGCACCAGGTACTCGTTACCCTTGAACTCTGCCACTATATTGTAGACTCCGGTGCAGGAAAAGTTGAGTATCACGCTTCGTGACTTAAGCACTCTGACGGTGTCGGCTTCCGAGCAGTTAAACGTCCTGTTTATCTTGCGGATTACCACCTCGCCGCTCTCGTGCCCCACGGGGCTCTCTATCTCAACGGTCGTGACGGGCCCCGACTCGATGAGTACTATTCTCCTCTGCGCCGAGATCCGCACGACTGCCGGGTTCCTGAGGGCCGTTACCAGCTTGGAGTCCCAGCACGGGTAGTACCGCTCGTCGCCGGGAAAGTACACTGTCACGTTGTACACCCCAGTCGAGTTCAGGACGAACTCGCGCGGGACCGCGCTGCCGTTAATTACCACGCGGACGGGCAGGTCGACGAGCGGCTCGACGGCGTACCTCCTCAGCACGTACACCGCGTCGCCTGGAGCGACGTCGCCGCGAATTGCGAAACGCACGGCGCACGGAGCGCGCTCGACGAGCACTTGCGTGGTGTTCTCCGCGCTGGAGTAGTTCGGGTCGAGGCTCTCGAACCTGGCCGCAACCGTGTACGCGCCGCCGCGCGGCGGCTCCCACTCGCCGCGGTAGAGCGAGGCGCTGCCGGAGAAGAGAGCGGTGCCGTTCACCGTTACAGTAAGCGTGCCGTTAATTCCGCGCGGCCTCACCGCAGCGAGAATGGGCACGCGGCTCCCGTAAACACTCCTGCCGGGCGCCTGCACAATCACAGAAACGGGGGCCTTTCTCACGACGACCCTAAAGCTCTCTCTGACGCTCACAATTCCCGCGGCCTCGGGGACGGTCACCGTGGCGAGGTAGACGCCGGCCGGCAGGCCCGCCACTCTCAAGACCCCCTCTCCGTTCACGATGCTGATGGTTTTATTGACGGAATGCGGTCTGTCCAGCCCGACTATGCTGACCAGCACGGTGATGTTAACCGGCCTGTTGTGCAGGGTAACGCGAATGGGAACGGCGAGCTCCTGACCGTACGTAATCACAACAGGCCCGCCAGTCTCGACAGTGGGAGTTGACGGGGCCACGTATATAATGGCGCGGGCCCCGGCGCTGGCGAAGTTCCTGCTCGACGGGATGAACGCGACGGTCAGGTTATGAGGCCCCGGTCCCGCCGCGAGCGTGTCAACAATACTTCCCTGCGGCCTCCCGTCGAGATACATCGCGATAACGCCCGCGGGCCGGGCCCGCGACGGCGAGAGCAGCTCTACTGAGATCTCGAGTAGCTCGCCGTATCTGGCCTCGTAGAGACCCGCCTCCCTGCCGTTTATTCTGACCCTCAGGATGACGGGCGCCGGCGCGACCCGGATTGCGCTCGACGCGCTCGCCGAGGTGATATTCCTGTCGCCGGCCACCTCTGCGACTATGCTGTACGCGCCGGCATCCGGGCGCTGCAGCCTAACGACGCCCGGCGCGACGATCCTGCTCGGCGTTCCGTTTACAAGAACGCTCACGGGCGATTTGTACTCCCTGCCTCCCACCCGCACGGACACCGCAATCTCGACGTCATCGCCGTATATGTACTCGCGTCTGTGAGCCAGCACTACCTCCGGCCTTGCCCTCTGCACCGTCACCTGACTGGCTATCACCACGCCGCTGAAGTTCAGCATTACTGTGTGATTGCCGGCGCCCAGACCCCACGTGTCCACTCTCAGGGCGCGTGACGCGGGCACTGCAATGCCCCCGACCAGTACGATGCCGCCTCTCGGCGGGGGCTCCAGCACCAGCGTCATGATCTCGCCGAACACATTGCCGCTCACGCGGACCTCCGGCACTACCACAACTGCGGCTCTCTCGTAAAACGTGCCGTTCGTTGCCAGCACGCTGTAGATACCGGAGTACTGCGGCGCGCCCTGCAGTCTGCTCCCGTTGGCGTAAATGACTACTTCCCTGCACGTTGAGTTCGCGTAAATTCCACGCGTGAAGTTCGAGAGCTTAATTCTGCAGACGTCAGCAACAGGAAGCACCACGCTGCCGGCATCTGTGCTGACAACTACGCGGGAGGCCCCCGGCAGCGGCTTGAGGCCGACGTGCACGGCCCCGCGCGACGTGAAGTTAAAGTCCACCACAGCGCCGCTCACGCCAATAACTCTCGTGGCGCCCTCTATTGTGATATTAGTGTACGTGTCTAGGTTCACGAGCTTAGGAGCCGCGCGGAGGTCATTATGGCGCGCGCCGGCGGCCAGCGCTAGGAGCGCGAGCGCCAGGACTGCAATTACCGCGCCCCGGCTCACGGCTGTCAGACCACGACTGTCGATAAGTACTTTGCATATGCCAGTATTGCCCTGACGGCTGGCGACTCCGACGGCCTCAGCTTGAGCACCTCTACTTCCACTGCCTGCCTCGTCGCGTGCAAGAGTCTGTCGAACGGCACTATGTGGGGCGGCTCGCCGAACGCGCTCTCCATTACTCTCTCCCACGGTGCTGCGTGAATGGCACTGACTGGATACTCTGGCATGTACATGTTCAGCACAGGCCTCAGACGCTTTGCGTTAATCGCGTCGATGCGGCTCCTGACCGCCTCTATTGCCGACGCGTCCGGCGTTGTGACGGGCACGACGCAGTCGACGAGCCCCCCGACTATGCCCTCAATGGCGAGCGGCGGCGCGTCGATGAGCGCGACCAGGGGGCTGAGCCTCTCCCTGACTAGCTTGAGCACGTACTCCAGCTGTCGCCTCATGTACGGCGTGTTCTGTGAGAAATAGCTGAAGACCAGCCTGAACTGGCCCTTTTCAGCGTTCCAGACTCTGACGTAAAACGCCCTGAGCGGGTCGGCGAGCTTGCCAGTAATATAGTCCGAGAGAGAGGGGGAAGCCGCGGCGCGCGCGGGATCCCCCATTAAAATAATTGATGCCGTTCCTAGGCTTGGCGTCAGGTCGAGGAAGACGACGGGATATTGCGAGACGTCCCTCCATAAGTACGCAAGCACGACCGCAGAATTCAGCGCGAGCGTCGTCTTGCCCGTGCCGCCCTTGAGACCCGAGTAGAATAGCACGCCTTTCATACCTCGGGGGCTACCACCGGCCGCCTCTTTATCTCCTCCGGCGTCAGCACGGCGCCAGCCGGCTGCTCCTGCGCCTCCCGCCTCCCCTGCCTGCCTCTCCGGCTCGCAGAGATTACTAGAATGGCAACACTCGCAATATACGCGGCCGCCGCCGGGAGGTGCTGAGCTAGCAGTGCGAGTACGAACGCGAGCAGATTCAGCGCCAGTCCCACGGCGAGCCTCACAGATAGCCGCTGCGTCGCACTATTTTTACTTGAGGCCTCAGGCCGCCAGCGGGAGTCCGGCCGTTAGGTCTGCCGGAGGCGGCCCCGCGCCACTCGGGCGGCCGGAATTGAGTGCGGGCGCGAGGAGTGCTTACTTGTTCGCCACTTTGGAATAAGCAGATGGGTAAACAGACATAGCGCTCTCTATTATTTCACATATTTTTTCAATGTCGCCTGCCTTGGCCCCCCTCCACAGCGGACTGTCCCTTCTGAGTATGTACTTCTTTCCGAGCTTCTCGAGATACCCCGTTGCTAGAAGCACTCTGGCAACACTCGTGACCTTAAAGACGACGGACTTAGCCGGCCTCAGCTTTGCCTCTGCCCAGCGCGCGATGTCGCCGACGACAAAGCTGATAATGTTACCCCGCGCTCTCGACACCGCCTCGATGAAGTACCTCGCCAGTATCTCGCACACTCTCACGTTCACGATGTGATACACGTAGAGCTATCTATAAAAGGTTTTCGCTGCTAGCGCCCCGGCGCCGCTTATTCTTCTGAGCGGCAGTAATATCGCTAACCGCGGCCTCGGCCGGTCCAGGTGCGCGCGGCTCGCACTGGCAGTGCAATACGCAATATGCTGGCACAGTGTAAGCGCAGACATTGGCACGCCCCAGTCAGCGAGCAACGACCTCGTCATCTGGCCTCAGAGGGGTTCTATCTCACCACTACAGCCCCCTCCTGTCCCCTCCCCCTTTTAACCTTCCCTCGCGCTTGGGGCAGAGGCGGCCCTACTGCAGCCGTCCCGCCGACAGCCAAGCCATCCCGCGACCGACCCCAGAGGCCGGCTCTAGGGCTCTGGGGCGGCTGAGACTGGGGGCGGGCTGCCGGCAGTCCCGTCGCGAGGGCAGGGATTCGGGGCTGCGCGCACTGCTTAAAAGCGCGCGCCCCACTGCGCGCGTGCAAGCCGTCATTCTAGCCGGCGGCTTTGGCAAGAGACTGGCGCCGCTCACGAGCGATGTGCCCAAGCCTCTACTGCCGGTCGGCGGCAAGCCAATACTGGCGAGGCAGATAGAGTGGCTCAGGCATCACGGCGTGACGGATGTAATACTAGCAGTGGGATACTTACGGCATAAGATATTTGAGACTATTGGCGACGGGAGGAAGTACGGCGTTAGGATCCTCTACAGCGTCGAGGAGGAGCCGCTGGGCACAGGCGGCGCGATAAAGAATGCCGCCCCCTTCATTACAGATGACGTATTCATCGTCGTCAACGGGGACATCATAACGAACCTGCCAGTCAGCAAGCTGCTCGAGGAGCTTGGTAACGCCGACGGCGCGATTGCGCTGGTGCCTCTGAAGAGCCCCTACGGCATTGTTGAGTTTGACGCGAACGGCCTCATCACGAGATTTGTCGAGAAGCCCGTGCTGGAGGGATTTTACATCAATGCCGGCGTCTACGCCCTCAGGAAAAAGCTGCTCGGCGAGCTGCCGGACCGCGGGAACGTGGAGGAGACGCTGTTCCCGCTACTGGCGCGCCAGCGGCGACTCAAGGCAGCCCTGTTCAAGGACGTATTCTGGCGCTCAGTTGATAACCTCAAGGATCTCGAGGAGCTTGATGCAATGTTCTCGCAGGGTGGGGAGCTGCTCTGACAGCAACGCAATTTCCCGACGCGCATTCTGCGTGAAATGGAGTGCCGCCGAGCACGAGCAGCCCGCGCGCGAACTCGCCGACGCTCTCGCTCAGCACGAGGGTCTTGCCGCAAAGGCGCAGCTCCCTCCCGGTCACTTGGAATGTGAACGCGCGCCCGCACGGCTCTATTTCAAGTGACAGTATTACTAAGTCTCGCACCATCACGAGAAGCCCCCTGACCTCCCGCCCCGCCATTAGTCGCTCCAGGCCGTCACGCCGCCCTCCGCCACGGACACTCTGTAGTACGCGTACCCGAGCGCAGAGAGGATCCTGTCAAGCGCGCGACCGTCCCGCGGGAGCAGCACCACGACCCCTCCACGCCCCGCGCCGCTCACCTTGCCGCCGTAAGTGAACGGCCGCGTCAATTCCAGCAGCGAGACCACCCTGCTGTCGACTACTTTCAGAGCTCCCAGCAGCCAGTTATTGAGCTCCATGAGCTCGCCCACGCACTCCAAATCCCCCCTCACCAGGCAGCCGTGCGCCTCATCGACAAGAGCCCCTATCGCGTCCACGACCGATGCCGCCGACTTGTGCCTGGCCAGCAGCGACTTGACGTCCGCGACTATCTCGCCAGTCGTGCCCCTCCGCGGCAGCACGACCACGTAAAGTGGCGGGAGCGCGGCGCTTAATCTCTCGACGCGGAGCGGGCTTGGCCACACCCTCAGCAGGCCGCCGAATGTCACGACGGCTGTATCCATGGGCGACGCAATGCCCTGAACCTCAAGCTCGACTCTGTGGCCTAACCTCGCGAGCTCCTCCTTGCTCACGCCAGCGCTGGCGCACGCGGCGTACGCCCTCAGGATGCCCACCGAGACCGCGGCCGACGTGGCGGCGCCGATGCCCGGGGGCAGCTCGCTCTCTATTGTAAACCTGGCCTTAATGTCGCCCCACGCCTCTCTCGCCACCTTGATCGCCGCGACTGCGTACGCCAGGAATCTCTCGGCGCCGCGCGCCTCGAGGCGCCCCTCGTCGGGAATGTAGACCAGTCTCGCGGGAGTCCCGGCGGTCTCGATCGCAAGCCTGTCCCACGCGCTGCACTCGACCCTGACGCCCCGGTCAATTGCCGCGGCTATTGCGGGCTTTCCGTAGACTACTGCGTGCTCGCCGAACAGCTTAATGGCGCCGGGGGCGAAGACTCTCGCCGGCACTAGAACAGCGACGCCAAGGCTCCCGCCACTTCCTCCCCGCCGGGCCCCTCTTTTTTCTCCCCGCCGGCCCTCTCTGGCACCTCGGGCTTGCGGGCCTCCCCGCCGCCAGCGCCTCTCTCTGCCTGCGTCGCCTGCGCGACCTGAATGCCGAGTTCCGGCGCTCTCTGGGCGAGCGCGGCAGCGAGCGCCGCGGTCTCGGCCGCTGCCCTGCTCACGAGCAGCGGCAGGGTCTCTCTGGCTATCACCGCGAGTCTCGCGGCGAGCGCGACGGCCCTCGCGTGCGCGGCGGGCAGTACAACGTAGAGAACCTCCCTCGCCGGATACACTATACTCAGAGCTAGATTCCTTGCTGCAGTGACGGCGCTTTCGAGGAGCTTCCTGTACTCGCTCGCGTCGACAGCGAGCACTGAGATCTCCACGAACCTCCTCCCCCTCAGGATCATGCCTAGCAGTCTCAGCTGCTCGAACACGGGCTTTATGCCAACTACTCTGAGCACCTCGGCCACTTCTGGCGTTATTTGCTGGCCAGCCTTGACAATAATGGTATCTTTTGCAACCCAGATCTTGCCCTCCTGCACTCTGATCGGTATTTTCAGTTTGCTGAACTTGGAAATTATGGGGCCCGGCGACGCGCTCGTGGGGCCCGCTGGTACTGCTATGTCGTAGGGCGCCGTGTCGCCGGGTCTAGCGGCCCTTCTCACGCTGTTCTCTGCAATTACTCTAGCGATCTCGACAGGGTTCGCGTTAGTGAATAGAAATCCCACCTCGCCCCTGACTCTCTTCGCTATGTCTGGCGGTATCTCGCCGAAGACCCTTGCGAACGCTATTCTGAACAGCGTCGGCTTGATTATTTTTACAACGCCGTACGGCCTCAGCCTGTATCTGTACTCGTGGAGAATGCCTGCCTTTAGCTTGTGCAGATCGAATATGAAAACGTAGCTGTACTCCTGCAGGAGCCTTGCCGCTTCCTCGACGATTCTTACCTTACGCGGCGGGTAGGGCTTAGTTCTGGTGTAACCGCGGGCGGCACTCGACATGCCCGCGCGAGCTCCGGGTATTTTGAACTTTAGCGCTTGACTAGAACCTCGGCCGGCAGAATTCTAACGGGAGGTCCCATTGTCTTTTTAATGTATATTTTCTTCAAGTGCTGCCTGATCGGAAATTTCTTGTTGATTTCATCTATAACAATAAGTACATTCTTCAGTATTTCCTCCGGGCTCTGCCTCTCGGAGCCAACTCTGACCTTCACTACGGGCTCATTTCTCAGCCTGATTCGCACGGCCCTGCTTAGCCTGTCCACTGCCGCCCTCACGTCAGCTCCTGGCGGCACGACCTCGGGCATCTTGCCGCGGGGCCCGAATATCGGGCCTATTGTTCTGCCCAGGAGCGGCATTAAGTCCGGCGGGGCGATGAAAAAGTCGTGCTGCTTCGCGAGCCTTCTGACCGCCCTCTTGCTCCCGGCGAGGGCTTCGATTTGCTCCCTCGTTATCACTGCGCTGACGCCGGCCCCCCTCACTGCTGTCTCGAAGGCGCCGTGCGCGAACGCGGCAACTCTGTTAGGCTCTGGGGGGTGGGGCAGCGGCACGATGATATTCAGGCGGTTCTCGGATTTTGTCAAGTCCACATCCCTCAGCACGAGTATCAGCTCTACGCTTTGCACGAAGCGACGGGGCCTGCCGCTCTTTAGCGCCTCCGCTATTCTTGACAGTAAGGCCTGCCGGTTTATAAGTGCGCTCATCGTCGCGCGAAATGGAGGCGTTTTAATATCTTAGACGCGCTACGGCTGCTGGCTCCACGCGCTCTCGTACCTCTTGAGAATCTTGTCGCGCGCGCCGCTCTCGACCTCCTTAATAACCTCGTCGGCGCGCTTGCCGTCAACTGTTATGCCCATTGACCTGCAAGTGCTCAACAGCTGTTTCACCGCCGTCTTTAGCGTCCTCGACTTCAGCTCGTCGCGTTTCAGTATAGCAATCTCGACGAGCTGCTCGAACGACACATCGCCTATCGTTTCGCTCTTGGGATCGTGCGCGCCGACATCCCTGCCGAGCAGCTTCAGCAAAAGATCGCCTATTGGCGGCAGGTAGACTCTGACGGCGTACTTCGTTGGGGAGACGACCTCAAGCTCTACCTTCTGCACCGGGTACTTAGCGTACGCCCTCAGCCTCTCCTGAACCTGCTTAACCACAGTGTCGGGGTCGAGGCCCAGCTGCTTGAGCGTGTCCTGAAACTGCGGGGTCGCGGCGACTCTCTCCCTCTGAAGTGGCACCGTCACGACACGCTTGACTACGCGCACGGCCAGCGCGCTCCTACGTAGTTAAAAGAGTATTGCCCGCGGGACCGAATCCAGAGGCGCTGGCGTGCGCAGCATTAGAGGGCGGGCGCCGTCGGGCGCGATTTCGCGGCGGGAGCGAGACAGGGCGTGGCTGTTACGCGCCGGACCCGGCTCCCTGCAAGGCCCTCCTGACGAGCCTCACTTCGCTGATCCTGAGATCCAGGGGCATGGGGAATGCCGTGTCGAGAAGCTCCACGCGCACAATGCCCTTCTCGCGGTCGACGTAAATAACTCGCCCCCTGCTGCCCTTTAGAATGTCGGCGGTTATCTCAATCTCGTCGCCGATGTTCACCTCCACGGCGGGCTTGGCAGGCTTGAGCAGCCTGACGACCTCCTCCACGTTCGTAACGCCCTTCAACAAGCCCTTGACATGTCTAATGCCGTATATGGCGCGGGTCACGGCGGGGAGAGACTCGCCCTCCACGAACAGCACGCCTAGACTGCTAGGAGGCACGACAATTGAGTACACTGGAATATTACTTGACTCAACTCTCGCCTTGAGCAGTACCGCTATGTTGTACTCCTGGCGCGCAACAACGCTGACGGCATAAAGCGGGCTGCTCGAGCGGGGTCTGGCCTCAGAGGGGCTCTCTCTCACCATTACAGCTTTCCTCTATCGTTCCCCTTTTAACCTTCCCTCGCGCGGGAGCTCCAAGCCGCCGGAAGAGGCACTTGGTGGATTCCGGGAACCCCGCACCTCCTCAAGGGAGTAGAGAAAACCGATGCCCAGTAGGACGCTCCCCGCTGTACTGGGCTCTGAACTGCCTCCCCGCCCTAAAGGGCAAGGCTTTCTAGGCATGTGAGATGCCGCATTACTCTGCCGCGCTTGACGTGCGCCCCTGCTTAGAGCGCGCGAGCTATCTCAGCTTGGCGAGGAGGTACATCAGCACGATGAAAATTGCAGTAACGGACACCAGCACGACCACAGCGCCCTTCACGGGGTCTCCAAGCGAGTGAACCGGCTGCCTGTAAACGTAGCTCATCACGTAAGTGCCGATCACGTGAAAGACGACCTGCACCACTCCGGCAACGAAGGCCGACACCAGCAAGAACTTCGCCGCGAGTTTCAACTCCCTATCGTCAGGTTTCCTCGCTGCGGTCACGGCCCATCTGATGTCGCGCCAGAAATTCAGCAGCCTCTCGCGGAGCCTAGCCAGAGAGGGCACCCTCATGACCCCGCAAACTCCTCCAGCAGTAACTGTCTGAGGTACTCGGACTTGGAGAACTTGACAAGGTCACTATACGCCTGGCCTGTGCCCAGAAAGTAAATAGGCCTTCTGAGCGTGTACATAAATGTCAAGATGGAGCCTCCCCTCTGGTAAACGTCTGCCTTGGCAGCGACCATTCCGTCAATTCTGACGTGCGCGGCGTACTGCTTTGCGATTTCGAGCGCGTCGTTGCCTAGCTGCGAGTCGAACACGAACACGGAGAAGTGTGGTTCGGCCACTCTCTGGATTTTTCTCAGCTCCTCCATCAAGTTCTTGTCCGTGTGCATGCGCCCGGCCGTGTCTATGAGCACGAAGTGGCTGCCGCGCGACCTCGCGTGCTGGATTGCATCGTAAGCAACAGCCGCGGGGTCGGCGCCATAACGGCCGCCTACTACTCTGAACCCGACTCTCTTGCCGTGCTCCTCAAGCTGCTCCACGGCGCCGGCCCTAAACGTGTCCGCGGCGGCGGCAACGACAGAGTACCCCATCTGTCTCAGCTGGAACGCAAGTTTTGCAAGCGTTGTCGTCTTGCCGTAGCCGTTGGGCCCGAGGAACATCACCACGACGGGCCTAGCCCTCTCCAGCAGCTTTCTGGACTCCTCGTAGAAGTCCACGTCCGGCACGTCGCTCAGCGCGTCGAGAAGCGCCCGATGTATCACCGCCCTCACTGCCGCCTCCCTCTCGCCAAACCGCGGCACGCGAGCGCCCACGAGCCTTCCCCTCAGGTCGCTAACTATCATGTCGGCGACGTCAACCGCGACGTCGCACTCAACAAGCTCGACATAGAGCTTGGAGAGCGCTCTCTCAACGTCGCCCTCCCCCAGCACATCCTCCTTTACCGCCTCGACGACAGTCCTGACGAGGTTGGAGAACGCGCTCTTCAGCCTCCAGAACATTATCTAATCACCACACCGGACCCCTCCAGCGCTTGCCTTAGCTGCGCCGCCCTCTCTGAGAGCCTCTTCATGTTATCCTCCAGTGCTGCCTTGATTTTAGTGTACTCATCTATTCTGGCCCTTAAAACTCCCTCTGCCGTCTCGAGATCGAAGAATGCGTAGTACCTGGCGCCGATTGGCACGAGCACCTCGCGCACGGCGAACTGGCCCCTGACGAAAATCCCGGCGCCTATGTGGACAAACTTCTCGCCGCCTCCCTCGCTCTTGAGCACTCTCACGCCATCGAGCGCCACGGCGAGCTCCTCCAGCGTATCCTCAACCACGCTGTACTGCGCCTGTAGGCTGGCGAGTAGCTCGCTCACCAGCCTGTACTCCTCTACGAGCCTCGCAATTTCCTGTTTTGCGTCTGGGCGCGCGGCAGGCACAGACATTGCCCCGCCCCTAGCTGAGTCTCACTATTTTGTCCAGCGCCAGCATGGTCTTTACAGTGCGCGATCGTGCCTGCTCCGGCGCGATGGGAATCACGCTCTCGATCCTTATCTGCTGTCTCGTGAGCTTGTGCCTGCCGCACAATAGCGAGTAGACCCTCTCCACAGCGTCATACGGCTTCACGGCCGCGACCTCGAGCTCAAACCTCATGCCGGTGGTTGTGCTGCCGGCGATGCGGTAGACCCTCAGCACGCTCGCTACAGACCTGAGACCATTAAAAGCTCCGCCCCCTCCCCTCCTTAGACGGCAGCGCCGCTCCTGGCTCGCAACCCGCCCGCGCGGGGCTACTGCCCGGGGCCGCGACCGCCGTTATCCGAGCACCTGCATTATTCTCATGAGCTCGGGGCCTGCTGTCTCGTCGCCGACGAGGGCGCCGCTGTCGTTGAC
>JAJHRB010000070.1 GCA_020833025.1 Thermoproteaceae archaeon | reverse complement strand
GGCTCGCAACCCGCCCGCGCGGGGCTACTGCCCGGGGCCGCGACCGCCGTTATCCGAGCACCTGCATTATTCTCATGAGCTCGGGGCCTGCTGTCTCGTCGCCGACGAGGGCGCCGCTGTCGTTGACTACTATGCCGCCCCTCAGGAAGCTCCTGCCCCTGTTCACGGTGCCCACGTTGACCCTCACCTTGAAGTACTCGGAGAGCCTCTTCAAGTCGTCATCGGTGGCGTCCGGCGCGACGAGCAGCCCTCTGGAGTTCGCCACCGCCAGAGCGCCGACGAGCGGGTTCCCGGCAATTGTGCCCACGATGACCTCAACCCCCAGCACGTCCGCAATAGTGCTGCGTGCGTGAGGCTCTATTAGCGGGGACACCAGCGCGGTCTTGTTGCCGGCCAGTATTAAGTTCGAGGTTGCGGTATACTTCGTGCGGAGGATCCCAACGCTGAGTCCAAGCGACTTCAGCTGCCTAATTTCCTCGTCGAGTGCAAGCGGCGACAGCAGCACGCCGCCGTCATTGATGGTAATGAAAACGCCGAGGAGGGGCGATTTGGATACCGAGACCCTGACGACTTCCGTCCTCAGAGTGCTCCTAACAACCTCGTCGATCTTTTCCGGCGCGTCAGGCGGCACCAGCGTCACGCGGTTGTTTGTCGCCATGAAGACGCCTATGACCGGCGTTCCGTAGAGCTTTATCGTTGCGATGTCGAATTTTGTCATTGCTACCGGCGCGCCTACCAACTGCGCACCTCCTTCAGCTCCACGAAGACCGTGCCGTCGCTGTACTTCTCGGCAGTCACGCAAACCTTCCTCGGGGGCTTCTCGATGCCGCGCGACCACAATGCAGTGTTGAGCTTCTGGCCTATCCTGACGGCCTCTGCCCCCACTCTGAAGTGCCTGGCCACGAACTGCCTAATGAGCCTGATGGCGTACTTCGCACGCTTGGCCCTCGAAACCTCGTACGCCCCCCTGAGGTTTATCACGTACTCCCGGGACAGCACAACCTTTCTCTCCTGCCGCCCCTCAGACACGCCGCCCCTGCTGTCCCGGGCTAATAAATGCTCACAGCCAGCGCTCCCGCCCTGCCGAGGCATCCCGCAGCGCCCCTCTGGACCCGCGAGCGGCCGCTAAATTAAAACACGCTGCCCCCGGCCGGGGCGGTGATAGACCCGGAGATGCTGCTGGCCCTTGTAATGCAACGCGCCGTGAGAGTAGACAGGGGGATTGTCTACAGGCGCTACGCGAGGTTCAGGGCAGACAGGTGGTACGGGGGCATAGCCACGGCTGACGTCGTCGGCTGCAACTTGAGGTGCGGCATGTGCTGGGCGTGGCGGAGCACATCCTACCAGCTCGCGCGCGGCGAGTGGCTGTCTCCCGGCGACGTGGCCGAGAGGCTCGGGAGGATAGCCAGGAGCAGGGGCTTCGGGCAGGTCAGGATCTCCGGTGGCGAGCCGCTGATAGCCGCTCAGCACGCACTGAGGGTGGCCGACCTGCTCGGCAAGTATACTTTCATCCTCGAGACCAACGGCACGCTAGTGGACAGCAAGCTGGCAAGAGAGCTCTCCTCAAGGCCCAACATTGTCGTGCGCGTGTCCATAAAGGGGGCAACCCCCGAGGAGTTCGAGAGGATAACGCTGTCGCCGAGGCAGTACTTCTACAGGCAGCTGGACGCGCTCCGCCATCTAATCGAGAGCGGCATGAAGCCGTGCGCCGACGTCTACCCCGCCGCCATGCTGGGTTTCTCAACCGACAAGAGCGCGAGAGAGCTGAAGAGAGCGCTGGAGGCCGTGGACCCGAGGCTCCCGGAGTGTATCGACGTCGAGTACGTGATTCTGTACCCCCACGTCGTCCGGCTGCTCCGGGCCAGGGGACTGAGGCCGACGCGCGCGGTGTCGCCCGGCGGGGTGCCCGCGTTCATGGTCTGAGCCGTGCAGGGGGACTGCCTCCGCCTAACGCTCTACCCGAGCATAACGCTCGCGCTGCTCGACAGCAATTACGTGAAGGCGTTTGGCTCCAGGAAGGGCGTCCGCGCGGCCGACGACCCCTACCTCTCCGGCCGCTGGCTCAGCCCGTGGAGGTACGCGAACGACGCCGACGGGAGGCTCAGGGACGTTTTGCACGAGCTGCTCGCGCTCTACGGGGACTGCGTGGGCATATCGATCTCGCCGGGGGACGAGGACCTGCTCTTCGTCGTTGCGTTCCTCACGCAGAATACGAATTACCACGCGAACGTCCTCAGGTGGGCGAGGGCGCTCTTCTCCGCGTCGGAGAGGCTGGAGGAAATCGCGACGCTGGCCCCCCGCGTCGGGCGCAGCTACCAGCTCCAGAGGCTCCCGGCGGCAGTCGAGGACTACTTGAGGCTGGGAAGGCCGCGCGACAGGCGCGAGCTGCTGAGGATCAGGGGCGTGGGGCCCAAGGTGGCAGACCTCTTTCTGCTCTTCACGGGCGACACCACCGCCGCCCCGGTGGACAAGCACTTCGCGAGAGTCGCGCCGAGGCTCGGGCTCTCGGGGAGGCTGCCGAGCGCCCGGCACTGCATGAAGTACTCCTGCGGCGAGTGCCCGCTCTCCTCGAGCTGTCTCGGGGGGCTGGCGCGGAGCAGGCTGGGCCGCCTGGCCGGCTGGGTGCAGACCCTCGCCTACCTGGCCGGCAGGGGGCTCATTGCGCTCCCCAAAGCCGCAGAGCAGCGCGTAGGGCTGCCACCAGAGACGCGTGCGCCAGAGACGTAGCGACAAACAGGGCGGCGAGCGCGCGCCACACGGGGTCGGCCAGCGAGGCGGCCGCAAGCGCCGCGGCGCAAGCAGCGTAGTAGGCCGCGGAGTACTTGAGCGCCAGAGGCACGTCCCTCGCCGTTCCGGTGAGATGCCCTCTGCAGGCAAGAGCCAGGAGCGCGGCCGTCAGCACGAAGACCGCGGCGCTGCACGTCGCGCCCCAGCCCCGCGCCGCGGCGACATGCACGCCGAGCGCGAGCGAGAGGGATGCTGCGGCGCGCTCCGGCGGGCTCATGACAAACATCACGAAGCTGAACACGACGTAGGGGTAGGCAGCAGCCTTAATGCCCCCGCGGCGCTTGGCATCTCTGAGCGCTAGGGCGGACGTTAAAGCGACGGAGCCCGCCAGCAGCAAGAGCCCGGATCCCAGAGCTGCCACGGCTAGGGGGAGACCTCCAGCACGGCCGATGCGCTCTCGCAACCGCCGGGGAACTCGTAAATGCACGCCGTGACCGTTGCCGTGTAATTGCCGGGCACCACGGGCTTCCACATGGCGGTGATACCGAGGTTTCACTGGCCGGGAGCCTGAAGCCACGCGCTACATCTTCCAGAGCGGAATATCCATGCTTGCATATTTTCATCATAGCTAAAGCTTAAGTCTACGTTATTACAGCCTATCAGCGAGCTCGAGACTATCTTCGGCGCGCCGTTATACGAGGGATACTGGTCGTATATCACAACCTCCACGGAGTACGAGCTGGGCGCCCAGCCCAGTGTAACTATTGATATGCCGGCATCCAGGTAGGTTATAGAGCCAGGCTTTATCTTTGAGGGATCCCACTGTATGTACGGCCATGCGACCAGCGTCGCAGGCTCTATCCTGCCGCCCTGCGCGCCGATGGGCACCGCGATGGCAGCCGCCGCTGCTATTATGAGAAGGAGGGGCATGGTGTGGTGCCGCTGCATGATTATGGTTTTACCAGTTCATTTAAGTGTCGCGCGCTGGCGTGCGGCGGCCTGCTCGGGCCACGCTTTAAAAGCGGGGCTCCAGGCCGGCCCGATGGGGTGGGCACTGCCGGGGAGGGACGCGATGCGTCCCCGCCGGAGGAGGAGTTTGTAGTCACGCCGTGGGAGGTCAGGGGCAGGGTAGACTACGAGAAGCTGCTGAGGAGGTTCGGCGCGAGGCCGCTGACGCAGAGCGAGATCGCCCTGCTGGAGAAATATGCGGGCGAGGTCCACCCGCTGATTAGGAGGGGCTTCTTCTACGCCCACAGGGACTTCGACGCAATAATGAGGTGGCACGGCGAGGGGAGGCCGTGGGCGCTGTACACCGGGAGGGGGCCCAGCGGGCCCGTGCACATAGGCCACATGGTCCCGTGGATTCTGCTGAAGTGGCTCTCGGACAGGTTCGGCGTTGAGGCGTACTTCCAGCTGACTGACGACGAGAAGTTCCTGGACGACCCGGAGATGTCGCTGGGCGAGGCGACTCGCTGGGCCTACGAGAACGCCCTTGACGTCATAGCCCTCGGCTTCGCGCGGGACAGGCTCCACCTAGTAGTGGACACGGAGGACATACAGCTGCTCTACCCGGTAGCGGTAAGAGTCGCGAAGAAGCTGACGTGGAGCGCCGTGAGGGCGACGTTCGGCTTCACGGACTCGACGAACGTGGGCCTTGCGTTCTACCCGACGCTGCAGATCGCCGTTGCCTACCTCCCGACGGAGCTGCGCGGGGAGGCAACGCCGGTGCTGATACCGTGCGCCATAGACCAGGACCCGTACTTCAGGCTCGCGAGAGACATAGCGGAGCCGCTGGGCTATCCAAAGCCTGCAACCCTCTACTCGAAATTCGTAATGGCGCTCACCGGCGAGAGCAAAATGTCGGCGTCAAATCCCGACTCCGCAATATACACCACCGACGACGAGATAGCCATCAGGAGGAAGATAATGAACGCGTTCACCGGCGGGAGGCCGACGGCAGAGGAGCAGCGGAAGTACGGCGGGAATCCTGACGTCTGCCCGGTGTATCACTACCACGTGCTGTTTGCTCTCGACGACGCGTCCGTCGAGAGGGCCCGCCAGGACTGCAGGGCCGGCGCCCTCCTGTGCGGCGAGTGCAAGCTCGTGCTGTACAGAAGAATCGCAGAGTTCCTAAGAGAGCACAGAAAGAGACGGGAAAAAGCTCGAGACAGAGTTGACGAGTATAGAGTGAGCGTGAAGTTTAGGTGAGTACCTTGCCGACGGCGTAGGTATTGCCAACTCTTTCAATTCTCACTCTGACTTTCTGCCCCGGCTCTGTGCCCGGAACGAACACGACAAAGCCTTCTATCTTCGCCACTCCGTCCCCCCGCTTTGACTTCCCCACCACCTCGACCTCGACAATGTCGCCAACCTTGACGGGCTTGGGTCCGCGGCGCGTGCGCCCTCTGCGTTTCTCGCCGCTTTCCATTCAAAAATTTAATGCCTAAGTATAAAAACAGTGCGGCTGGGGCGGACGCGCAAGCCTCAAGGGCCGGCTGGAGTTTGGCGGTGCTGGTGTGCTATGACTGCCGCGTCCGGTCCGTAACGGGATCCCGCCTCTCCGGCGGCACAAATGCTTATAAATGGTCCGCAGGCTCCGTAACTCGAGGGCCCGTAGCTCAGCCTGGTAGAGCGGCGGAGGGCTCCGGGGGCGGGGGCTCCTCAGATTTCCCACCCCTCTTTGACTGCCGCAGCGTCTGCTCGCGCCGTTGCGTGATCACGGTGCTGTCACTCGGCGGGTCACCACATGGAGCGGAGGCACGGGGAGAGAGCTGTCTGCACCAAGGGAAAAATTTAAATGTGGGTGCGTGTGGCCACGCGGGGCCCAGCCCCCGGAAACCGCCGCAGGCTCTTAAGGGCTGGAGCGCCCGTGGAAACCCGTAGGTCGTGGGTTCGAATCCCACCGGGCCCGCCAACCCGTATGTTCTTTCTGGCTCTTGCCAAGCCCGGCTGGACTGGCGTTTAGCTCAGCATGCAGCC
>JAJHRB010000032.1 GCA_020833025.1 Thermoproteaceae archaeon | reverse complement strand
GCCCAGCAGCCCGGCGCTATCAGAAGCCCTCCCGGTTCCCCGATGCATGCGGGCGGCCGCGAGACTAACTGCAAACCAGGCACGGCCAGTATAAATGCACTGCCGCCCCGGGCGGCATGGAGCGGGAGGGCCGCGAGTGCGGCGCCGCCACGAGACCGGGCAGGGCCATACCGCGCGACGCCATTAGGGCGGTAGAGCAGATAGTCGACGACGTTGTTGCGCGGGGGCTTGATGCGGCTCTCGAGTACTCCAGGCGCCTGGACGGAACGGCCCCCGAGAAGCCGCTCGTCGAGCCGCGCCCCGGTGGGAGCCGCGAGGTGGTGAGCGCCGCGCTCGAGATTGCCAGGGCTCTGGAGACGTTCTACAGGAAGCTCGTCCCGAGCGGCGCCGCGGATTACTACAACGGGGTTCTCAGGCTGGTCGTCTGGAAGCCAGTGCGCGCCGTCGCCCTGTACGTCCCGGCCAGGTACATCTCGACGCTCGTGATGCTCGCCGTCCCGGCGCGGGTCGCCGGCGTGGAGCGCGTGTACGTGGTCACCCCGCCCAAGGGTGCCGCCCCTGAGATTCTCGCGGTGGCTAGGGAGCTCGGCGTGGCCGCTGTGGTGCCACTCGGGGGGCCGCACGGCCTTGCGTACGCAGCCTTCCACCTCGGCGTGGACATGATAGCAGGGCCCGGCGGGTTGTACGTGCAGGCCGCCAAGTACGTCCTCTCGCAGTACGTCGGCATTGACGGAATTGAGGGGCCCACGGAGCTGGCCGTGTACGCCGAGGGCGTTGACGCCGAGGTTGCGATGCGCGGCGTGCTGGCCCAGCTGGAGCACGGCCCCGCGTCTCTCGCATATTTCATCTCTCCCGACGAGCGGCTCATACGGAGGGCCGAGGAGATATACGCCCGCGAGAGGACCTCGTCGATGGGGCCTCTCAAGACGCTGAGGGTGGCCGGCGCCGACGAGGCTGTGCGCGTGATAGACGAGATTGCCCCAGAGCACCTGGAGGTCTGGGGGAGGCGGGAGGTGGCGTACCGCGTGAGAAACGCGGGCGCGGTCTCGGTCAACATGCCGAGCCCCTACCTCGACTACGCCGCCGGGATTAGCCACGTCCTCCCGACCGGCGGCTCCGCTAAGTGGCGCGGCATAATCACACCGAGCACCTTCATGAAGCCCATCGGCATAGCCGAGGCGGTGGGCAGGCTGGAGCTCGCAAGAGAGGCGTCAGTGCTGGCAGAGTATGAGGGGTTCGCGCACCATAGGAAGGCGCTGAGGCCATGAACTGCGAGGTCCTCGCCCGTCTCGAGGAAGTAATACGCCAGAGGATAAGAGAGGCCAGCTCCCAGAGCTACACCTACCGCCTCTATGCAGCAGGGATCCCCCACATAGCCCGCAAGGTCGCGGAGGAGGCCGTGGAGACAGCCATAGCAGCTATAGCCGAAGGCAGACGGCGAACTGTCGAGGAGGCGGCAGACCTTCTCTATCACCTACTCGTTCTCCTAGTTGTTCAAGGCCTTACCCTAAACGACGTATATGCCGAGCTTGAAAAAAGAATGAAAAAGTAACACTAAGCCGAAAACAACATCCGATGCAAGACGCCACATTATATCTTTAAAGATCAATTTGCACATGGGCCGGCTCTCTACCACGCAGCTCTCTGCCTCCTTGCCTCAATCCTCTTCCTAACCCGGCCCGTAATAATTGCCGCCATACTCCTCGCTGTAATACTCAGTAATACATACTCTTCGTATTCTTGCTACTGACACTGTACACAGCTGTCCCGGCCATCGGTATTCTCTCCCTCATGCCTTAATTTACGGCGTTACACGGCCTCGGCGACCACCAAAGAAAAGCTGCAGAGAAACTCGCTGAGGTATGTAATGACGCTCCTCGGAGGCGCTGCCGCGCTTATATCTCTCGCCACCCTCCTCGCCCTACCACTCGGCAACTGCCAAGGCTGTTGACTTATCATGGATAAATTTAAATACTTCTAGGTGTTTTCAAATACGGCGGCCGCCTATCCAACCCCTTGTGACCCGCGCTGCGGTGAGGGGGATGCCTTCAGGCACCTCCAGATGGGGGGCTTTGTGGCGTTGGCCCCGACGGGGGCCCATGCAGCGCGGGCGATGCTGGTGAACCCGCGCCCAGGCCCAGCCCCGCTGGCGGTTATCGACAAATACCGCCAGCGGGGGAACGCAACTACTGCCCCCCTCTTTACAGTCCTGGTCTGGGCCGCCGCATGGCTCTTCATAGCAGTGGTGCCCTACTGCTTCTTAGCAAAAGCCTATGCGACGCCCGGCAAGACCGCCAACTCTGTCGCCTTCCGAAAACGTCGCTTTGATAGGCGCCCTGCTTATACTAGCCGCACGAATCTACGCGTTCAAGGGCTACCGCACCCTCAAACAGGCCGACGCAAACAATGCACGAATCCCCAAACCCCCTAACTCTAAACAACAGCTCCGAGCAAGGAGGTTGCAGAGGCCACTCCAGTTTCTCCACATCCCATCCATAATCACGAAATTCCTTCCTCCCCTTCACAGCCCTCATAATCACCGCTGAATATGGCCCCATCAGAGGCGAAGGTGGGATGTACGCCGTACACCTAAGACAATACGGCGTTGGGGGCGGTCGCCATCCGCTACACCGGCGTTACACGCGGCCTCGTAAACCTCTACACACCAGTGTATAGTTATATCCCAAAAGCCGCGCTGTTATAGGGCAAGACGTATTCGCAGCGGCCTTTAACCAGGATGTGCTGGGGGCGCTGCGTTTTTATATCGGCATGGAATATGTTTTGTAGCCTGCGTTTCCGCTATTACCTGCGACGCGCTCGAGATCGCAGGTGAGCGCGTGTTGAAGAGGCTTTCCGCCGACGCCATGAAAGCCACCCCTCTGGAAATACAGAAGCTGTTGATAGAGCTCGTCAGGAGCGGGCGACAGTAGCGCGGCAATCAATGCCTTCCCCATCTCCTGCCTCCCCCGCCCACGGGCCCGGCGCCGGGATCTTACAGTCTGCAGCAGCTCGTTGAATTTCCTCTGCGCCCACACGATTAGAAGGCAGAGTCTCTAGGCGTGACACGCACAGTTGCGAGCGCAAGTGCCGCTCCGACATCCCGCGGCTCTCCTGGCGGCCTCAGCTCTCTGCGAGTACTTCACTGCAAGCCAGCAGCCCTACCTCCCCCACTTCCGTGAGTTGAGTGGCGGCCTATGTCTGCCGGACCGGCGCACGCATAGATGACCCTGGCAGCGAGATTCGCTTAGTGAGCGTGTTGCTAAAACGCAGCGCGAGGCCGCCGTTAATACCAGCCGCGGGAGGCGCCGTGAGGCTTCGCGTCGCGCTAATCTTCAGGCGCGAGGTCGAGCTAGCGGAAGGCAGCAAGAGCGGGGCTGTGCAACTGTTTTTCAAGCGGCAGGCAGCGCGCGGGCGTGAGGGTCGGGCGCGTCTTAATCCGCGGTCTCGAGCCAGGATCTGCATATCTCGCGTACCTGTTAAGAGAGAGCGGCATCGAGGTAGACATTCTGACGGAAAGGCCGTCCGATCCGTTGCTGGACATCCCGCCGTTTGAGCCGCTGTTCACACTGGACTTCATGAGGGAGGTCCTAGCCGTCAGGATAGTTAAAAGAGCCAGCAGCAGTTACGATTTGATTGTGGATTCTTGCGACATCATAGGGCTGGAAAATTTGAGGAAGGCACTCTTAAGCAGCGAAGTGCTGTATGTCGCCGGAGATGCCTGGCTCTCAGCCTCGCTGTCGCTCTACCGCTCGCTGCCTGTGCCCGACGTGCTCGTCGATCTGCCGGTCGAGAAGGCTGGTAGCTACGCGGAGGTGAGCGTGACTTACAAGCCATACTCAGGCGGCGATTACTCGCTCTGCGGGGCGTTTAGAGATGCATGGGGCGGTTGCCTCTACACCCCCCTTAGGGCTCTCGAGAGGATGCTTATAGCGGCAGAGGTCTACGCGGCGATCACAGGCATGGAGGCGCCCAAGCGTCACCTGAAACTTGAGTACGCTGTCGGGAGGGACATATTTTATGCAGCATTTGGGTGCAAGCCGGAGGGAAAGGTATCGAGAGTAAGTTTCGGCGAGCTCCGCGTAAAGCTGTACAGCGTGGGGGGCTCGCCTAGGTACGCCCTCGTACAGGGGAGGCAGGACCACATGCCGTGGATCCTCGCGATTTACAATCTGGCCAGGGCTGTGAACTCTGCATTCCTACTCGACCTCAGCACGTCAGGGAGGGGCGCTTTCAACATGTCATACGCCGGCCATCTATTCCGCGCCCTGCGCAAGGCCTGCTGCACAGATACTAAGCGGCAGCCGGGGGCGCCGGCACTCCTTCGCGAGGGATAGGGTGTCCAGACACCGGCAGGATACTTCACAAGGCGGCGCCTATCCGATCCGCTTGCGCCTCTGACTTTAGCCTCGGTAGCAGCGTCCTTTTTAGGTGCTCTATTAGTTTTCTCTGCCGCTCTCTTAACCTCCTGACTATTCTCCTCCGAGGTACCCTCCTGCCGCATATTCCCGAGTAAAGGGGATCCCGCTGGATTGCAGGCAAGTTGCAATCAATCATTATTACCTCGAAGTACCGGTAAATACCATCGTCAGCAACCCAGTAGCTATTGAGCACCTCCAGGTTTGGGAACTTCCTCGCGGCCCTCTCCTCCGCGACCTGCTGCCACGACTTCCATGCCGTGATTCCGTACACGCCCATCCTCTTCGGGCGCCTGCCGGACCTTGGTCTCCTCCTGTTGAAAGGCCCTCTGATTACCCTGACTCTCACAACGACAACGCCCTGCTTGGCCTTGTAGCCAAGCTTTCTGGCTCTCTCGAGCCTAAACGGCCTGTGGACTCTCACTATTGACGGCCCCCTCCTCCACTCTATGAGGAGCTTCCTAATCAACTGCTCGCGCACCTCTCTCCCGACTTTCCTGTACCACATCGCCATATAGCTGTACGCCGAGGGGGCCATGCCGGGCTGCGCGCAGCCACTTTAAATGTGCATGCCCTTCAATTGCCCTTCCGGGAGCTTCTTGCTGGGCAGCGCCGGCGCCACGAGACCCTCGCGCACGCGTCCTTATCAACCCCCATCTCAGCCACGATGTGGAGGGGCGCCCCCCGCAGAGTCCCCGCGCACGGTGTCGTTACGTAGAAATCAGCGTGATTGTGCACGCAACGGAGAGTCTCGAGAAGGTCTTTGACGCCCTGCGCGCGTTTTTCGGCGAGATTCCACTCGTTGTCGAGATTTACAGCGGCCATCACGGAAATTCAATATACCTCGTGACCTCCTTCCTCGAGAGCTGCGAGAAAATTCTGGAGAAGCTCTGCAGCGCGTTCGGCGGCAAGGTGCCTGCATCTAAAGGGGAGACGGAAGGCCTGTACTACCTGAGACTTGACAAGCAAGCACTGGCAACGGGAATTGTAAGGGCTGTTGAGCATGATGACGTCGTCAGGCTCAAGATCCGGGCAAGGAATGGGCTTTGTAATTAGGCGCGGATTTGTCGAGTGGGATCTCGTTACCGTACTGCCAGAAATAGAGAGAGCGCTGTGGGAGGTAGGCGTGCGCGCGGCATTACTGCGCAGAGAGACAGAGACCGTGCTACTGGCGCCGTTTGTACGCGGCGTTGATGTCAACTGTGTTGAGGTTAAGAGCCGCAGTAAATTTAATGTGCACGTGTACCGGGACGACGTCCAGATAATAAGGGTTAGCCCTGTCGAGCCCATTACACGGGACCAAGTTAGGGCTGCCATTAAGCACGGCAAGTACATAGAGCTGCCCCTGAAGCCCCTGCTGAAGGATCTCAGGGCGCTCGCCAAGTGGCTTAATGTGCTAGAGCCGGAGGTCACAATATTCTCAACGCCTGTAGAGGGCATCCGCGATGTGAAGTCGCCGCTCGACGTGGCCGCGCTGCTTGTTGAGATAGGCGGCGACGAGAGCTGGGCACTGCCAATAAAGGGCTCGCTCGGCACTCTTACAGAGCTCGTGGCGCAGACGTGGCCAAGTACCGATACCTGCTAATCAGGAGCGCGGATCCCGCTCTCTGCTACGCCCAGATACTGGAGATGTACCAGCTGACAGGCTTCGCGTCTTTCTTACACCCGCCGCAGCTTGTTGCTATATACAATGACATACTAGCCGTCGGTGTTCCGCGCAGTAAGATAAGAGCCGTGAGGGCAATTGTGGCGCTGCTTGACGGCTGCCGCACCGTTAAGGTCGTCGGCACGTGCAGTCGTGCGAGGGCGGTTGCGGCCTCAATAAGGCGGCGAGGGAGTGGTGCTTAATAATTGCATGCCGCAGGCCTACTGGCGTGATGAGGGGTACCAAATTAGTAGATGCGTGATAGCCTCGCGACGGACTGACAAAGTGAGGGGCGCGCACTCCCAATCCAGCCTCACTCCGGGGGCCGGAGTCCCCACTCGCAGGGCAACGCCCCGATGGCAGCCCGCGGCCCAGAGGGGCGCTGGCTCGGCGGGGTGGGTGCGATGAGGCGCCTGGAAGCGGGAGGCTCGGGGAGGCCTACTGGCGCGGCTGGCGGAATCGCGCCAGCAGACATGTCAGCCCGAGCCTGCCGGAGCGGGCGGGCAGGAAAGAGGGCCTCGCCGCCCGCGCTCACTGGCGAGAATCATCACGAGCGCCGCCGGCGCCGGCTAGAATTGCAATTACGCGCGTGGCGCGGGCCGCTCCAGCTGCCAGGCCGAAATGCGGGAAGGCGCTAGCAGCGCGGCGGCGAGATCCGGCGCCGGGCCCGGGGCGGGAGAGGCGGGGGGAGATGGGGGCTCACCTGCCGGCAACCTCAACTCCCAGCGCTCTGGCTATCTTACCGTCCAGTGACCTTAGCAAGTCTCTATTGCCGACAAGAGTATTGTAGTAATTTGTCACGCCGCCTGCGCCCATGAGGAGTTTCAACTCCTTGGTGAGGGCAGCGATTGTGTTCTCGTACCTCATCATGCGCGCCCTGAGATCCAGATGCCTGACCCGCTCGTGCACGTATGTGAAGATTCCCAGAGGCACGACTAGATCCGCGCCCAGCGCGGCCAGCTTGTATACATCCGCGCCAGTGTAGAACATTCCCGCCACCGCGATGCAGACCCTGTCTCTCACGCCCCTCCTCCTCAACTCTATGTCGAGTCTGGATACAGCCTCCTCCGCGGTAATGCTGCCGCCCAGCCTCTCGTCAATAATGACAATGCCTGAGTCTACGCTGATGTCCTGACCTGGCGCTATCACAACGGCGCCCTCGTCCACGTGCTTTATGCCTAGTGAATTCTCGCCGTACACCGGAGCGCCTAGGGCGTACGCGGCCAGCACGGCCGCGTCGTCCGCCGCAGGCACGGTCACCGGCGTGTAGTACTCCTCGCCGTCAACTCTAACCGTGACGTCTATCCCCTCTCTGTACGGGTCCACGGGAGGGCGCGTGACCTGCGTGGCCTCTATGCGCAGTAAATCCAGGGGACGCCTGGCAGGAGTCGTGTACCCAGGCACGACGCCGCCCATGCCGGTTATTGGGGGACGCCCCTCCTCGTAGTACTCTCTGTGCACGTGCACCTTCACGGGTTCTATCCACGCCACGTCTCCCCCCTCTCTCAGCTCAACCCCGAGAGTCTCGGCCACGTGTCCGTCAATGTAATACGCCTCTAGCAGGTCCCGCCGCCCCACTAGCTCTGAGAGTTTGCTCATGCCGAGGGCGTACAGAATGGCCTTCAGCCCCCGCTTCACCGCTACTAAATAGTTGACTAGCCGCTGAGAGGCCCACTCTATGTCGAGAACCTTCGGCCCGCCTATCATGTTCGTCAGCGCGGCCGGGCAGTCGCCGGTGTGACAGCTGTGACACATTATGCAGCCCATTGCTACCAGCGCGGCTGTTGCGACATTGGCCATGTCAGCGCCCATGGCTACTATCTTGGCAATGTCCATCGGGGTCGCGAGCATGCCGCCAGCAATGACGAGAAAGCCGGCGCGCAGGCCCTCCCTCCTCAGCCACATGTCAACGACCGGAGTGGCGTAGTCTATGGGAATTCCGAGATTGTCTCTGGTCACAACCGGCGCCGCCCCCGTCCCGGCGCCTGCGCCGTCTATTATTATGCCGCTTGCGCTGGATCTAGCGACTCCTACCGCGACGAAGCTTATTTTATTGACGGCAGCAACCTTGACAAGCACAGGCTTGCCCGAAAGGTCTCTTAGTGCCTTCACGCGCTGCGCCAGATCCTCTATGGAGTATATGTCATGATGCGGCGCCGGCGAGAGGGCATCGCTCCCCACCGGTATCTTCCTGAGCTTGGCGATCACGTCAACAACCTTCCTGCCAGGCAAGTGTCCGCCGATGCCCGGCTTGGCCCCCTGGCCTATTTTTATGTTCACGGCGAGCCCGGCCCTGAGCAGATTGAGGTCCATGCCGAACCTTGCAGACGCCCACTGCACTACAATATTGCGGTACTTGGCAACCTCCGGGTGCAAGCCCCCCTCCCCTATGCCAGCAACAGCGCCTGCCTCCGTTACGGCCTTTGCAATTGCTATGTTTGGATTTCCGCTCAGCGCGCCGAAGGACATATCGCCTACGTACAGAGGCACCTCGAGCCGGGCGCCGAAGAAGTCAACTCCCACATCTACGCCTAGACTGTCAACTCTGGCCAGGGCCTCCTTGAGAGAGGAAGGTCTTAAGTCCTTAAATATGAGCTTGTCGAGCACTCTTCCGCGCACGGACGGAGTCGTTCCGTCTATATGCGGGAGGGCCGTCTCTGCCATTTTTCTCACTGCCCGTATCCGCTCCTCACTCCAGAACTCGGACACGGCGCGCCTGACCGGCTCTGTGTAGGACTTAATTACGCGCCGCACCTACTTGAGGCCGGGGCGGGCTATATAGGTTACTCACGCGGAAGCGCCCCAGCCCTTATAATTGTAAATACCTCCCTCTCTATTGAGGCGTCCTCGTTAAATAGGGTGTTAAACTTTCTCACGTAAGGCGTAAGCGTTGCAACTTCCTCCTCTGTGAGCTCTCTGACCTCAACTTCGTGGTAGAGCGAGAAAAGGCGGCGCAGATTGTCTTGAAGGCTCCCGGGGTCTGCATTTATGCCCGCCAGCCTCAGTGCGCGCAGGTACCGCTCGGTAATTGCCTTGCTAGCACCAGCACTACCTATTTTCTCCCTGTCCACCTCGCCTCTAATGTAAATAGTCCCGCCGACCATCCCCGCGCCTATTTTACGCCCCACCTCTTCATCGCTTGTGTGCCTGAGCACTAGTATAGTGCCTCCCCCCATATACTCGCCCAGGTAGTCTCCAGCAGAGCCGCCTATCACTAGCACGCCGCCTCTGTGCTGTATACCAGCTCTATTCCCGGCGCTGCCATATATATATATCTCGCCTCCCCGCTTGGCCTGGGCCACCGTGTCGCCCACGTTGCCGTAGACGGCTACCAAGCCGCCGTTCATGGCGTCGCCCAGGTCGTCCTGGGCGTCGCCATATATGTGGATCTCACCGCCACTCATTACATTGCCAGAGGCGTTGCCGACAATGCCCCAAATCTTCAGAATGCCACTCTCCATTCCATTGCCGAGATACCTGTGACCCATTACATTAATTACACTAACGTGTCCCATCTCACTAAGCAGCTGCCTAATTGCAGGCGCTAGCTCTGTGGCTCCGTAAAGGGAGGCGTCAATAGCATTAGGAGGCTGGGGCGGCAGGTCGTGGTATAGCGCATCCCTCTTTTTGTAATGCCCCCAGACTTCACCACCAGCCGCAATTATGTACTCACCCCCTCTCAGCGCCCATATTTCAACCCCGCCGCCCCCAACTGCCTTTATGGCCGCAGCCTCGCTGGCGGCATAGACAAATTCTCTCGACACGCCCACGTAAAGAGGCCTGAAGTGCTGCGTATCCACGAACGCCCCGAATATAGGCTTAGGGCCTCCTATTATAAACAGAACTGCGTAAGGCCCGTCAAGTCTGGCCCATCTAATCTCTCTCCCGTGCATGAGCTCTTCTACTGCCTTCTCCACGCCGTACCTCTTATAAAGCTCCCAGAGTAAGTATGCTATGACTTCGCTATCATTTCCTGTAAAGTTATAGTATCTAAATTTATATCTCAGCAGATTGAGATTTGCCCCGTAAGAGCTTAAATCGCCGTTATGGACAATAGCAACGTCGCCCGCCGAGAAGGGGTGGCTGTAGTAGGGAAGGCCGCCGGGACTATTAGTGGGGTATCTCGTGTGACCAAGCCATGCAACGGACCTCATCTCTGAGACGCCATACACTCTGTCCAGGTCCTTAGGCCAGCCGATCACTTTATAAATGTCGAGCCACTTACTCCTTACATACACAATGCCGTGCACAGCGCCGCGCGTGTCGTCAGTCTCATCGCTATCGTACATGGTTACGTCATAAATACCGCCGGGCAGCTTGCGCACCTCCGCGGCGCTCCGGGGTGAGTTGTACGTGAATAGCTTAGCCCTAACGTGTTGCGAGGGCGAGTAGAGGGCCACGCCTGCGCCGTGCATAGTCCCGCGCTCCCTCATAACAGTAAGAGCTCTCAACACTATATTACCGCTTATGTACTCCCCTGAGAGGCTGAAAACTCCAAAGATACCACACATAATGTCGCGCGCGGAGCGGACTTTATAAATATTCTGTCAGCACACATTACAAAATTTACCTACTTTGCTGTTTCAAATAATTCAGTAGGCCGCCGGCTCTCAGAATTGATAGCGGCAGGCCGGTGACAGGTTTACCCACTATTTTCTCGCCTGTATTCAGATTAAGGCAGTACCCACTCTCCAGGTTCACCTCCAGCTCGTCGCCCTCTCGCACCCTCTTTGTAATTCCGGGCACCTGCATTACGGGAAGGCCCACGTTAATGGCATTTCTGAAGAATATACGAGCAAAGCTCTCAGCGATAACTGCAAGCACCCCGGCGCCCTTCAGCGCCAGCGCTGCCTGCTCCCTGGAGGAGCCCATTCCAAACGCGCGGCCCGCAACTACTATCGCGCCCCTTGCCTTCTTGGGAAAGTCGGGGTCGACAGACTCCATTGCGTGCTGGCCCAGGAGCGCGGGATCCGTGTACACGAGATACCTCGCCGGTATTATTACGTCCGTGTCTATCTTGTCGCCATAGACGAGGGCCCTGCCGCGGATTATCACCGCGACCTGCAGGCTTTGCGTTAAAAATTCTTTCCCCGCCAAGCTTTAAAACTATGCGTGCAGCGACGCCCATGTCATCGGGGCTCGCGTAATTAAAATCTTTGACACAACGCTTAGAGACGGCGAGCAGATGCCCGGCGTTGCGCTGACGCCTGACGAGAAGTTGCAGATAGCGCTCGCGCTGGACGAGGCCGGCGTTGATATGATAGAGGCTGGATTTGCCGCGGTGTCGAGAGACGAGCTCGTGGCGATAAGGCGCATTGCCAAGGAAGTCGCGCGCGCCAAGGTCGTTAGTCTCGCCAGGATGACTAAGGGCGACGTGGACGCGGCGGCGTCGGCCGACGCTGACATGGTACACATCTTCGTGGCAACGTCCGACATACACCTCAAGTACAAGCTCAAGATGAGCCGGGGCGAGGTACTTTCTCTGGTGCAGGAAATGATCCAGTATGCAAAGTCGTACGGGGTCGAGGTTCTCTTCAGCGCCGAGGACGCCACAAGGACGGACTTGGACTTTCTTGCCGAGGTTTACAAGACTGCCATAAGGGCCGGCGCCGATGAGATCAACGTGCCTGACACCGTGGGCGTGATGACGCCGAGCAGAATGGCATATCTCATACGCTACTTGAGGGAGAGGCTGCCGCAGAGACCCATACATGTGCACTGCCACGATGACTTCGGGATGGCAGTGGCGAACACAATCGCGGCAATAGAAAGCGGGAGCGACGTGGCGCAGGTGGTAGTAAATGGGTTCGGCGAGAGGGCGGGAAACGCAGCCCTAGAGGAGGTCGTCGCCGCTATTCATTACCTGCTCGGCGCCAGGACTGGCGTGAGGCTGGAGAGGCTGTGCGAGCTCTCGCGCCTCGTCTCCAAGCTCTTCGGCGTGCCCCTGCCGCCCAACAAGGCTATAGTCGGCGAGAACGCCTTCTCGCACGAGTCCGGGATTCACGTGCACGGAGTGCTCAACTGCCCGTTCACCTACGAGCCAATAAGGCCGGAGGACGTCGGCAATGTCAGGAGGATAGTCCTCGGGAAGCACTCGGGGAGGCACGCAATTGAGTGGGCCCTGAAAAACATTGGCGCAGAGCCGACCGAGAGTCTGGTGAGCTGCGTGATGGCAGCGGTGAAGGAGCTGGCCGCGAGAAAGACAAAGATAGACGAGAACGCCCTCAAGGAAATCGTGTCACGATATTGCGCGCACACCTCCTCGGTTGGCTAGTCACTTTCCGGGGCCAGCTCGCCGAGGCGCCTTGTGCTCCGCCGTCTCGAGCCCGGCCGTGGGGTGCTGCCAGAGGCGCGTCTGGCGCGCCCTCGCCAATTGATTTAAGTTCCGCGCTGCCGTGCCAGCATGCCGTATAAGGTACTGGTCATTCCAGGCGACGGCATCGGCCCGGAGGTAGTCGAGGCCGCGCTTTATGTAATTAACGCGACAGCGAGGAAATACGGCGTGGAGCTAGAGCTAAAGACGGCCGAGGCGGGAGACGTGGCGTTGAGGAAGTACGGCGTGCCGATGCCCCCCGAGACCCTCAGCCTCGCAGACGCGGCTGATGCAATCTTCAAGGGCCCTATAGGCGAGTCCGCCTACGACGTGACTTCGTTCTTCAGGATGAGGTACTTGCTCTACGCAAACATAAGGCCCGTCAAGAGCTTGCCGGGAGCGACTGCGATAAAGGAGATTGACTGCGTGTTCGTCAGAGAGAATGTCGAGGACGTCTACGTCGGCGCCGAGTACAGGGTCGGCGACGTGGCAATAGCGCTGAAGGTAATAACCGCGCAGGGCACGAGGCGCGTTGCCAGAGTCGCCAGGCGCTACGCGGAGATGCGGCGGCGCAAGGTCACAATAGTGCACAAGGCCAATGTGCTGAGAGTTGTCGACGGCCTCTTCAGGGACGTCGCAATGGAGGAGCTGAGGGGGCTTGAGGTCGAGCAGGTGTACGTGGACGCGGCCGCGATGGAGCTCGTGAGGGACCCGCTTCGCTTTGACGTCGTACTCACGACGAACCAGTACGGCGACATACTCACAGACCTGGCGGCACAGGTCGCCGGCGGCATAGGCCTCGCGCCGAGTGCTAATATCGGCGACAGCAAGGCAATGTTCGAGCCAGTCCACGGCGCTGCCTTTGACATAGCGGGGAGAGGCATCGCGAACCCCATAGCGACGATACTGTCCGCCGCCATGATGTTCGAGTGGATGGGCAGGGAGGATGCGGCTAGTGCCATCAGGAGGGCCGTCGTGGAGAGCCTGAAGAGAGGTATCAAGACCCCGGACGTCGGCGGCAACAGCAAGACAATTGAAGTGGGAAAGTACATAGCGGCACTTACAGAGGCCCAATAGAGGGGGCTGGCGCCGAGCTTTACAACAATGGCAGGCAAATAAAAGCAAGGATATTCAGTATTTCAACAATAAATAATCGCTCTTAAGTCAAGGAATTATCGATACATTCCATCAAATATAACATTATGTTTCTATGTGAATTAATACAGAAATCGTCACATTCTCCTTTCTGTGCGTAAAGCTTATTAATGCAGTTGTAGCCTGGCGGCATGTACGCGGACGGTGCCGACGTGTGGAGAATCTTACGCGGCGCCGGCGTTAAGTATGTGAATTTCGTGATCGTCGATATGTACGGCAGACCGAGAGTAGAAGTAGAGCCGATAGATATGGCCAGGGACGCGCTAATCGGCGGCATAAACTTTGACGGCTCGTCCATTCCTGCCTATGCCACCGTGAATAAGAGCGATTACGTCGCAGTGGCAGACCCATCTTCTGTCTATATCGAGACATGGACTGGCGGGAAGTCCGCTTACGTCTTCACTTATGTCATGGAGGGCAGCAAGCACTCTCCAATGGACCCTAGAGGCGTGCTGAAGGCTGTAATTGAGAGGACGAGGGCGCTGGGGTATGACGTCAAGGTGGGCATCGAGGTCGAGTACTTCATCGTCCGCGGAAGCCCGCCGCAGCTTCTCGATTCTGCCGGCTATTTTGACGTGGTGGCGCCAGCGCACAGGCCCGTGATTGAGGAGATAGTCGACAACATATCTGCATGCGGCATAGGGAGCAGCAAGACGCACCACGAAGTCGCGCCGTCTCAATTCGAGATGGACATTCCCGCCAGGGACCCGATCAAGGTTGCCGACGCCATGCTCGTGTTTAAAATAATGGCGCGCTCGATAGCGGCAAAGCACGGACTAATTGCAACGTTCATGCCGAAGCCGTTCTGGGGCATTAACGGAAGCGGGGCTCACGTGCACCTCTCTGTGTGGAGGGACGGGCGCAATCTCTTCGCGTCGAGCGGCGAGCCCACCGAGGAGTTAAAATATGCGGCGGCCGGGATTCTCGAGAGTGCCGTGTCGATGTCCGCTGTCGTCGCGCCCACTGTAAACTCCTACAAGCGCTTGGTGCCCCACCACGAGGCGCCAACGCGAATTGTCTGGGGCCTTGCAAATAGGTCTGCCCTCGTGCGCGTGCCCTATTACGGCGGCAGGATTAACAGAATTGAGTACAGACACCCAGACCCATCAATGAACCCATACCTAGCACTCGCAGTTGTGACACTCTCTGCTATTAGGGGCATTGAGGAGAGGAGGGAGCCGCCGCCGCCAGTGACAGGCGTGGCCTACGAGCTCGAGGGAGTCGAGCAGCTCCCGAGGCACCTGGGGGAGGCCCTCGAGCGCTTTGCTGGCAGTAACGTCGCGCGCGAGCTCCCCCAGCAGCTCGTTGACGCATACCTGAGACTCAAGAGGGCTGAGTGGGAGAGCTACACGAGCAAGTACAGCTGGGATAGGGCGTGGAATGTCATCACTGAATGGGAGTACGAGCGATACCTGTTAGCCGCCTAGCCGCGCGCCTTGCAGCTCGCCGAAAAATTTAGACTACTTACTGGAGTGTACTACGAGGACCAGTCCCGTCTGTATGCCTCTCTCCACGTCGTGCAGACTGCGACCAGCTCCCAGTCATCCTCCCTCAACTCTTCGCTCGTCACAAGCACGCGCCCCCAGCCCCTGCTTACGTACACGCAGAACACGTCCCTAAAAAGGACACTCCTACTTTCCTTACTCGTGACTGCCAGCCGCTCTCACCTCAAGGAATTCCTAGCTGGAGCTCGTCGAGGAATCTCAGTCTTTTCGGTATCGGCGGGTGTGTCGAGAGGATCTCCATCAGTGCCGGGTACTCGGCGCGCTTCAGCTCCTCAACGTCCCTTCTTGTGACCGCCATGAATGGATTGGCAACCGCGCCCACGAGAGCGTATATAAACAGCGTCCTGAACTTACTGTCTCTCACAGTCTCGCGATCCTCTGGGTGCACATGGTAGTACTTGTGTATCTTTGTCAGCGCAAATTGCATGGTCTCTTTGCCTGCTGCTATAGCGCCGGCCATATCTGCATAATACTCCCTCAGCCTGCTAAAGGCGAGGACTAGCAGCTGCACGAGAAATGATATAATCACGGCAATCACCCCGAAAATTGCAAGAACGGCAGAGCCCCCGCCGCGACTCTCGGAGGAGGAGGCCAGTGCCATGTGCACGGAGGAGATGCCAAGGTAGTAAATTACGGACGGCAGAAGGCCGAAGAGCAGCATTAAAGCGTTGTCCCTGTGCGCGTGGTGGCCTAGCTCGTGCCCTATTACGGCCTCGAGCTCCCTCCTATCGGCTATTGCGAGCATTCCCGTCGTCACTGCAACATACCTCCCGGTAAGGAGGTTGCCGTAGGCAAACGCATTCGGGGGGCCGTCAACGACAACAGCCCTGACTCTAAAAGCTAGCCCGAGCCTGGAGGCGACCTCGTCAACTATGCGCTGGAGCCTTGCATCGGGCCGCGCGCCATACGCGGCGTTAATTATATATGGAGATGCCAAGTAAGTTACAAGGTTCATGAATACGACGAAAAGTATCATCCCGATAAAGAAATTCAAACCCCATCTAGTCACGGCAGGCGCCGCCACTGTCAAGAATAGGTATATCACCAGCGCTGTCGTCAGAACTATGAGCGCGGCTGCAAGCGCCATGGCGCCGTAAAGCGTGAAACGGCCCGAGACCGCGCTGGCAACTCTCGGCGCTACTGCCGAGGCCACTAGCAGCATGACTATGTAGCCAACTACATACAGCGCGAATGATATAGGATCAAGCAGCGGGATCACGGGGACGTGGTTCTTGCTGCGCTTAAAAACTTAACTGAGGGCCTTAAGGCCCGGTGGAGACTCCAAAGGTTCTCTTCCTGCTGGATACCTGACGCCCTCCTTCGGCTCTCTCGTTGAGTTGTCACCGGAGGCGCCAATTTGGAATTTACGCCGGAGCGGAATGCGGGGAGGCGGGGCACTAGGATGGGGGTCTGTCCCGACAAGGCGGAAAAAGGTGAAGTGAGTCGCCGGAATGCGGGGAGGCGGGGCAAGGCAGCGGGCCGTGTCTCTCCTCGGCGTCTCTTATGGCGTGAAGGCGGCAGTCCTCGCCCTCGGGAACGCCGGAGCAGAAGTCCCTGTGAAGCCGCGGGAGCTCCTCCCAGACAAGCCTTGCCAGCCGCGGCCACAGCCTCCACGCGATTGCCAGCATCTGCCAGCACGCGTGTCTAATCTCAGCCTGTGCCGCGTATGCGCACCGCTGGGGCGCGAAGTTCAGCAGTAGCTCGCGGGCATTCATCTGCACGGCGAACCTCACCGCTGCGGCGTTCGGGAGCACCGCTCTCGCCACCTCGGGCGGGTGGCGCTCCCTCAGCCTCAGGTACTCCTCGTAAGCCCTCCTCAGGGGCTCCTCTGGGAAGCCGAGCGGCACGACAAACCTGATGCCGGCGGCGGCGTAGTCGACGCGGCGCTGGGACTCTGCCCAGTAGGACGCGAGCCTGTGCCTGACGAACTGCAAGTGACACGCGCGGGAGCACTCGACCAGGAACTGCGCGCCCATGAACTCGAAGGCACTCCAGTGGCCGCGCCTGAAGAGCAGCGCCACGCGCCTCTCCACGACCTCTGGCGTCTGCGAGCGCAGGGCCTCTTCCAGCGGCACGCCGCGGTACAGCACGTCGGCAAGCGCCGAGACCAGCTCCTCCGAGCCCCACGATGCTATCAGCCCGACGCGAGGCGAGCGGAGCACCGACACGCCCATTGGATAACAATACTGCATCAAAATTTCCACGTGCAGTTTGCACGGCGGGCGCCTACGAACCCAGCAGCCAATCCAAGATAGCACTACAGCAATACTTACACT
>JAJHRB010000024.1 GCA_020833025.1 Thermoproteaceae archaeon | reverse complement strand
ATATATCGCCAGCACTGAGGCTACGTGCCCGCTCCGGGCCTTAATATTTCGCAGTACTCAGAAGTGATCAACAAGACAGTGCGAGAGGCAGTACGCTTACTGAACAAGACAAGGGAGGGGCCGGTGACAGCGCCGAATGCGCCAGCCGCGCCCGAGTGGCTGCTGCACATCCTGCTTTGCGCTTACGCTGTCGTGCTGGCTCTTGCACTGCTGCTCGCCGCGCACTACATGTACTACGCCAGGCGTGCCACCAGTCCCGCGCCGCCGGTCTCGCGCGCGGCGCCCCCGCGCGACAGGCTTACAATCATAGTGCCCGTGAAAGATGAGAGCACAAGCACGGTTGTTGAGTCGGTCAAGAGGCTCGCGGCGCTTGAGTGCCAGAACTCAGAGATACTGATCGTGTCAGACGACCCGCCAGGGAGATTTGAGGAGGTCAAGAGGGCCGTGGACGCGCTAGGGCTTAACAATGTCAGGGTGCTGAGGAGGCCCAACCCAACTGGATATAAGGGCACGGCGCTTAACTGGGCCGTCGAGCGCGCGAGCGGGCAAGTGCTGCTGTTCTTGGACGTGGATGACGTGCCGCCGCCCGATCTCTGCGCTCGCGCACGCTCTGTAGGAGAGAGCGAAATAGTATTTCTCGGCTGGGACGGCCACGCGTCCGTAAAGACGCCGCTGGCCAGGTTACTACTATTTCTTTATAAGTACCTGCTGTATCACGTTGCAATAGTGGGCCGCCACGGCGCCGGCCATCCCATACTGGCGCTCGGCTCCGGCATTGCCGTCAGGAGGGAGTTCTTCAAGCGGCTTGGAGGATTCTGTGACTGCACTGCAGACGATTATGACATCTCGATCAAGGCCTACCTCCACGGCGGGCGTGTTACATATCTGCCCGGAGCGCCCGTACGCGTCGGGGTCCCGGCGGGTTATTATGCGTTCAAGCGTCAGTACGCCCGGTGGACGTACAACTCTATTTACCTGCTGGTAAAGTACGCCGGCAGCATACTGCGGCACTTGAGGGTCCTGCCTGCCTACAGATTTAGCATTCTTATGAATGTCGCAACGCACCCACTAATGGTAATTACAGTTACAGCCTCTGTGGTGATTAGTCTGGTTCTGGGTTACTTGGGCGTGCTGCTACCGCCCCTGTATGTATTAATTTTACAGCTGGCGCTCTTCGTAGCCACGCTGGTACACATACTCCGCGTCTACAGTATCGCGCGGAGAGACGGCGTGAGACTGCCCTCGGTCCTCCTAAGTTTTGCCAAATCGGGTGCGCTGTTACTGACACTGAGCCCGTATCTAGTATTTTACATTGTTCTCGGCCTGCTGGGAAAGAGAATAGAGTGGCGAGTGACGCCGAAGGGTGCCGCGGCGCTGGGAGGAGGCGTCTGGGGGCCCTACGAGATCGGCTTTGTCGCCGTGCTGGCAGCCACCCTAGCCGCTGCACTATGCACTTGGAATTTCACGCTCGCGGTCAGTGCCGCAATGCCGCTGGTGGCGGCGATATACACGCTTGCATTTTTCGCCTCTCGCAGAAACCCACGCCTAGCGTAAAACCGCATACATCTCCGGCCTCCACCTCCCACTGCTAGCCGCAGCCGCGCGTCAGGAATCACCAACACGTCCCCAGCGCACCCCTCGCTCGCTGCCGGCTCACTTTTGAAACTCTGCACGCGCCTTCAGGAGCCCTGGGGCGGCTGAGGGTGCAGCTGCCAGGCGCGAGCGCCCGAACTGCGGGTAGTAGTGCGCGGCCTAGTTTATTTTCGCAACTTCTCCAACAAGTAGTCCATGATGTGATCCGCCGGGTTAATGCCTGTTGCGGCCTTAAAGCCCTGCCAGCTCATTGTGGGGTTTACCTCGAGAATGTAATACCCGTCCCGAGTCTCGGCAATGTCAACGCCTCCGTAATCCAGGCCGAGCACCTCCACAGCTCTCGTTGCGAGCTCCTCAAGCTGCGGAGTCAGTCTCGCGGGCTCCGGCACTGCTCCCTGCGCGACGTTTGTTTTCCATATGGCCGCCCTCCTGTATACTGCCCCCAAAGCCCGGCCTCCTACCACCACGACTCTGTAGTCCCCCGCGCCCTTTTCTAGGAACTTTTGTACGTAAATTGGCTTGTTAATATTTGCAAACATGGAGAATATGTGAAATGCGACATCCGGATCGTCGACGAGGAAGACCCCGTAGCCCATGGCGCCTCTCAGCTGTTTTATCACCGCGCGGCGGAACTTGCTCACTGCCCTATAGCCGGCAAACATGTTCTCGGTCACTACAGTAGGCGGCACAGGGAGGCCGGCTCTCGACAGCTCGATCAATGCCGCCATCTTGTCGCCAGCAATGAGCCACCGCGTGACCGGGTTCATCACGTACACCCCACACACCTCAAGCGCCCTTGCTGCCCACACCCTGTAGAGGAGCTGCTCAAAATCGCGTGATATTCCGAGGTGGCGCAGTATCGCGCCTGGCACTCTCACATCCTGCGGCACTTCGCGCCCCACAGCGTGACTCACACGCACGGAGCCGGTCTCTATTTGCACCTCAAGCGCATCTATGTAAATATCAACCGGTCTGTGCCCCCGCCGCTCTATTGCATTTTTCAGGTCGAGAATGTCGCCAGGATTAAACTCTACCTCGTAGGGCCTGAGTATGCCTATCCTCACCGTATTAAGACGGCGGTATGTAAATGCCGAGCACGTCCCTGCAGATTCCGGGGAGCAGGAATCTCGCAACAAGCTCAGGTTCGGCAACGTTGAGCTTCTTCAACGCATCAATCACGGCGGCCACGGGCTGTCCCACGAGCGCCAGCGGCGGGCTGTGCAGCATGCAGCCGCTCGGGTGCTCATAAAGCAATATCGGCGCCGGCGCTAGCTCGGAGCAAGAGTCATCGCACATGTAAATACCGCCCGCCCTCTGCACGAGATACTTACCGCCGCCCACGGGCACTACGGGACCTGCCGGGCACACGCAACGCCCCCTCATAGCCGCGTAAAGCTCGAGCAACTCTTTTTCAACTCTGCTGTGGCCGTGAATCCTGCTGTACGTCGCGAGGAATGCGGCCACCGGTTTCTTCACATGGCCCGAAATCTCAACGCCGAGCTTTTGCTTTGCTCTGCCTGGATCCGCACCAAACGCAACGGCGAGCTTCACTAAGTCGTACGGCGATGCGCTTAGACTATATTCTATTCTCGCCACTCTCTCGAGCAGTCTCTCCTCGTCCACCTCCGGCGAGCAGACTAGAAATTTATCAGTAACGCAAGAGAGCACAGAGGTGACAGCACAGAGTTATTAAAATTGCGCAACGTCAGCTGGCTCCTAAGCTATCATTCTTACACTCTCAACAACCCAGCCCTCATCACGCGCCTCCCTCCATCCCCGGCGCCCCCTGCCTTAAGCTTGGGCGGCAAGTTATTAAACATTCAAGTGCGTAAGGAAGAACAGTGGTAAAATGGGAGGTCGGGGCGAGGTGGGACAGCCAGCAGCTGAGGCCGGGGCAAGCCGGGCGCTCCCTTACCGCAGGGCAGAACACGGAGGCCTCTGCACTTGCCGCGTACTTTCACCGCCCTGGGATCTCTGGACCCTCAAAAAGCTGGCATCAAAACGCGCCGTGCTCATGAGCCACTGACTGAGTCGTCGTAGTACCACTCAACGGTTTCGTCGTTTGCAACATCTATGGCAAATGCAAAGGCCTCGCTCCACCGCGATGACTCATAGACGAGCTCCCACCCCTCCTCCAGCAGTCTTAGATCGCCCTCCCTCCCCGTGACCAGAATTCTGCCCTCCTTGCGGTTTAGTAATACTCTGTACACGCTCCGAAGAAGGCAGCATATTTAAGCTCAGGCGAAGATCTTGTTATAATACACCTGTTATACTTGGCGGTCATGCGCGCCACGACATGCATTGCCGCGTAAGTGCGATAAAACTTAAAAGCGGCCCCCCGGGCGGGGGCAGGGCCCGTAGTCTAGCGGCAGGATGCCCAAGGGCTCTACGGCCCTGCATAGGCCTCACGCGCGGGCGACCCGGGTTCGGGCAGCGCCCGCCCAGAAATCCCGGCGGGCCCACCACTCCGTCACAGCCGGGGCCGAGCAGCACAGCTTGACGAGCTGAGGAGCGCCCCGGCCCCGCCGCTCCCGGGGGCCGGGGCGGTGCCGGGTTGAGGGGGCGTGCAGGCTTCTCCTCCCAAGCGCGCCGAGGTTGAGAAGGGCCTTCCTCCCCGCCGGGTAGCCGCCGCTCTGCTTGAGCTCCCTCACCGACCCCTTGTCCGCGATAACGTGCCTCGGCCCGATGTGCTTTACTCTACGCCTGAAGATTTGCATATCCTGACCTCGCGCCTCGGAATATCAACGAGGGCACCGCAGCTCGCGCCCCTCTCGTCATTCAGCCTCAGCTGTGCGTCAAGTACAAGCGGCATTCTCACTCTCCTGCCCACTCTCCAGCCCGCCGGCGGAATCTCTGCTGAACCTCCGGCGGGAGCTGAAAGGGGGCGCGAGCGCCCTGCGCGCCCTCCCCTCCATGGCGGGAGCCGGCAGGCCGGGCGGTGAGCCTGCTCCCCGTTTCAGGGCCTTGCTAGCAGACTTCTGTGTTCAGAACCCCTGCGCCGCGGGGGTTCTGACGCGGAGCCCTGATTCGGGGCCCTGCAGGGAGGCAGGTGGATAGGCGGGCCGGAACGCTGCCCAGCCTACAGGGGCCCTCCTGGCGCTGCCGGGATTTCCGGGAGTCCTCATGTAAATGGCAGCCTTCAGCGCGTTGATACCGAACCCCGTCAGCGCCGATATGGGGACGAACCAGCTGAAGTACTGCCTGACTATGCTGCCGACGCGCGGTATCTCGCGCGCCCCGATTCTATCGACCTTGTTTAGCACGGGAATTACCTTGCTCCTGTCGATGCCCAGCTCGCTGAGGATCTCGACGGATGTCTTCAGCTTGCGCGCCACCTCCTCGTGAGGCTCGGAGGCATCGATAACCAGGAGCGCAACGTCTGCATCTGCAATCTCCTGGAGAGTCGAGTGAAATGATTCTATGAGCACTGGCGGCAGGTCGTCGATAAAGCCTATTGTGTCCGTGACTACAACTCTCTTGCCCCAGAGGTCTAGCGCCCTGCTGTAAGCATCGAGAGTCGCGAAGGGCCTGCCGTCGACGAATTTGGACTCGCGCGTCAGCGCGTTGAAGAGCGTGGTCTTGCCCGCGCTAGTGTAGCCTGTGATAACAACCTCGGGGACTCCCGCCTCCCTCCGCCTCGCGGCGCGCAGCGCCCTTGCCCTTCTGACCTTTTCCAGTCTCCGCCTGATGGCCGACATCCGTAAGACGAGGTGACGGTAATAGGCGTCTATGGCGTACTCGCCGGCCCCCTTGAAGCCGATCTGCTCCCCCATCTTGGCCCTTCTCAGATACTCTCTGACTCTGGGCAGCTCGCACCTCAGTCTCGCCAGCTCTATCTGGAGCTTGGACTCGATGCTGCCAGCCCGCCCCTCAAAAATGGTCAGTATGACGGCGACTCTGTCGAGCACCCTTCGATTGAGGAGCCTCTCAAGATTGAAGACCTGAAGGGGCGTTAGGCTGTGGTAGGCGATGAGCGTGTCGAAGCTCCTGCCCGCAATTTCGCGCGCCTTGCCGGGGCCCAGGTAAAACCTACCGTCGGGTCTGCCGTACTGGACCGCAATGTCGACTACGCAGAATCCCGCCGACTCGGCGAGTGCCTTGAACTCGCTCAGCTTGTAGCTGAGGTTGTGCAGCCTCGGGCCCACGTAGGCCAGCAGTGCGCGCATGCCGCCGCGTCTCCTCTCCAGGCCGGCTGTCTTACTCGCGGCCCCGGCGGCTGCCGGCGCGCGGCACGTCGGCGCGGCCGGCCGCATTACTCCTCGCGTATTTCTGCTACCTCGCCGAGTGTCAGCTCCCTCCTCACGGCGCCGCTCTCGGGCTGGCCCCCCTCGTGCTCTCTGACAAGTAGCCTCACCCTAAGCACTCTCTCCAGCTTTCTCGCCAGGCTCACATCGGGCTGTAGCTGCCCCGCCTCTACCCTCCTGAGCACGCTTTCCTTCACCCCGAGCATTGCCGCGAGGGCCTCCCTGGAGAGGCCGAGGCTCTCTCTCGCGGCTCTCACCACCTCGCCGAAGTTCTCCACTATCTCGACACTGACGGGCTCGCGGCGCGGCCGCGGCGTGGCTGCCGGCGGTGCCTGCCTATACTGCTGCCGGAGCGCCCGCTTGCCGTAAATTGCAGCACAGCGGGAGCACACGTAGAGCACCGCCTTGTCGACCTCTACTGCCGCGGGCTCGCCCCGGATCTCGCTGCCGCAGATCTCGCAATGCATCGCAGGTACTCGCACTCTTGGTTTTTATGCTCTGTACTCGCGCAGCCGACATGCGCGGTGCCGAAAACGAGGCCCTGACTGTTATAGCATATCTATACGGACGCGAGACGGCAGAGGCCCTGCGCGGCCGCAGGATGGAGGTCGAGCGCAACAGGGACGGGCGGATTAAGCGCGTCTTAGTGGACGGTGAGGTTGCCTTTGTGCTGCGCAATAATGACGGCTATCTGCTCCCGACGCTCCACGGCGCGAGGTTTTTGAGGACGCGCGTTGTGCTCGTGAGCCGCGCGGCCGCCTTGCACGCGAGGTCCGGGCGTAACGTACCCGCCAAGTGCGTGCTCGGCGTGCCCGGGGACGCGAGGCCAAATTGCGAGGTTGTCGTGGCGGACCCAGACGGCAACATCGTGGCCGTCGGGAGGCTAGTTTACGGCATCAGGGAGCTCTCACTGGGGAGGGGCTACGCTATTCGGGTCAGGAGGGCCGCGGGAGACGGGGCCTCGTAAGCGCGGCAATTGCTTCCTCAATGGTCTTCCACTCGCCGATCAGCTCCCCGCCGCGGTATGCCTCAACTCTCTTGAGTGCGCACTGCTGTATCACGCTCTGGGGCGAGATTCCGGGAAATACGCGCGCCCACGGCGCCGGCCTGTTCTCTTCGTCGAGTGCTCTAATCTCCCTGTCAACTCCCACGCGGCCCCTGCACTTGACAAAGTAGAGTATAAAGCGCACTCTGAGACCTCTGGATACCTCAATTAGTCGCTCGAGACCCCCCAGCATGCCGCACTGACACGACGTCCGGTTTTATGAGGGTTTCCGCCGCCGTTTCCGTCTTTTCGTCTCGGCAAGCAGGGAGCGGGCGCGCTAGGCCTCGCTCTTGGCGAGCGGGCTGGCGCGCACATTGCGCGGCAGTCTCACTCTTCTGGCGAAGTAGTAGGTAACAGTACCATCATTGCTCACAAGTGCGAGCACAACGGGCACTGACAGTGTCTCGCCCATGTTAATAACATCTAGTAACGCCTGTACTGTGACCTCGACGCCCTCCACCATCACATAGAATAGATACTTGTCCTTCTTCTCGGCAATGAACGTGCCCTCGTTAAAGCTCTCCACGATCTTAAACCCGCGGGACTTGAGATCCCTCATTACCTGTTCGACTAGTATGTCCACGCGCGGTCCCTCCCGCGCGTATTTTAAACTTCGCCGAGGGAAACGCTTATATGCCTCCCTCACTGCGCCGACATGGCGTCAGACGCGTCCAGGTGTTTTGCAACACTAGGAGCCGTACTGCAGGACGCAATAGGGAAGGTTGTGCTCGTGAAACTGCGCGACAACTATGAGATTCGGGGCGTCTTGCGCTCATTTGACCAGCACGTCAACCTGCTGCTGGACAATGCCGAGGAGATCGTAAACGGAGTGGCGCACAAGCGCGGCACGATTGTAATAAGGGGCGAGAACGTGCTGCTCATCTCACCGGTGACGTGAAGGGCACGCCGTCAATGGGCAAACATGGCAGGGGGAAGGCCCACATAAGGTGCCCCAGGTGCGGACGGCACTCCTACAATGTATCTAAAAAATATTGCGCCTCCTGCGGCTGGGGCAGGTCGAGACGCTGGCGGAAGTACAACTGGGCAAGGTAGTCTGGAGGTCCTCCTCACCTGAGGGGCGCGGGGCTGTAGCAAATAAATACGCGCCCCAGTCCCAGCTCTTGAGTGAGGAGGGCCTGCCATCGCTGAGTAGAAATAACAATATAATGATGCAAGAATTTGGGTGCTGATGACCGTCCTGACGGACTTCCTCTCATCCGTTATGATGCTTTACGTGCTCGTGGACCCGATTGGCAATATACCGCTATTCATTGCCATTACATCGCGAATGGAGAGAGAGCAGAGGCACAGGACGCTCAAGCTGTCGGTGCTCGTCGCGGCGGGCATACTGGCCGTGTTCTCGCTTTTCGGCACGGAGCTTTTGAGAGTATTCGGCATAAGCATAGGCGATTTTGTAATTGCGTGCGGTCTAGTGCTCTCTACTTTCTCACTGTACTATCTGCTGAGGCCGTACGAGCAGAGAGTTGTTTCCGGCGGCCTGGAGATTGCAGTGGTGCCGCTGGCAGTGCCGTTTCTGGCCGGACCGGCCTCGATCTCCTACGTCGTGCTGTTAAGCGGGAGCGCGGGCCCCCTCTTCACGCTGCTCGTGGTAGCGGCAGTCTCCGCGCTCAGTCTAGCGACCCTAGCGGCGTCAGAGCCGCTCCTCAGAATTCTCGGCGTTATCGGGCTCCGGGTGATTGAAAAAATAATGCTGCTGCTGTGCGTGGCGCTCGGCGTGTCACTGCTGAGGCGGGGCTTTGAGCAGTGGCTCCGCGCCGGCTCTTGAGGCACTGCAGGTTTAATTGCTTCTTGCATCGTATTGAGCCGTGACGAGCAGCGAGCTGAGTCTCGCCGATATATTTAAAGATGTCAAGTTAAAGCTCATTACAATTTCAGGAAAGGGCGGCGTCGGGAAGTCGCTTGTCTCCGCCTCTGTTGCAATTGGTCTCGCCATGCGCGGCTACAGCGTCGGCGTGCTGGACGCTGACGTTTACGGCCCGACGGTCCCTAAAATGCTCGGCGTTGCTAGCCGCCAGCTCCAGACGGACGAAGAAAACAAGAGAATACTGCCGGTGGAGGGGCCGCTCGGCATTAAGATCGTGTCAGTTGACTTCCTGCTGCCCGGAGACGACGTGGCTGTCATATGGAGAGCCCCACTGCTAAACAAGATCCTGCGCGAGTTCTTGGCAAATGTCAAGTGGAGTTTCATCGACGCGCTCGTTATCGACTTGCCGCCTGGCACCGGCGACGCGCCGCTGACAATAGCGCAGAGCCTGCACGGCGCAATAGATGGAAGCATCATAGTCACGATTCCCACTGAAATCTCGCGGAGAATTGTAATAAAAGCGATAGACTTCTCGCGCAGACTCAGAATACGGGTGGCCGGCATAGTCGAGAACATGTGCTGCTTTAGGTGCCCCGGCGACGGCAAGCTATATTACATCTTCGGGAGGGACGTCGGCAAGAGGATCGCGGAGGAGGCTGGAGTGCCGTTTCTCGGCGGCATTCCAATAGACCCAGAGCTGTCGCAGTACCTTGACAGCGGGAGACTTCACGAGTTCATGAGCAGAGACAGCGAGACGTCCAGGGCAATACTCTCGGCGGTAGACAGGATAATTGAAATGTACAGAGACAGGCTGGCAAAGTAACGCGGCAGGCTCGGGCTGCAGGGGACTTGCCGCCTTTTTAACTCCCACTTCTACGTCTCCGCCCATGCGCGCCGCCGGGAAGGCGAGGAGGAGTATTGTCGAGCTCGGGATGTCCGTCAGGGACAGGGTATTGGAGAGCCTTACTCCGAGCTACAGCACACTTGTCGAGCAAGTAAGGTCTATTGTGCGCACGTACAAGAACAACTTTGAGGCGCTGGTGTCCAGCATTTCTAGTGTGAGAGGGCTGGACCTGCTGATAGCTTACATAATGCTCGTCTCTGCGCTGAGCGCCCGCAGGGCGCTCGGCGGCGAGGAGCTCGCAAGACTCGCAGCGTCGTTTGAGAAGCACGTGTATGACGCCTTCTCGGCGTCGAGGGTCAGGAGGGCCATGGAGGAGGCAGGCTTCGACAGGGATGCCAGCAATAGTGCGATCTTTGCCACTGCGAGAGCTCTGAATATTATAACCAGGAAGTACAAGTCCCCCCAGCTGTGGATAGTCAGGCAGAAGAGAATTTCAGAGTTCGAGGAGAGCATCAGGCGCGCGCTCTTCAGAGGTCTCGGCGGCAGCGGCGTGAGGCGCGGCGTGAAGCTCTTCCTCCGTCTGTTCATACACGACACGAACATACCGCTAGCCTTCAGGATAGCGTACGGCCAGGAGTGTAAGAAGTACATACTTCACGGCGACATATACACGGCGCTCGTGACGCTGAGGTCCGGCGCGTTTGAGGACGTGATGACGTCAACCTCAGAGAGAGCCAGAGCCAGAATTGCCAGGAGGCTGGTCTGCGAAGTTCGGGGCGGCTCCAAGTGCCGCGAGAACGTCGTGATGAGGCTCGAGAGTGTCAGGGGGCTTGTGAGGTATGTGGGCAAGATAAGCGGAGACCCCGTGCTTTACGAGCGCGGGGCGCACGAGATAGGATACAGGTACTGCAGGGCCTTAAGGTGTGATGAGTGCGCGCTGAGGGGCGTCTGCAGGCGCTACACTTTTGTTATAGTAAAATAGCAGACGGGCCGGAGTTTGGGGGCGCGGGATTACTTGCCAAATATCCTCTCAACGACGTACTTATGAGTGCCCTCGACTACCTCGACTCCCGCCCTCTCCCTCACCGCCTTGACTATGTCGTCCTTTCTCGGGCAGAATTTCGTGATGCAGGTGCCCACGTGCACAACGTCGGCGTCCTCCTTCAGGGAGGCGAGGTGCATTTTAAGGAGCCCAAGACTGGGAACCGCGCGGGTCCCGTCGCAGCCGCCGCAGTCGATTATACCCACTATCGCGGCCGGCACGCTGCGGTATCTCTCGAACTCGCCCTCCTTTCTCATGAACGCGACGAGACACTTCGCGTCTCCCGGGCACAAATTCAGGGAGGACATTAGCTGGCACTTAAGTATTACCATTCTTCTAACGCCGGAGACTTCCATAGTGGGCAAAGCCGCCGGCCCTTAAAAGTTCTATGTAATGTCACTATTGAAAAACGCGATGCGCACATGCATGTGCTCTTGAGGGGCAGGGCCGCTATAATCACCGCAGCGAGCCGCGGAATAGGGGCCGGCGTCGCGACCGTGCTGGCAAGGGAGGGCGCAGACTTGGTAATCGCGGCGAGAAGTCTCGACAGGCTCGTCGAGCTTGCGAAGAGGCTCAGCTCGCAATACGGCGTGTCCGTAATTCCAGTGCGCGCGGACCTCACCAAGAGAGAGGACGTGAGGAGGATAGTCGACGAGGCGATGCGCAACTTCGGCAGAGTTGACGTGCTTGTCTACAACACCGGCCCGCCCAAGCCCGGCACGTTTCTCGAGCTGAGCGAGGAGGACTGGGAGTACGGAGTTAGGCTGCTCCTGCTGAGCGCGGTGTGGATAACCAGAGACGTTGTCCCGCACATGATTGAGAGAAGGCAGGGCCGGCTGATTTACATAGCGTCGATTACTCTCAAGCAGCCCCTCCCGGAGCTCACGCTGTCGAATGTTATCAGGATATCAGTAGCCGGTCTCGTCAAGACGCTCGCGTACCAGCTCGGCAGGTACAACGTTCTCGTCAATGGCATTCTGCAAGGCTACGTCGACACGGAGCGCATTCGGGAGGTCGCGGCGGAGAGAGCGCGGCGCAGTGGAGTGAGCGTTGCCGACGTAATTCGCGAGATGGAGCGCGAGATCCCGCTGGGAAGGCTCGCCATGCCGGAGGAGATCGGCGAGCTCGTTGCCTTCCTGGCATCTGACAGGGCCAGTTACATCACGGGCTCTTTAATTCTCATAGATGGCGGGCGCACGATGTGCATATAGGTCCCTATAGCAGGTTCAGCGAGCCGAAAACTCTCTCGACAAGCTCTCTGTTTATTTTAAATCCATACTTTATCTCGAGAAAGCTCCTTCTGAGCTCAATGACATCGCGCCTCACCGCATTAATGTCCTCCCCTCGTAGCACTCGCGCTATGAGCCTGGCTATCTCCCTCATCTCGTCCTTTCCCATGCCGTACCGCGTGATCTCTTGAACGCCGATTCTAATACCGCTAGGTCTCACAGCGCTCTTATCCCACGGCAGCATGTTCTTGTTCACTATTATGTTTGCTTGCTCCAGCAGATACGCAACTTTGTTGCCGCCGCCGAATTTTGACACATCTACCGCCACTTGATGAGTCCTCGTGAACCCGTACCTCTCTGCGACGGGCATCACGCCTTCTGCCGCCAGCGCCTCGGCCAGCGCCCTCGCGTTCGCGACAACTCTCGCGGCGTACTCCTCCCCGAAGGTCTCCATCTCCAGCAGCGTTACGTACGTTGCTGCGTAGCGGTGCATGTGGTAATTTGACGTGAACACCGGGAACACGGCTCTCTTAATTCTCTCGTTCAGCTCGTCGTCGAGAGCCGAGGCTATCAAGCCGCCCTGAGGGCCCGGGAACGTCTTGTGCGTGGATGCTGTCATCACGCGCGCGCCCTCCGCCAGAGGGTTGGGGAATGCGCCGCCTATTATGAGGCCCAGGACGTGCGCTGAGTCGTGGAGGACGCAGGACTTGGCAGTCTCGGCGACTCCGGCGAGCTCCTTAACGGGGTGCGGGAAGAGGTAGAGAGAGCCCCCGAGGATTACTAGATTTGGCCTGCTCTCGAGGACTATCTTGCGCGCTCTCTCGACGTCGACGTTGAAGCTCTCCGGGTCGCACGGCAGCTCGACGGCTCTGAGCCTCAGAGCCCTGAGGCCGCCAACGGTGTTGTGGCTTATGTGGCCGCCGCACCTCACCGGCAGCGACGCGACGAGACCCCCCTCCGGCACGAGCGCGAAATACGTCGCGAGATTCGCCACGGTGCCCGATATGGGCCTCACGTCAATGTATCTGGCGCCGAGGACCCTCGCAAATCTGCTCGCGAGCATGCCCTCTATTGTGTCAATGTACTTCGTTCCTTGATAGTACCTACTGCCCACTGTCCCCTCGGCGTAGCGCCCCACCATGTCATTTATGTAGAACAGCTCTGCAAGCGGGGACATTACATTTTCGCTTGCAATTAGATTTATTGTCTCCTTGCGTCTCCAAGTATTATGCCTTATCACTAAATCTATTATCTCATCCAGCTCCCGCGGAAGCATTACTCCTGAAGGACTCGCGGGTAATTATGCCTGAGGGGTCTGCCAGCGCCGGCAGGGCGTCACAGCAGGGCTATCAGCCTAATTCTAGTACCGGGGTATTGACCGCTCTCGTCCTTCTCCCACTTCTTGATCACGTCCCATATCGTCAGTAGCGCGACGCCCACCGCAAACATGGCCTCTGGCGCCGGGGAGAGGTCCCTGGCCGCTACCTTAGCGCTTGCCGTGACGAGACAGCCCCTCACGTCTATGTCGATCTTGAAGTGCCGAATTGCAGGGCAGGGACCCTCCACGAGCTCGCACAGCCTCTTGACATTTAACGCGGCTGCTGTCTGGGCGGCGTAAATCGGGTGGCCCTTGTCTGTGGGATCCCTGACGCGCTCGCAGCTCCTCACCTCCATCTCGCCGTAAGCCGACGCGGCGAGCCCCTCCCCCCTCGCCAGAGTCCCCCCGGAGCCCTCGCAGCCCGTGACGCCGCGCGCGAGACCCTTGAGCTTAACCTCCACCGCCAGGTCTCTCAACTCGCTCGAGCCTGAGGCTATCGCCCCCACGAGCGCGCCGAAGAGCGCGTCCATCTCGACGCCCGTGCTCCAGAGCGCCGCGCCTCTGACATAAAGCCTGCGCCCCTCGCAGCACGCGCCCGCTGTTAGCCGCAGCGGGTGCAGGAACGGGAGGAACCTGTAAGCGCTTTCAGCAGCCCTCACGGCCGCCGCGGTGTTGCAGTCGGCACCGTTGATAGTGACGGACGCCGCGGCGAACCTATGCACGTCAGGCTTTGCGGATATGTCAACAATCATTGAAAACACTTATCGGCCTCGGCGTGTAGCCTCTGAAGCTCGCTCTGAGAGAGCCTGCGTCTGTAAGCCCTCATGAGGAGGATCTTGGCGGCGAGAATTCTCGCGTCTCTCTCGTTAAGTTCTTTCGCGAGCTCGGCGAGGAGCCTCTCGCATGTCTCGATCGGCGCGTCGATATACCTCTCGAACAGCCTTGCCTTCTTCACCTCAACCTCGACCCACGAGTAGTCGACCTGCGGTATTGGCCACTTGTGCCCGCAGTGCTTGCACGCAAACTCATTGCTGGGCAGCAGCATCACGTCGCCGGAGCCGCACTTCGGGCACGACATGCGGCTAGCACTTGAGGTCTCTTTGCTCTATCCAGCCCTTCAGTCTGGGACCGTAGACTCTCGGGGCTCTTGCCAGGTCCTCTACCTTTCTAGCGCCGAGGAGGAACATGGCGACTTTCACCTCCATCATGATTGCCTCGACTTCCTCCTTGATCCTCCCCTCCACGGCTGCCCTCAGGAGCGGGTAGGACATTGTGAAGAAATGCGCGCCGAGCGCCAGCGCCTTGACGCCGTCGAGACCGCTCCTTATGCCGCCAGACGCGATAATAAAGCCAGAGTACACAGACTTTACCTCACATATCGACGCCGCTGTCGGTATTCCCCACTGCCTGAAGGTCTCGGCAATTCTCTTGTGCAGCCACGCGCCGGTAATCTGCGCCCTCGCGCCCTCTATCGCGGCGAATGACGTGCCGCCGAAGCCTCCGACGTCAATCGCATCCGCCGCCGCAGAGAGGCGCGCGGCGGCCTCCTTGGAGATCCCGCAGCCTACCTCCTTAACTATCACGGGCCTTCCCACGGCCCTCCTCACCGCCGTTATTTTCTCCAGCACGCCCTTGAGGCCAGGCTCTCCCTCAGGCTGGATTACCTCCTGAACGGCATTTAGGTGTATCGCTATGGCGTGCGCGTCTATCATCTCCACGGCCTGAGATGCCCACTCTGCCAGCTCCTCCTCCGGCAGCTTTGCGAGCTGCGGCGCCCCGAGGTTTGCCACCTTGGGTACCGTTGGCGCGTTCTGCCTCACGACCTCGAACGTCCACCTGATCTCCGGCTTCAGCAGCGCTATTCTCTGCGAGCCCACGTAAATCGGTATGCCGAGCTCCTCCGCCGCCCTTGCAAGCGCGGCGTTTATTCTCCCGGCGAGCTCGGTGCCCCCCGTGATAGCGCCAATCCCGAGCGGCGCACTCACCCTCACACCAAGGAAGCGCGCAGTTAGGTCTATGTCTGACAGGTCAAGCTCGGGCAGCGCGTTGTGAATTAGGTAGACCTCGTCGAGCCAGGAGCTCCCGTACTGGGACTCCTCCAGCAGCGCCAGTATGATGTGCTCCTCCTTGCGCCTATCTATCACTGCTGCTGGGCCCTCGCTCTGACGCAGCCGCGGCCAGTGCACCTCGAGCCGTAGAAGCCGACCTTCTGGCCTGGCGGTGCAGTCTTCGGGACGGGCCTGCCGCCCGTTTGGTGCGAGCCGCCGCCGTGCGGGTGGGCATACGGCGACATGGCCTTGCCCCTGACGGTCGGGTACTTCCACGCCTTTGCGCGCGATCTGTGGTACTTTCTGCCGGCCTTCAAGAGCGGCTTCTCGACCCTCCCCCCTCCTGCCACTATGCCGACTGTTGCCCTCCCTGTAGCCTCGACCTCCACGACCCTGCCGCTTGGGAGCCTCACCAGCGTCTTGCCCTCCTCGGGCTTCTGGCCGGCAATGACGGCGTAAGTCCCGCTGGCTCTGGCGAACTTGCCGCCGTCGCCTGGCCTCTTCTCAATGTTGAATACCATCGTACCCTCCGGTATCTCGCCCAGCACCATGATATTCCCGGGCTTGGGCGGGGCGCCCCTCCCAACCTCAATTGCCTGGCCGACATAGAGACCCTCGGCAGCGTAATTGAGAAACTCGATACCGCTTTCGAGCCTTATTCTCGCCACTGGCGCGTTGAGACCGGGCTCGTGGAGCAGCTCTACGACGTAACCTCTGCCCTGCAGCACCTCTGGCGGTGGGTATCTCACTGGACCGTCACGCTTCCAGCTCGGCGATATGAACTGGGAGCCTCCCCTGCCCCTCCGCTGCACAAGCAGCCGCTTGCCCATTATGCGTGAAGGGCCTCCATGCTTAAAAGAATTCCGGGCCCGCAGGGCTCGAATTCTGTGCGGCTCACGCGCCTCCACCGTTGCATGTCATGCCCTATCAGTGCGCACCGGCAGGGCGTGCGGATTTGCGCGTGATGATGCTCGACGCCGCCCGCGCGGGTCAGCTCGCGTGCGGCTGGAATTACGATCAAGGCTAAAAACCCGCGCAGGATCTGAGCCCTCGTGGGCAGAGTGAAGCCTAAGTTCATCAAGTCTCTTGCAGAGAGGCTGATCGAGGCGTACCCGGACAAGTTTACCGACAGTTTCGAGCATAACAAGCGCGTGGTAGCCGAGCTCGCAGACGTCCCTAGCAAGACCGTCAGGAACAGGATTGCCGGTTACATAACCAGGCTCATCAAGAGAAGAAAGGCGGAGGAGGCACAGGGGAGGGCCGGCCTGGCTGTTACGTGAACATGCCGCTCACAAAGGGAGAATACATACTGCTTGACTACACCGTAGTAGTGAAGGAGGAGAATAAAGTCGTGGAGACAACGCAAGAATCCGTGGCCAGAGAGGCCGGCATATACAGGCCGGATGGCGTTTATGGCCCCCGCCTCGTAATCCTCGGCGAGACTCCGCTGTGGGAGCCCGTGGAGAGCGCGTTGCTCAGCCTGGACGAGGGCCAGGACTTTGAGGTCGAGGTGCCACCGGAGAAGGCCTACGGTGTCAGGGACTCCAGCAAAGTGAGGACTGTGTCAATACGCGAGTTCCACAGGCGCGGGCTCGTGCCTAATGTCGGCGACGTTGTTGACTTTGACGGGCAAAAGGCAAGAGTAATTTCAATATCCGGCGGCAGAGTGGTGCTCGACTTCAACCACCCGCTGGCCGGCAGGGTAATTATAGTCAGGGGCAGGGTTGTGAAGAGGCTGGTGAGCGTGGAGGAGAGGGCCGTGGCGCTGCTGAGGCGCTACCTGCCCAAACTGCCGGGCGAGAAGCTGAAGGTAGCGGTTGAGGGCGACACCATGACGGTGTACCTGCCGGCGGAGGCCCTGCTCTACGAGCGGCTGGGCAGCGTGCTGCTGCAGTACGCCGCGGACGTGTCGGGGAGATTCGCTAACATAAAACGCGTGAAGTTCGTCGAGGAGGTTGAGCTGAAAGGCTGATCTGGCACGCGGATGACCACGACAGTAGGTTTCGTGTTTAACGGCGGCGTGGTGCTCGCCACTGACAAGCGCGTGACTGCTGGTTACTACATAGCGCACAAGCGCGGGGAGAAGATATGGAAGATAGACGGCCACGTCGCGGCGACGATGTCGGGAGGCGTTGCCGACCTGCAGTCTCTGCTCGCGTTGCTCACCACGCGCGCTAGGGAGTATAGGCTCGCGCACGGAAGGCCGATACCAATAAGGGCACTCGTGAACTACGTGTCGCTCGTGCTGTTCTACTCGCGGCCTTACGTGTACCTGGTGCACTCAATAATTGGCGGCGTCGACGAGGATGAAGGCGCCGTGCTGTACATGACGGACTGGCTCGGCACGGTCACGAAGGAGAAATACGTGGCGACCGGCAGCGGCTCGCCTTATGCCAAGGGAGTGCTCGAGGTTGGTTACAGGGAGGGCATGAGCCTTGACGAGGCTGTCGAGCTCGCAGTGAGGGCAGTCAGCGCGGCGATAAAGAACGACCCGGGATCTGGAGAGGGCATTGACGTGGTAGCGATAACGAGAAGCGAGGGGTTCAAGCGGGTCCTCTCCACTACTGCGCGCCCGGTTTTATAGCGCGCCGTGGCTGCCGCGGCCTTCAGAGGCAGCTAGGCACAGTTGCTCGCTTCAAGCCATTTTTAACATCCAGGCAGCTCCCCTCCGTGCAAATCAAGGATGCGTGGATCCGGAAGGTGTTCACGGGGCGCGGCGACCTAACGCTCGAGGTCGAGCTGACAGTGGAGGACCCAGTTACTGGCGACACGCTCACGGCCAGGGCCGCGGCCCCCGCCGGCGCGTCCCGGGGGACTCACGAGGTTGTCTACTTCCCCGAGGGCGGCATAGACGCGGCCATCTCGGCGTTTGAGAGGCTCGTCGCGCCTGAAATCGCGGGACTTGACGTGACGGAGCCGTACACTGTTGACGGCAAGCTCGAGGAAATAGACGGCACTTGGAGGTTCGAGCGCATAGGCGGCGCGACAGCCATAGCTACATCGCTCGCCGCGGCGGAGGCCGGCGCTGCGTCGCTCGGGCTCCCTCTGTTCGCCTTCATAGGCGGCGCCTACGCGAGAAGGCTCCCCCTACCGCTTGGTAACGTCATCGGCGGCGGCAAACACAGCAGAGGGCTCGGGCCCGACATACAAGAATTCCTAGTAGTACCGCTCAACCCGCCTGACATCCTGGCTGCCGTTTGCGCAAATGCCGAGATACACAAGAGGGTGGTCAGGGAGATCGTGAAGGTCGACAGCACGTTCACGGGAGGCAGGAATGACGAGGGCGCGTGGACGCCCAGGATCTCTTCGCGCACTGCCTTGAAAATAATCAAGGACGCCGCGGCCGAGGTCGGGAGGGAGCTCGGAATTGAGATAGGGCTCGGCGTTGACGTAGCCGCATCAAGCCTCTGGAGCGGAAGCAAGTATGTATACAGGAACGAGGGAGTCGAGCGCGGGCCCAGAGAGCAGCTGCAGTTCGTGACGAAGCTGATAGAGGAGTTCGACCTGATATACGTGGAGGATCCGTTCCACGAGGAGGACTTCCAGTCATTCGCCGAGCTGGCGGAAAGATTCAAGGAGAGGCTCATAGTCGGTGACGACATCTTCGCGACGAGCCCCGAGCGCATAGAGCAGGGCGGCAGACTCAAAGCGGCGACGGGAGTCATAATCAAGCCCGATCAGGTGGGGACCCTGCTCAGGACTCTACGCGCGGTTGAGACAGCCAGGAGGTACGGCATGAGGGTCATCGTTTCCCACAGATCCGGAGACACCGAGTACAAGACGCTGGCCCACGTGGCCGTTGGCGCCGGCGCTGAGGTGATCAAGACGGGAATATCCGGCGGGGAGAGGACGGCAAAGCTGAACGAGCTGATAAGGATAGGTGAGCATCTCGGCAAGTGGGCTGTAATTTCGCGCATCCGCTGACGGCGCGCCTCCATGCCGCACTTCGGGCACCTAACGTGGCGGTTTTGCAGCTCCAGCATTTTCGCGCCGCATCTCGGGCACACAGTTGAGTAGAGCCTTGCCTCGATGCACGGGGCTCCGTACCAGGCAGCCAGCCCCCTGATCAGCCTCCTCAGCCGGCCG
>JAJHRB010000006.1 GCA_020833025.1 Thermoproteaceae archaeon | reverse complement strand
CGCCGTCATGCCAGCAGCAATAAATGTCCAGGCGCGACATGACGCGTGGCCCGGCGCCACCCCCTGGTGGCCGTCACGTCGCTGACGAGAGCCGGCGTCGAGGCGTGCACCGACTTCCTGGAGTCCATCTCGACGAAATTTGACGAGTTCTGGCTGCCGCTGCCGCGCGAGATGTGCGAGGGAAAGCCGGCAGATCTGGGCCCGCTGGAGGGGTACCTCGAGCCGCTCCTCGGGCTCTACCACGAGATCAAAGCGAGGTGGAGGTGCTACGAGTCGGTCGAGAGCCTAAAGCGCAGAGAGGTCGCCGCGGTGAAACTCGCGGCGCTGGTGATAAAGGCAAAAGTCTTCGAGAGAGTGGAGCTGAGGGAGTGGGACGGTGTCTTCCCGAGGGCCGCAGAGAGCCCGCCGGCGCCCTCGCTCGTCTTTGGAGTCCCGCCCTCTGGCGATGTCACCATATGCGGGACCTACCCGCCGAATCCTCTCGAGGTGGCGAGCGACATCTGGCACAGGCTGACGCCGGAGGGCAAGCTCACGCTGGTGCGGTGGATAGTGCGGTACATCGAGCAAGTCGTGAGCAGCGTGAATCTCGACGAGGCCCACTACAAGGTCTTGAGGCTGGGGTGGGGCGATGCCTACCGCTCGCTTCTCCGCTGACGCGGCTGAGAGGGCCTTCTAACAGGCGCGCCAGAACTGCTCGATAGCACTCACAGCGCGCAGCCTAACGAGTGCGAGCAAAGCTGCGGAGGCCCATTCCTGTGCTGCCGCGTTTCAAGACCCCCGCCTCGCGACGCCTCCGGAGCAAGAGCACGCTGGTGGGGCCGCCGGGATTTCTGGGCGGGCTCTCCCCGAACCCGGGATCACCGGCGATCCAGCGACGGGGCTCGGCCCCAGGCCGGCCTCACGATGGGAGCGACGGCCGCTCCCATTATCCTGGCCAGGCTAGACTACGGCCCCCGTTTCTCTCGCGGCGTCTATTTAAGATTTCCCCACATAGCTAGCGGCGTTTAGCTGGCAGCGTGCATAACTGATTTAACGCCCCGCGCGGCAGCGGGGGCTAAATGTCAGGCCCTCTCTGCATGAGGCCAATAGGCTTTGTGGAGGTTGGAGTCCCCCGGACAGGCGGCGTCGACGAGTACAGATATTCTTTCGTCTCGGTGATTCGAGTTTACGACGAGTATGCGGAGGGGCTTGAGGGGCTGGAGGAGTACAGCCACGCGTTCGTGCTGTGGTACTTCCACGAGGCGGGAGAGGGCAGGCTCAAGGTGAGGCCGGTCGCGAGCGAGGTCGCGCCCGAGGTCGGCGTGTTTGCCACGAGATCGCCGCTGAGGCCCAACCGCATAGCGCTGACTATTGTCAAGCTGGCCGAGGTGAGCCCGCCGCGCGTGAGAGTGATGGGCCTTGACGCGTGGACTGGGAGCCCGGTGCTCGACATAAAGCCGTACGACCACTTCGACGTCGTGAACGAGTTCAGGACGCCGGACTGGCTCGAGGAGTACGTGAGGCGCGTGATAAGCCGGCTGCCGCCGTGGCTCGGGCCGCGCTACATGCGCGGGAGCGGGAGATATTAACGATCGTGCCTGCCGCGCGAAATTGTTTTTCGCCCGCACGCAGTAATACGCCGCTGTGACGAGCGACAGCTAGGCAGATACGCGAAGAGCCTCCTCTCGCTGAGCCCGCAATCCTGGCAGTGGGGGCTCGCCTGCTTCCGGCAACCGCGATGCCAATGTTATGCACCGTACTGGCACGCAGAGAGCGCTAGAGGTGTGTCGGAGTGCCAACGCTCCTGCCCTCACAGGGCCGGCTGACAGCCGGCTCTCTGCAGGCTGGAATGCAGAGAGGTACCTAGCATAAATTTCCTCCGCCGGCAATCGCCAGCATTGCGCTGGCCGGCTCTTCGGGGAGAACACGGGGCAGCAGATCGGGAAAAAGCATAAAAGGGAGGAGGCGCCTGGCACTCAGAGCCCGGTCGTCTAGCGGCCAAGGGGCCACGGTGAGCGGTCTGGGCGGCTCCCGGGTCGGATGTGTACCGTCCCGGGCTCTAGTCCTCCTGAGTTAGACTCCACGTAGTGTGTACATACTCCTACACCCTTGCCTCCATGTACGGAATCGCGGCGACCTTGTCGCGCGAGACGCCGCCAAACCCGCCGGCTCGGGCCTCCCAACATCCAGGGCATACTTAAACACTGCGGCGTTAATACGCGGGCTGGTGGGAGAACTCTACAAGCACAGGTAACGCCTGCAACTCCAGTCACAGTTATGCGCTTTTCGAGCCGATCATTACAACTGAAAGCCCCCCGGGGCGTGGTCGAGCTTTCAAGCCCTACATATCCCCGAGTCCCGGGAGGGATAGGGGTAACGGGCCGGAGGCCCGGCCCGCGGCCTGCCGCCGGACGAGCGGGGCGGGCGCCCGCCAGCCGTGAGGCGGTGGGGGTGAGGGCGGCAAGCCGCAAACCGGCGAGCCGCCGGGGGACCCGCCCCTCAGGGCGGGGAGGAGGTCAGAAGGGCTCAATAGAGGGCGACCGCTGTTAATACAGGCAGAAAGGCGCCGCTGGACCTCGGCTGCTGGGACCGATTGAGAAGCTCGTTGGGGCCCGAGGTGCGGGTGCAAGAGTGCAAGAACTGCCGCAGGCGGGCCAGTGCCGTGGTGCGGCCCTGAAACCGACAGGGACGGGGTGCCGATCACGCGGGCGCGGGGCGCCTCGATAATGGCTGAGGTCCAGGTCCACTACTCTTTCCGGGCCTGAACCGTTATTAACTCCGGTACCCAGCCGGCGCGTGGAGGGATGTCCCTTTCGGGCATTGTGGCCTGCCGGCGCCGCCGAGCTGCCGCGCGGCCGCATCAAAACGCCTGCCGGGATCCAGCCGCAGAGCGCAGAGAGACCTCCCGGGACCCCCTGAGGGCTGGAGGGAGCTGAGAGGGCGCCCGTGATACCCGTATCTGTTCTCGTCACGGGGCGCGGCACTGTGTCGTTTAGGGTCAAGGGTGCGTACGGCGTCGGGAGGCCCAGCGAGTTCTCTGGCCACTTGAGGCCTGTGATCGCATGGAACCTCACGTGGAGGTGCAACCTTAACTGCGCGCACTGCTACGCTGACGCTGGCACCCGCCGCGCGGAGCTAACGACTGCCGAGGCGTTGAGATTTGTCGAGCAGGTGGCTGAGATTAACTCGCCGCTATTAATACTGTCAGGAGGCGAACCGCTCATGAGAGAGGACCTCCCCGACATAATTAGGCGCGCTAAGGAGCTGGGCATCAGAGTAGCCCTCTCTACGAACGGCACCCTGATAAGCCCCGCCGCGGCGAGAGTGCTCGCAAAGCTCGAAGTTGACTACATTGGCGTGAGTCTCGACTCAGCCGAAGAGCGCTTTCATGACAGCTTTCGCGGTTTGCCCGGCGCCTTCAAGGCCGCGATTAATGGCACGAGGAATGCCATCGCGGCAGAATTGAGCGTGGGCCTCCGCTTCACCGTCACGGCAAAGAACATCCACCAGGCTGGCCAGTACGTGGACTTTGCCGCGAGCCTTGGCGCACTGCGGGTTGTGTTCTATCATCTCTCTGCCGCCGGCAGGGCAAGGGCTCTCGGCAGTGACTGGTGGTACACGCCGCAGCAGTACGCGACCTTCATGGAGACCTTGGTGGCCAAGGCTAGGGAGTACGCGGGCAGGCTCGAAATAGAGACCGCGCTGGGCCCCTTTGACGGCGTGTACCTCGCGCTGATTCTCGGAGGGAGTTCGCTGCGCGAGTACCTCGAGTTCGTGAGGCTCTCGGGCGGCTGCGGCCGCAAAATAGTATCCGTGCACCCCGACGGTAGCGTCTATCCGTGTCAGTTCGTCGATTTCTACAGGCTGGGTAGCGTGCGGGAGAGCAGGCTCGCAGAAGTCCTCAACCCGGAGAGGCTCGACCCCTTCATCAACACTGACAGGTACTTGCGCGGGCCCAGGTGCTCGGCATGCAGGTTCAGGCATTACTGCAAGGGAGGAGACAGGGCGAGGGCTTACTACCTAGCCGGCGACATGTTCGGCGACGACCCGCTGTGCCCCATACCTGTCCTCTTCGGCCGCCTCGCGGCGCAGGAATAGCGCTTGCAGCTATCAAGACCCAAACTAAAAATCCGCCCCGCGGCTGCGCCACCCGGCAATGAAGCTGAGAGTCGCAACAAGAGGCTCCCCCCTCAGCCTGATTCAGACGGAGGAGCTCCTCTCGCAGGTGAGGGCCGTCGAGCCGGATATAGAATTCGAGACCATTATTATCAAGACAACAGGCGACTTGATACAAGACAGGCCGCTCTATAAAATTGGAGTTAAGGGAATATTCGAGAAGGAGATAAACATGGCAGTGCTCCGCGGCGAGGCCGATATAGCGGTGCACAGCCTCAAGGATCTGCCCTCCGAGCTCTCCCCGGGTCTCGTAATTGCGTGCTTCTCCAAGCGCGCGCCCCCCCACGACGCCGTGGTCAGCAAGGCCGGCTACACCATAGAGACTCTGCCAAGAGGCGCCGTGGTGGGCACCTCAAGCGTGAGGAGGGCAGAGTTCCTCAAGGCCTTGAGGCCGGACATTGAGGTGAAGCCGCTTCGGGGCAACGTGGACACGAGAGTGCGAAAGCTCCTCTCGGGGCATTACGACGCTGCAATCATGGCGCTTGCAGGTCTCTACAGGCTCTATGGGAGCTCGCTGCCTGTTCGCGCCGCCCCTCTAAGCGCTGAGGACATGCCGCCGCCGCCGGGTCAGGGAATTGTCGTCGCTGTAGTGAGAGAGAGCGATGCGTGGCTGATAGAGCTGCTCAGAAAGGCCAGCGACAGGGCAGCGATGATTGAGGCAAGCGCAGAGAGGGAGTTCTTGCAGAACGTGGGCGCCGGCTGTCACGTCGCCGTGGGCGGGCTGGCGAGACTCCTGCCTGGCGGCACTATAGAATTCACGGCGGGTTACGCGAGCGGAGGGAGGAGGCATGTGGTCAAGGTATTTGGCGACGACCCGCTGGAAGTCGGCAGAAGGGCTGCCCGGCTCATCTCGAAGTTCAGGGAGGAAGGCAGCCGCTAGGGCGCGGCGGCGCGGGAGTCAGGGAGCTCGCACTACCGTCAGGGAACACCAAATAAGGCATCTCCAACGCCGCGGCGTCTCGAATAAAGTCATTGAAAGGATGAACGACGAACCTAAAATAGAGCACTGAAAGTTCAGGGATGCTACCTGGCATAGCGTTTGCGGTGATCGCTGCCGGCGTGCTCTTGACGGTTCTTGCCGGCGTGCTCATAGAGCAGCTCGTGCGCTATATCTCGTGGAAATTTCGCATGGAAACTGTGGGCGTTGCGGCAATATTCGCGCCGGTTATGACGTCATTTCCCGAGCTAGCCACGTACATTGTCGCGCTGGCGCACGGAGAGGTCGAAATTGCGTGGGGATCCATCGTGGCGCAGCCCTTCATGGCGTCAACTATTATATACCCACTTGCAGTTCTCGCCAGCCTTGTCTGCTGGGCGCTAAAGCGGAGACGCACGGCGGTGCCACGCGTCGACCGCATCATTGCGGTCCCGCTGCTGACCTTTGCCGCCCCGCTGCTGCCGTTACCGCTCACTAGCGAGGCTGCCAGCGCCCACGCCAGGCTCTACGGCGCTGCGCTGCTCGCGCTGTATTTCGCGTATGCCAGGTTCATGTTGCGTGAGAAGAGGGGGGTAGAGGCGGCGCGCGTGGCCCTCAAACTCGGAAACCCGGTCTTTCAGGCGCTTACGGCCATCCTCTCGCTTTACCTCGGCTGCGAGATTCTGGTGTCCGGAATTAAGGCTCTCGGCGAGACGCTGAAAGTAGATAAGCTGGCGCTTTCAATCGTGCTCGTGCCGATAGCGACGGCGCTTCCCGAGTCTATTGTAGGGCTTGTTTTCCTCGCCAGGGGCAGAGACAGCGAGGGTGTGAGCGCAATAGTCGGCGAGAAGGCGCTGTACAGCACATTCTACCCAGGAGTTGCAATGCTGCTGGGCACTTACTCTATCGAGCCGGCGGCAGCAAGCGCGCTACTCATCGCCATTATGGTTTCAGCCGCCGAGGCCGCCATCGTAGTGCTCTCTAGAAATTTCGGCCTCACGGCGCCCGTGGGGCTCGCGGGTTACGTCTACTATATTACGTGCTGTCTTGGCAGCCGCCATATTGTTATATAGCCGCGCTGCAGCATCACTCATGCACAGAGACCAGGCAATAGGCACGGGCCTAATAGCGGCCGGCGTGGCGGGAATACTAGTTTACTGCTGGCTTGTCTTCTTCACGCCGCCGCCGTGGGACGTGCTCGTACTCAAAATAACAGCATTCATCGCAGTGGCAGCAATTCTGGGAGTGCTCGCGTGGGTCGGCTACGCGCTGGCCACCACGCCGCCGCCGAAGCCCATTGAAGAGATAGAGAGAGAGGTGCAAAAGGCCCTTGAGGAAATAGAGAGACAGATGAAAGAGAGCAGTGGTGGCTCGCAGACGCCGCCAAGCCCCTAATTCTGTCTGTAGTCACAAGGCTCGACGTGCACCGACACCTCGCCCATTAGCTCCCTTCTGAGAGCTTTCTCAACGCGATCGGCTATCTCGTGAGCCTCGCTGACCGACATGTGGCCGTCAACCGCTATGACCACATCGGCGTGATATATACTTCCCGACTTCCTGACCCGGACGGACTTGACGAGGCGCACGCCGGGCATCTCGCGCGCAATTCTACATGCCCTGTCTGCAATCTCGCGCGGCATGTAGTCCAGCAACTCGGTTACAGAGACTCTCAGCAGGGCAGCACAACGCAGTGCCAGATAGCACGCAGCAGCCAGAGCCGTGCCTGCATCAATAGCAGGACCCCAGCGCGTCAGAAAGCCAGCGCTGTGCGCCGACGCCACAATTCCTGACAGAAGCACGGCAAGCGCGGAAAGCGATATTGCCGCGTCGGTTACAAAGTGAGCCGCGCTCGCGCGCAGCGTGATAGAGCGGCCCTTCTGGCGGCTCATGCTTGCCGCCCTGCTCACGTCTATCGCCACGGCGGTGCCCAGCAGCGCCGCGCTAATGAGAGACGGCGCGTATGGCTCCCACAGCACTAATTTATGCAATGCCTCGTATGCAATTATCGCGGCAGAGAGGAGCATGACCATGGATGAAATAATGCCTCCAACCGCGTCTGCCCTCTGGTGGCCGTAGGGGTGCTCTGCGTCTGGCGGCTTCAGGCTGGCCTTAACTACTAGGTATGCCGTTGCCACCGCGGTTATGTCAACCGCTGTGTGCACCGCGTCAGCGAGCACCGCTGCGGAGAGGCTCTGCGAGAAGGCCGCGAATTTTAACGCAGCCGCGCTCACTACAGCCGCGACCGCCGCCCGTGCGGCCGACAGGCTTCCGCGCGCTAGCGCCTCGCGAGACACCTCTCGGCAGCAGCCTTGAGCTCTCTGGCGAGAGGTGGGTTCTTCATGAGAGCCGTGCCGACCAGAACTCCCTTTGCGTGCAGCTCGCACGCTCTCTCCACCTCCTCCTGCTTGGAAATTCCGCTCTCGATTATGTAATCGACGTCTCCTCGAAGGGCCCTGGCCACCTCAAAGGCTCGCTGGAGGTTCACCTCCAGCGTGCTGAGATCTCGCGCGTTGATTCCGATTATTATCTTGCCGCCCCACGTTGCGACCTCCCTCGCGTCTCTCGCGTTGTCAACTTCCACCACCGGCGTGAGGCCGAGTCTCTCGGCGTACTCAGCAAGCTCCATTGCTGCCTCTCTCCCGACTAGCTTGTAAATTATCAGCACTGCATCGGCACCGTAACCGAATGCAATATCAATCTGCCTCTTACTGATTACAAAGTCTTTCATGAGGGCCGGCTTGAATGCCTTTGCGATGCCAATAAATCTGTAATCTCCAAGAAACCAGAAGGGCTCCGTCAGCACCGAAAATGCCGAGACGTGCGCGCTTAGCTCCGCGAAGTAGGTCCACGGCGGCAGGTCAAGCCTGATGAGGCCGCGGGGGGACGAGCGCTTGTACTCTGCAATCACGCCAAACTCTCCCAGCGCTCTGGCGAAGTCGACAAGCGGTACGGCTCTCGGAGGCGGCAGCGGCTCGGCCGCCGCTCGGAGTTCTACTGTTCTCTTCACTGCGGACAGAAAGTCCACGGCAGCCTGCCCGCCGCGCGTTATATTCTTTTGTGCCTGAACATGCTTATAGCGCGCTCCCCCAAGATTTGGCGTGATATCGGTGGTTACAAACTGCAGCGCTAGAAAGCTCAACAGGCCAGCCCCGGCAAGGGAGCTCTACCGCGGGACCGCGTTTGCCCGCATTGTCCGGGTTGTAGACGAGGTGAGGCGCTCTGGCGCGCCAGTATCGCTGTACGTCCTCTCTGCAAGGTACGGCCTCGTTGGCGAGTGGCAGGTGGTGGAGCCCTACGATGCGACGTTAAGGGGCGCGCCCCCGGCTGAGATAAGAAGGTGGTCTCGCGAGGCGGGCGTGATAGACGCGCTCGAGAGAGTGGCAGCCGTGTCAACGCTAGTTCTCGTAGTCTCGAAACCGTATTACATTGCAACTGAGGAGGTGGCATGCAAGCACAATGCATACGTGCTATCTCCGTTCAGAGCATGCGGGAGATGGATAAGGACTGGAAATTTCGACAAGCACATCGCGCTGAGGAGACTTTTAGTGACGCTCGCAGCCCGGAGCGCCAGCCCCAGCTAGTTAATCGGGGGTCGGGACTGCGTGCTAGCGGATCTCAACTCTCGTGACGCACTGCACTGAGCGCAAGTCTCTCATCACGAGGGCCAGGCTGGGCTCCTCACGCAGATCTTGCTCCAGAGCACTGGACGCAGTAGCTAAATTCAGTGCGTTAATTCAATATTGGCCGGCTCGGCGGCTGGAGGAGCAGGCAGATTTTGACTGTCCGGTCTGCACAGAATGACCCTCCTTTTGCCCCCGTCCGGCTGCCTTTCAGACTCCTAGGGAGTCTCTTCCGGGAGTCCTGTACGCAAGAGTGACCGCTCCCCGGCCACAAAACTCCTGGCACAGACTCCCTAGGAGTCTGATGCAGGCGCTCCCTTGCGGTTCCCTGCCCGGACTAGCCGTGGGGAGCCGCCCGGGAGGGCGCAGAGCGCGGAACGCCGGGCTATGCCGTGCACGCAATTGCGTGGGCTGCGGTGACGGCTGCTGCATAAGGAGTGCCAGGCCCTCTTTTTCCCTGCCCGCCCCGGCAGGCCCGGGCTAACACGTCTGCCGGCGCGATTCCTCCAGCCGCGCTCCCGGGAGGCCTAGCGGCGTCTCGGGGCTCCGGCCCCCGGAGAGCAGTGGGAGTTAGGGGCCTTGCAGCCCCTCGCGGCGCCTGCGATCAAGTTTAAGAGCTCGAGACCTCGCGCAAGTGCCGCATCTCTATTCCCGCTCTTTATTAACCTCGTAAACTCCTCGTCCTCGCACAGCTCCCTGTAAAATTGCATTCTCACCTTTGCATCATTCAGCCTGCTTTTGGCCTCTCTCTTGAGCTCCTTATAGATTTCATAAAATAACGGCACCCAGCTCTTTCTTATACAGTTTTCTATTACGTCGAGCGATAGGCGCGCAGGAGCGCCGGCAGCGCCCTCGCTAGTGACCGCAATTCTCAACCCAGCAACAACCCGCTCGTACGGCACAATGACGTGAGTCCGGCTCGCGTCGGTGGCGTCATTCACAAGCTTTCCCGCAGCCTCTGCCTGCCGGAATAGTTTCAGCGCGAGTGCCGAGTCGTCGACTGCGATAACGACCACGTCTGCCCACCTAATATCCTCTGAGGGGTCGTGCTCGCGGAGGTCGGCCCGCTTTATTTCCACTCCGAGCGCCTCCAGCTCTTTGGTCACCTCCCTCGCTATAACTCTCACCCTTGCCCCTGCCTCATGAAAGTACTTTGCCCTCCTAGTGCCGACAGAGCCCCCGCCAAGCACTAACACCCTGAGCCTCGAGGCCTCAACCCACAGCGGTATGCGCATGCACCCTGCGTGTCAGCTAAATTAATTTTATGGCCCCCTCCGTCCGAGGCGAGCTCCCGCTGCCGGGGTTAGTGCCTCCAGCGGAGCCCGGGGGTGGCATCCGGGCGGCTCATGTTTTATCTATCACGTAAAAACGCCTCTGCCTGAAGATGATGCCCGCGAGAAGCGCCAGAGCCTCTATCGGCGACAGCATGAGAACGTCGAGAAGAGGGCGTCTCGCCTTTAAACTCCCGTAGGCGTAGACTGCCAGGTAGACGGCGGAGACCGCCAGCAGCGCGCTGGGTCCGTGTATTGTTACCGCGGGCCCCATTACAAGCATTGCGACCGAAATGATGAGAACCACCGCCGGTACGGGGTTTCGATACTTAAGCGCGTCGTAAAATGCGCCTGCCCACCTCATTCTCTGCATCATAAAATCGCGGAGCGTGTTAGGGCTCTTGACGGACACCCTGGTGCGGCTCTGGAACGTCTTGTAGCCGCGCCTCACGAGCTCCATCGCAAAGCGGAAGTCCTCTGTAATGCTCTCCCCCATGGCGGGCCAGATCTCGTGAAGCACGTCGCCCCTAACTATTAACAACTCGCCGTGCATGCCAAAAATGGGCTTCCTGAGCATCTCGAGCGCGAATCTGTATAGCGTCAAGTCGTTAAAGTACCTCGCCCAGTCGAGCGCGTAGGCGAGCCTTGAGCGGCTAGGCCTAGGCACCAGTATGCCGTTGCCGGCAACACAGCCTCTAGCGCCGTAATACGTTATGTCTTTCAGGAACTCTGCGTCGAGGGGGTAGGAGTCGTCGTCGAGGAATATGTACCACGCGTCCCGCCTCACGTAGTTGACGACAAACCATTTAATTACCCGGTACTTGCTCCCGTCCTCCTCTCTTGGAATTAGCAAGACATTAGGAAGTTCAAGCGGTGTCGATGACAGTATTACAAATTTGAGTCCAAGACGCCTGAGCTGCGCGACGGTCTCGCGCAGCGCCGGGAGCACTCTCTCTGTGCCCACTGTGACGACAACAATGAGGTAGTTGGCGGCCGGGGGTGCTTTCGGGGAATTCCGCCGCGCCAGCGCGCCGATGGATATTAATGCCAGGTAAAGGCATCCCAGGACGTTGGCAATAAGCGACAAAGGCTCCATCGGCCGGTGGCGCTCGCATCATTTTAAAAAGCGCGCCAGAGTGGGGGCTGCTGTAAATGACCGCAACGCGGGCAGACACGTCTAAACAGTGGCTGAGGCGCAGGCTTAACACGCTCGACATTTACGCGCTTGCATACCCCGACATTCAGAGCACCTATTACTTCCTGGTTGGATTCATTGCGCTGTACGCCGGAGAGTATACATTCCTCGGGGCGCTTTATGGCATTGTGCTGATGGCGGCAATTACTCTGGCGTACGGCGAGATGGGGTCGCGGTACCCCGAGACTGGCGGGTCCTACTTGTACGTTTACAGCGGCTTCAGCGCCCTTGCCGCCTACATATCCGCATGGCTGCTGGCCCTCGACCAGATACTGATGGTCGCCTACGGAGCCGTCTGCGCGGCGAAGATAATAGGCGACACTACGGGATGCGAGTACTGCGAGATTCCTATTGCAGTTGCGCTGAGCACGGCGCTTTTTACACTCGCGCTGGCTGGTGTTAAAGAGAGCGCGGCAGTCGCCAGAGCCGTCGCAACTGTAGATTTCTCAGTAATGCTCGCGCTGATAGCGCTAGCCCTCTTGCGGCATCCTGCAAGCCCGCCGTACTTTAACTGGGCCGGCGTCGGCGCCACTAACTTCCTTTTTGCGCTGTCCCTCCTGTCCCGCGGGTTTACGGGCATTGACGTGCTTGGACAGCTTGCTGGCGAGGCCAAAAGCCCGCTTGTGCAGATTCCGCGAGCGGCTGTAGCCATTGCAATAACGTGCGCGGCGCTTGGGCTCGGGCTCACCGCGGCAGTGATGTCGGCGCTGAAGCATGACGCGATTGCCAAAGACCCCGCCTTGGTGCCGCTGTACCTAGCGAAAGAGGTTCACGGCGTCATGGCGCACCTCGTCGCGGCCGACTTGTCGCTAGTAATGACTCTGGCATCGCTCGCGGGCTATCTATCCTTCTCAAGGCTGCTGTACATGCTGGCGGAGAGGCATTTGCTAAATCCCGTCTTCCGGCAGCTCCAGCGGCGCTTTAGAACTCCCTACGTGTCGTTACTTACGGCGTATTTCATATCTTTTGCGTTCATAGTGACCGGGGGCGTTGAGCTCATAATAGCAGTTTATGCCGTGGGGTCTCTCGTGAATTACCTACTCGTCGCGCTGTCGCTTGCGAGAATTTCGAGGGCGCGCGCTCTCTACGCTGCGTTCAGAACACCGCTCATTGCCGGAATCCCGCTCTCTGCGGCGCTCGGCGTGGTGCTGATATCCACAGGACTCATGCTGACGGTAATCGAGAAGCTGAGATACATTTGGATTCTCGCGCTCTGGCTGCTCCTCGGGCTGCTCTTAATGCGCGGGATCCTCCGGCGTGGCGCTCGAGGATAGGCATTAGGCTGAATGCCTGTGCCGGCCCTGCCCGCAAGTGCTAAAAGTGCCTGCAGAGGCACTGGGTGGTGAGAGCCCCCTCAACCAGCGCGAATTTGGGCTCCGGGTTTGACGTCGTCGCTGTCGCGCACGATGCCTACTTCGCGGACGCTTACGTGAACGTCGGGAGCGGGTGCGGCGTGCACGTCAAATTTCAGGGGTACGACCCCGGCTCTGACAACACTGTCACGCGCGCGTTTGAGAGACTGTTTGAGATACTAGGCAGGTGCTGGGGCGTCGAGGCCGCCGTTAACAACAAAATTCCGGTGGCGCGCGGTCTCGGCAGCAGCGGCGCCACGGCGGTTGCGGCGCTCGCTGCGTTCGTGAGGGAGGCGGGCGTGAGCGCGAGCCCGCAGGCGATCATCGAGGCGGCGGGCTTGGGAGAGGCGGCAGCAGCAGGGAGTCCCCACTTCGATAACGTTGCCGCAGCGGCGCTCGGCGGCGCCGCGATTGTCTTGTCGACTCAGCCGCTAGAGGTCTCTCACTTCTTCCCCCGCCTGCTGTTCGCCGTCGGGGTTCCGGACGTCCCGCCGCTGCGCGAGAAGACGAGAGTAATGCGTGAGCTCCTGCCGAGGGAGGTTGCATTCAGGGCATACGTGACCCAGCTCGCGAGGGTCTCCGCACTTGTAATCGGCCTCGCGACGTCTGACTACAGGCTCGTCGCGCTCGGCATGAGAGATGACGTCATTGAGCCCCTCAGGGCGCCGTATATTCGCGGGTACGCCAGGGTTAAGATGTACGCGCTCGAGGCGGGCGCCCACGCCGTCACGATATCCGGCGCGGGCCCCTCGGTGATAGCTCTCGTAGACGACAAGCACAGCGACGCGGTGAGAGCGGCAATAGAAAGGGCGTACGCCGAGGAGGGCATTAAGGCCGAGGTCAAGATTGCCTCTCCCACTCACGGCGCGCTGTATTACGCCGGCCTGAGCCCGCCCTAGCCGCGCCGGTACTGCCCCGCGCTCCCGCTCAGCCTCCCGCGCCCTGCGCGGGAGGCGCCTCGACAAGCCCATTCTCCGTGCAGAGGACTCTCCGCAGGGGTGCAAACCGCAACGGATCTCTAAGTCTCTCGGGGAGCACGTCGACGTGCTTGCTGAGCTCTTGCGTGTCAAGCACCATCTCAGCCCCACTCTCGCCGTAAACTTTATCGGCGAGGAGATCGATGTAAATTATGTAGCGCCCCCACTCCGGCGTCGTATTCAGATTGACATACGTTCCTACATTCTTGCCCTCTGCCGTGTAGTAACTGTGCACGATGTAGTTTGCATTTTTAGGAATACAAGTGAGGGCGTAAAACCCTCTCTCAATCTTTATGCCGAGACCGTCCAGCGTGCCGCCCGGCTTTAGCGCCCGCCTTACTACCAGGACGTCTCCTGCCCTTTTAATAGCCCGTCCGCCCATCTTTATTACCTCGCCCCACGGCTTGATGTGATATATTGTGACGTCCCCGCGCGCGAGGTACTCGGCAACTCTGTCGTAGATGTCAGTAGAGACCGCGGCGTGATCGAGAATGTCCAGACACTCGCCGAGCTCCTGCGCCCTGAGCGCGTGATGGCCGCGGATTGTTACTACTACAGCTGCCCTAGCCTCGTCGAGCCTCTCTTTTGAGTACTTGTCGAACAGCGCAAGCGCAACGCACTTGCCGTGCCTCAACACTGTCCCCGGGGGGCCTCCTTGCGAAATCCTTAACATCTCCTGGTAGAGCTGTTCTGCCTCTCTGGCTATCGACTCGTCGTCCGCGTAGCGGGCAGACGACTTAAAGTGGAGGCCCATGTTCGCGTAATTCCTCAGGCGCGTCCCTGCCAGAATTCTGAGCCTCAGCCTCTCGTGCTCCGGTATGTGCGCGCTGAAGGTAACTCTCCCCGTGGTGTTGAGTTCGACAAGATTTCCCTCAACTATTATTTCTGGCACGGCCACTCCCTCCAAAGGCCCCACTGGCGGTTTGACCACAGTAAATATCCCGACGCTCCCTGGCTGCACGACATAATTCCCGGGCACTCTCAGCGTGATTTTGTCCGGCGCCTCAACTCTGCCCTCTCTAACTGCACTCCCAACGAAGACCTCGTGATACCTAGCGGCGGCTCTGGTCACAATTGCGTCGGCGCGCTCCCTCAGTCTCTCGAGAAAGAGCTCCACTGCGCCGCACTCGCCCACCAGTACCACGCCGCTTTTTGACTCGTGATCCTTCACCGTCAAGTCTGGCGGCGAGTAGTCCGGCTCTAAGCCGAACCGGCTCAGTACTTGCGCTGTTGGCTGGACGATCTTAAAGCCCCAGTCAAGAGCGAGCTTCGTAAGCGCTGTGGCGAAGATGCCGCGAATGCGCACCTTGTACACTGACGCGCGCGCGCGGCGGTTTATAAGCAGTGCCCATAACGCCGGGCATCTGGCACCTGGCGCGGCCTGCCGGACTCGCGCAATGCCGGGCAGCGCGCAGCGCCGGGCGAGTTTGCCGAGGCGCAATCCTGCAGTCAGGGCAGGCACCTGAAAGGGCGCGGAGAAAGGCGTCAAAAAGAACCAGGAGTCTTGAAAGAAGGATTGAAAGGCAGGGGCTCTACAGCGACACCTCAAATTGCCTGTACCCTCTTGACAGCCGGACTCCTGACCTTCATGATAATTTTGAAGTTACAGTACGGGCACCTGATGCCAGGAAGTATTTCCATTTCAGGTTTCGAGAAAGTCTTGCCGCACCTCATGCACGTGTAGATCTTTCTCTCCTCGCCCACGCGCGCGCAAACCGCCCGGTTATAAAAGCGTGCCGCGGGAGTCACTGAGCCCAGAGCCCTCCGTGGCATAGAGCGCACGCATTCTCTCGACGCCATGTATCTCCTCTATGTACGCCGCAACGGCAGACGGCACGAGCTCTCTCCACCTCTCGTCGCCCCTCGCCATCAGCAGCCGCACTGTAGTTGCGGAGTAACTCCCGAACTGCGGGTGGCCCCTCACTTTCACGCCCCAGTAGGAGAGCGCCGCGGCGACCCAGGGATTGTTCGAGTAAATCGCGTGGTGCCGCGGGCACCAGTGCCGTAAGTACGCACCCCAGAGACTCGCGGAGCTGCCCGTGTCCGGAACGGTGCAGTACACCAGGCGGCAATTCCGGCCGAAGTGTCGCAAGAACATCTCCACGCGCTCTCCCGGCGTGAAGGGATTCTCAAAAGTTAGTGCCCTGTCGGCAGAGCCTATGGCCACCACAACCTCGTCGTGTTGAGAGAGCAGCCACTCGACCACCTTCACGTGACCCCAGTGAAGTGGCTGGAAGCGCCCGATGAACAGCGCTCTTGCCTCCCCACTCACGGAGAGTCAGGAGCAGTAGTGCTTGATTAATGCTGATCGGCGCCCCCGCCGCGAGAGGCAGGCTTCTGCCCGTAAATGGCTTAAATGGTGCAGGAGCACTGCAGGCTGGTGATGCTGCAGCTCGCGGCGGACGCATGACGACAGGGCATACTGGCTGACGTCTCGCGCCCCACCCGCCGACCCAGAATCTGTCTCGCAGCAGTCTTGCCGGTCTTTCTTCCAGTCATTTCCCTTGTTTAATATCAAGAATGCCTTGATCCGACCCCGCGCATATCTTTGCAAGCGTCAGAGCTCGGGCTGGAGTTTAAAGGCGCGAGTGGGAAGCGCCAGGGGGCGGATCTCAGGAGGGATTGAAAACTACGTGCCGACAGGGCGCGGGAGACAGCTCGCGGAAATACAAATCTCAGAGGAGGGACTGCAGGGCTACTTCATCTTCACCATCAACTCTGCCGCCAGGATCGAGTTACCAGCCGCTCCCCTTACTGTATTGTGTCCCAACACGACAAACGCGAGCTTTCTCGGCGCCAGCTTTCTCACTCTGCCAACGACCACCGCCATGCCTCTGCCGGCCCACCTATCGAGTCTCGGCTGGGGCCTGTCTATCTCGCTCCTGACCTCTATAGGTCTCTCCGGCGCCGACGGCAATTTAAGCTCCTGCGGGAGTCCCTTAAACCTCGAGAGCGCGCTCACGACGGCACTGACGTCAAAGTCTTTCTTCGTGTCCACGTAAACAGCCTCCAGGTGGCCGTCGAGCACCGGGACGCGCGTCGTCGTGACGTAAATCTCGAAATCCGCCTTGAGGACCCTCCTCGTCTCGAGCACCACTTTCTCCTCCTCGCCCTTGATGTATGGAATTGCGTTGTCAATTATCGCGACACTGGGCACTCCGCGGTATCCGGCCCCGCTGAGGGCTTGCATTGTGACGACGTGAATTCTCTCTATGCCCCACTCGTCGAGAATGGGCTTCAGCGAGAGGTTCAGTATAGTGGTGGTGCAGTTCGGCTTCTTGACCACGCCGCCGCTCCACCCCCTCTCTGCTCTCTGTCTCTCAAGCAGTTTTAGATCCTCGGGGTTTATCTCGGGCACTACCAGCGGAACGTCGGGGTCGAGCCTCATGTTGCTGGCATTTGAGAGCACTGTATGCCCCCGCGCCGCCAGCTGAGGCTCAACTCTGGCGGCGACCTCGCTCGGGAGCGCCGAGAATATAAAGTCGACGCGCGGCACCCTGTCCACGTCAAGCTTCTCTATTCCCATCTCGGCTATCTCCGGCGGGGGCGGCTCTTCCAGAATCCAGCCGGCCTGGAGGAGCGTCTTGCCCGCGCTCCTCTCGGATGCCGCCATGCCAGCGATCTCAAACCACGGGTGTCTCGCCAGCAGCTGGACGTACCTCTGGCCCACGAGGCCCGTTGCACCGAGAATATACACCTTCAGGCGGTCCATGCAGCTCGTGTGCTGGCGCGCACATATGCATTATGCTCCACCCCACCCTCTTTCTATTCTTTTTATGTTTTTTCTCGCGTTCTTTTTCAGATTTCTGCCAGAGGGGCGGCTGGTGGTGCTGCAGCTCGCGGCGGACGCATGACGGCTGGCTGGCCGACTCCCTGCCCGGCAGACTTCTCTCGCGCGAGCGGCGAAAAGCATAAAATTGCAGCAGCAAATGAAAAGAAGCGGGCCTGCCGCGGGGCGTCGTGGCTCCAGACCCGTAGGCCGCTGCGCGGGCGGACGTCGGGGGTTCAAATCCCCCCGGGCCCACCACCTTTAAGTTCTGCCAGGGCTCCCCACCGCAGAAAAGGATAGTATGCGACAGATCCCTCTCGGCGGTGAGCCGAGCCGTGCCGCGCGGGGCGCCAGAGATCAGGACGGGCGAAGTATAAACCTCGCATCAACGACGTAGGCCCCCCTTCCCTCCTCGAGCGCGATGACGGGGTTCAAGTCTGCCTCCCGTATCTCCGGGTTCTCCGTTACTAGCCGCGAGAACTTAATCAGCACGTCCACAATAGCATCTATGTCGCGCGGGGGCATCCCGCGAAAGCCCGTGAGGAGGCGATACGCGCGCACTTCGCGCACCATCTCCCACGCATCGTGCTCGTCAATTGGGGCGACGCGCATAGTGAAGTCTCTAAGCAGCTCAGTGTAAATCCCGCCGAGCCCGAATGCAATTAAGTGCCCGAAAATCTCGTCGTAGACCGCGCCGATTATTAGCTCCACGCCCCTGGGCACCATCTTCTGCACGAGCACTCCCTCCACGTCCGCGTACGGCGCTTTCGTTTTCACGCCTTCCAGCAGTCTTCTGAAGGCCTCCCTAACTCCCTGCGCGTCAGCGACGTTTAGAACCACCCCGCCCACGTCGGTCTTGTGAACTATCTGCGGCGATATTACCTTCACGGCGACCGGATAGCCTATCTGGTCGGCTGCCTTGACGGCGCCCTCCTCGCTCTCGGCGATCGTGAAATCCGGTACCGGTATTCCGTACGCCCTCAGGAGCGCTAGCGCCTCGTCCTCGCGGAGCTTGCTGCGCCCGTCCGCAACAGCCCTCGCCACAATCTGGTGGGTCACGGCGGCGGGGGCCCGCCGACTATTTATAGCGTATTCACGAGCGCGCGTTATGCCGCCGCGGCCTCTGCTATTGCAATTTTCCTCCTGACCTCTCCGTACCTATAGAGCGCCCACAGCGCCTTTGCTGCCCTCTCGGGAGTCGGGTACACCGGTATCCCGTTGTCCTCCAGCGCGCGCTCGAACTTTATGACGAACTCGCTGCCGCCGAAGTTCACGACAGCTATCGGCTTCCCGTACCTCCTCGCGGCAGTTATATAGTCGGCAAGATTGTGTGTGAGGCCGGGCACCTGCACTAGCGTTATCACCAGCGCCATGTCAAAGAATGCGGTTGGGAGCAGCGCGTCGAGCACGATCTTGTAGTGCTCGTCTGTCGCGCTGCCGGTCAGATCGACGGGATTCGACACCGTGGCGAAGGGCAGAAGCTCGCGTTTTAGCTCTCTTGCGATGCTCTCCGGCAGCTCGGGGATCTCGAGACCGAGCTCCTCCAGCACGTCCACGGCCTGAATTGCCAGGCCCCCGCTGTCGGTCACCACCAGCACTCTACTGCCGCGCGGGATGGGCTGCATTGCAAGAGCCTTTGCCATGTCAAACATCTCCCTGACAGACGATGCCTCTATAATCCCCGCCTGACTGAAGAGTCCGCGGTACATATCGTAGGAGCCGGCCATCGCGGCGACGTGGCTCTTGACGGCGCGCTGGGCTGTGCGGCCCCTGCCCGCCTTGTACGCAATTATCGGCTTGCGCGCTGCCACCTTCCTCGCCACCTCCAGGAGCTTTCTGGCCTCTCCGGGGTATCTGAACCCCTCGAGGTAGAGCGTTACGACGCGGACGTTACTGTCGTCGGTGACGGCCTCGACGAGCTCCGTGACTGTCACGCCGGCCTCGTTGCCGTAACTCACGACAATGCCCAGGCCCAGCCCCCTCCGCGCCGCCCAGTCCATGATGGCCGCGGTCACGGCGCCGCTCTGGCTTATAAGGGCCAGCGGCCCGCGAGGGGGCCTCCCCGCCCTCTCGGAGGATAGGAATACCGTGTCGAAGTCGGCAAATGCATTAAAGAGGCCTATGCAGTTGGGCCCGAGCACCTTAATTCCGTACTGCCTAGCAACGGCCACCACCTGCTCCTCGAGCGCCGCGTTTCCCGCCTCCGCGAACCCCCCGCTTAGCACTATCGCCGCGGCGACGCCCTTGCGGCCAGCCTCGTCCAGCACCTTGGGCACGGTGGGGGCGGGGGTGGCTATGACCGCGACGTCAACGGGCTCCTGCACGTCAAGAACGCTCTTGAAGAATTTCACCTTGCGCCCCCACAGCTCCACCTCGTCGTACTTAGGGTTGACAGGGTAGACGGCGCCCTTAAACCTGCTTAGCAGATTTTCCAGCACCACGTACCCCACGGAGCCAGGTTTTGGCGACGCCCCAATTACCGCAACGCTTGACGGGTATAGCAGCTTTTTCAGCATGCAAGCACTTGCCGGCGGCCAGAAATATTTAATTCGCGATGTAGCGGTATAAGAAAATTTATACCCAGACCGCCGGGGCTCAACAATGCCAGTGGCGCTTGACCCCGAGAAGATGGAAATTGTGACAAGGCACAAGTTCGGCTACAAAGTATGCAGGAAGTGCGGCGCCAGGAACCCGCCTGACGCCGAGAAGTGCAGGCGCTGCCGCAGCAAGAACTTGCGACCGAAGAAATTCAAGAAAAAGTAGGCGCGGGGCAGGCGCCGGGGGCCTGCAGCGGCCCGCATGGGCAGGGTCTTCATTGTGGGCGCGGGGCCCGGCGATCCCGAGCTTATCACGGTCAAGGGCTTGAGACTCCTGGAGTCAGCAGATGCCGTACTGCACGACAGGCTGGTGCCGCGGGAGCTCCTCCGGCGCGTGAGGCCGGGCGCTATCGTAGTTGACGTCGGCAAGCAGCCCGGCGGCATTGGCGCCTCTCAGGAGGAGATAAACAGAGCGCTGTATGAATACGCGTCCCGCCTTAACACCGTCGTGAGGCTGCACGGAGGCGACCCGCTGGTCTTCGGCAGGGGCTTCGAGGAGTGCGAGTACTTGATATCCAGGGGCGTGCCGTGCGAGATAGTCCCCGGCGTTACCAGCGGCCTCGCGGCCCCGGCGAAGTACTACATACCGCCAGTGGTGAGAGGGACGGCTAGCTCTGTTGCACTGGTCACCGGGAGGGAGGACCAGAGAAAGGGCGCGAGGCAGGTGGACTTCAAGAAGCTGGCAGGCGCAGTTGACACAATAATAGTGTACATGGGCGCGTCGGTCGCCGGGCAGATTGCGAGAGAGCTCATCGAAGGCGGCCTGCCCGGCGACACTCCTGTCGCTGTGGTAAAGTCTGCGTTTTACGAGGACGAGGAATTCTTCACAACAACTCTGGGGAGGCTGGGCCCCCTCCCGAGCCCGAGCATAATCGTCGTGGGGAGGGTAGTGGAGAGAGGGTTGAGGCTATGGAGGGCGGCGCTGAGATTGTCGTCATCAGGATAAAGGAGGGGCCCTGCCCGGGGGGCGCGGTGTGCGCGCCCGTGGGCCGCGCGATCCCGCGGCGCGACGTCACCGTGCCCGAGGGGGACTACTTGGTGGTAATGAGCCCGGTGGCCGCCAGCGCAGTTGACGTGGCGGCGCTAAGGCGCAAGTTCAAGCGCGTTATCTGCATAGGGCCGTCGACCGCGAGAGCTGTCGGCGACTGCGAAATCCCCCGCGAGTACACCAGCTACGGCGTGGCGGAGCTGCTGTCAGGCCTCGCGCCGGGGAGGGTCGTTGTGTTGAGATCCAGCTCGGGGAACGACATCCTGAGATCCCTGACTCCCGGCGTGATTGAGGTGCCGGTTTACGACGTCGAGATTGACCCGGAGAGGGCGAGAGCTGCCGCCCGGCTAATTGCGGGGGCCCGCGCCGTGGTTTTTGCCAGCTCTCTCGCCGCGGAGGCCGTCGCCGGGCTCGCGGACATGAGCGGCAAGGTCGTCGTGGCGATAGGCCCGGTCACCTCCCGCGCGCTCTCCCGCCTCGGGGTGCGGCACGCGACCGCGAGCAGCGCGACAATAGGCGACGCTGTGAGGCTCGCGGCTGAAATCTTGAGGGGGCGCGGGCAGCGGTGAGCCGGCCTTAGTAAAGCCGTAGGGCACGTGCAGCGAGCCCGCCCCCTAGAGAGCGCGGCGCGCCGTCCGGCGCCACGCACGTCGCTCCGAGAGACCCTAGCAGCAGCCTGAGCTAGCCACCACCTCGTCGAGACCCGGCAGTTTACGCGCGTCAAGAGGCGCAGGCGCGCGGCTCTTTACGCGCTGGGCGCGCCGCCGGGCGCTCAGGACCCCGGGAGAGGTAATTTCATAACGGCCAGTCCTCCGCACGGCCACGGATGACGACAAGTTCCCGGAGGAGTGCAGGAAGAGGGCCGGCGCGCGGCTGTGCAGGGAGGTGCTCGCGGCGTTGAAGTCAATAGACAGGGAGGGGCTTGTGAAGCGCATAGAGAGGGGCGCCTAGACTGCCTCAAGAAGTGCATCAGGGAGTGCGAGAGGGGGCACCGCCGCGAAGCCGGAGCTGGGACTGCTGGCGGCGCTCGCGCTGAGGATGCTGAGGGGCTGCGGGGAGGGGCTGGAGAGCCTGCTCGACATGATTGAGATGCGCCTCTCCCCGGAGCTCGTCGAGAGGATCGCCGCGGCGGAGGAGGGAGCGTGCTGCGAGGGCTCTGAACAGGCGCCCCGCGCTTCTTCCGGCGCCGCGCGTTTGCTCCCTTGAGATAATGGTGGGCCCGCCGGGATTTGAAGTCCCGGGGTACCCTCCCGGGATCACGCGGACCCACTGCGGTACACGGTAGTGTACAACCGCGCATCCTACCAGGCTAGACTACGGGCCCCGAGCGTCCCCCGCCGTTGCTTTTAAAGGTTTCCGGGCCACGCCGGCGCTTGCTGCCAGGAAAGCTTAATAAAGCGCCGCGCACAGAAAGGGGGGCCGTAGTCTAGCGGAAGGATGCCCAGGCGCTGTAGCGCCGCGCAGGCCTTACAGCCGGGGCCCCGGCGGGGGGACGCGGGCGACCCGGGTTCGGGGCAGTGCCCGCCCAAGAATCCCGGCGGCCCCACCACCCCGCCCCAGTCAGGGGCTTAATTACACTAACCTGCGGAGTAAAAAAAAGCCGGGAGGCGCGGCCCTGCCATGCGTAGTGCACTCATCGCGGCTGCAGCTGCCGCGGCCGCGCTCGCGGCAATCGCCGTGGCGCTTTACACGCTGCGGCCCGAGCCGGGCCTCTACCTGGACTTCAGGTTCCACGCGCCGACCGGCGCCGACGAGACGGGACGGCTCGCCGCCCAGAACGTCTCGCTCTGCATCTTCGCGAGAGTAGTCACGCCAGAGGGCTCCAGGCCCCTCGCGGGCGGGTGCTTCAGGGGCATTCCCGTTGTTAAGATACCCTACGACGCAATAAAAAAGCACGCCGACAGGTGGCGCGAGCACCTGCGGTCCATGGGGGTGCCAGAGGAGCTCGTGGACAGACACCAGATAGGGCTCATAGTCGATGCGATACTGCTGAACAGGACCAGCAGGGCTCCGATATACACGGCGCACGACTCGATACCGCTCACGCTTGGCGACTTCAAGAGGCCGCAGGCCGTGTACTACGTAGCCCGCGTCGCGAGGGGCCGCCCGCAGGTGGAGGCAGCGAGGGCTGCTGCCTGGCCGGCAAGAGCGGTGGCGGCGGCAGAGGCGAGAGATCCAACGTGCGACGGGAGGGAGTGCTACTGCTACGGCATAGGCGAGAGCATCGACGCGATCTGCTGGATACCGGTGGCGTGGTCGGGGCCGGAGAACTTGACGTCGGCGCTCCCGCCCGACTACTTCACGAGCCAGGGCGGCGTGCTGTACGTGAAGACCCCCGTGCTCGTGGTTTACAACAACGCGCCGAGGGCGGGGGCGAGGCTTGGCAGCTCAATACTGATTTATACGCAGACCGACAGCGTCGTCGCGAGGCTCGCCTACAGCACGGGCCAGATAATCAGCGCGCTGAGGCAGGGCAGCTGGCCAGGCGTTAATTTATTCGTCGGCGGCGCGGTCTGGGGCGGCCAGAGGTATAGCTACTTCAGATACCTCCCGCCGCTTGACCCTGGCGGGCGGTGGTGGGCTTACATCTGGGCGAGGCCCGTCACCGAGCTCTACGAGGTCTACCTCTGCTTCGACGGCTACGAGTACAGCTGTTACTACTACATGTACGACGAGCTCGACGCGTACGTCTCCAGCGTGCTGATCAGCGGGGTGCAGATTCAGGGCGGGAGCCAGCCGGGGCTCCCCCACAGCGCGTTGATGAGCAGCTTCTTCGGCGGCGTTCAGATGCAGCAGCTCGTCGTGCCGGAGACCGCGCTGGCCGACGGCAAGCTGGACCCCGGCGAGAGCATCACGCTCCAGACAATCCTCCAGAGCTGCGACAAGTGCAGCGCAGGCTTTGACGTCGGCGTGCCCGTGGGCGCCCTCGTGGGAATGGCGCTCTGCAGCGCGCTCGCCCCTGAGTACGCGCCCGCCTGCCAAGCATTTCTTGGAGGCGTCGTCGTGTCGTTCGGCTACCAGTCGTCGAGTCTCTACATTGATGGCGGGCTGGAAAACATCGGCTCCGACTACATGTACGTCTACATGGCGGCGAGCAGGCTGACGTACGCAACGCCGTCCGGCTGCACGTACGGCGCGCCCGCGGGGCTCTACATCGAGGCGAGATAGCCGGCGGCGGGGTTAACTCCCGCCTTTTTCCTCACGCCCTCCCGGCGAGCTCTCTCAGCACTCTCATCATGGCCCTAGCGTTGTCTAGCATTGCGTGGTCGTTGTTGAAGAAGACGTAGACCCTGCGCGGCCTCAGCGCCGCCAGTCTCTCTGCCACCTCCCGCAGCTCTCCCTCGCTGTAGTTGTGAGAGTACCACGCGGACCTTCCGTGCATTCTCAAGTAGACCGTGCCGCGCACCGCGACTATCCACGTAGCATTGGGGGAGTCCACAGACACCGGCGTGAAGCCCGTGCGCTCGGCCCACGAGACCGTCTCGTCGGAGAACCAGCTGGGGTGGCGGAACTCAAAGGCGGCCCTCCCGCCGAGGAGCGAGGCGACCCTCTCCACCCTCGCGGCGTTCTCCTCCGACTTCACAAACGCGGGCGGCATCTGGAACAGGTAGAAGTCTATCAGGCCGTCCATCGGCTCGAAGGCGGAGAGGAAGCGCCGCAGAGCGTCGAGCGCCTTCTCCGAGAGCCTGCCCGAGTGCGTCACGCTCCTGTGCACCTTGACGGCCCACCTGAGCTCCCTGCCCACCAGCGCCCACCGCCTCACCTGGCGCTCTGCGGGTATGCGGTAAAAGCTCGCGTTCAGCTCGACCGCGTTAAGCCCGCTGCTCCTGACGTACCACTCAAGCGAGCCCCCGAGATTCCACGAGTAGGCCCAGCCGGACGTCCCGACAAAGATTCCCACGGCGTTGCGCCAGGCGGGGCGTTTTATCGTTGCGCGCCTCCCGCCGCGCCGAGCGCCATGGCAATTTCCGAGGGCCTGTAGCCAACTATCACCCTGTAGCTCCCGTTGGGGTACACCACGGCGACTATCGGCGTTGCCGCCTCGCCGGCGAGGAGCTCTGCGAGGCGCCTGCCCGACTCCACGTCTATCGCGCAGTGCTCCCGCGGGAGCAGGCCGGAGTAGTTGCCGCTGCCGCCGAGCAGCCTCTTGTACGCGGAGACTATGGCGCCCATCACGGCGCCTCTCGACGCGTTAGTCTCCTTGTAGAGGCAGCGGAGGCTCTCGTGGTACTGCTCGGCGTCTGGGTGTACCACTAGGTCGACGAGCGCGAGCCTGCGCCCCTCGAGCAGCGTCAAGTTGTAGACGAAGAGCCTGGCGCAGTAGGGGCAGTGGAGGTCAAAGAAGGCCACTAGCGCGGGCCAGCTGCCGTTAAACGGCATGCCGACTCTCTCCGCCGCGCGCAGTATCTCGAGACCGCCGCCTGCCGCCGCCTTGACCTCGCGCGCGAGCTCTCCTATCACCGAGCTGAGCTCGGGCGTCAGCGGCGTGACGTTCCTCAGCGTGTATGTCAGCGCGGCGACGAGGTCTCTCTCCGAGACCTCGCGCACTCTGTACGCATACACCGCGCCGTCGGGGAGCACCCACTTCTCGTGCTCGAACACCAGCTTTATCGTGCTGCCGAGCAGCTGCAGCACGGGAACCTCCGTGACGTTGGCGTAGACGAGCGCGCGGCCATACGGCGTCAGGGCAGCGCCGGCGAGCCTCCAGTGCGAGGGCGAGGTGGGCCCGGGGAGGCCCAGCAGCGCTCTCACCAGCTCGTCAAATGTCCCGGCGGAGGGCAGCTGTGCGGCTGCAGCCGCGCACTCCCTCCGCGTTACAGTCACTCTCTCGCCGGCCACGGTCGCTGACGCGGACGAGTTCACGCAGAGCGCATAGGACCCGTTCGCGTACTCGGCGTAGTACGTGAGCTTTCGGATCACGTGCGGGGTCTCGACGAGCGCGTTCATGACCCCCCTCGCGCTCTTCAAGAGCGCGAAGAAGCTGCCGTTGCCGACGCGCTGGCCGTAAACCGTGCCGTACTCGCTCTCTGTGTAGTACGCAATGCCGCTCGCGCCCCTACCTCCCGCGGCGCTAACGCTCACGTGGTACACGTAGACGCGCCCGGAGGCCTCCGCCTGGCCGTGCTTGTGCGCGAGGAGCGCGAGTGAGAGCAGCGCGGCCGCGAGCGCCGCGGCGGCAAGCGCCAGCGCGAGCGCGCGTCCTGCCATGCCGCTCTGCGCTCCGGGCCACTTAAATCATGCCTATACGCTCCTGAGCGCGGCCTTCAGCGTGCTGAAATCGGCGGGGTTGACCTTGAGAGTCGGCAGGCAGGACTCTATGACCTTGTTCGTGCCGCCTACCAGCACCGCCCTGACCTCTCTGAATGCCTGCCTCGCCGCCCTGAGGATCTCGGGGCGCACGGCATCATCCTCGCCGTCAGTTATAAGGACCAGCTTGTACTTGTAAAGGCCGCTGCGCTTTGCGTCGCTAACGGCAGTATGAACGGCGGCGGTGATGTCAGTCCCGCCGAGAGGCATGACGCTCAGCAACGACCTTATAGCCTCTTTAACGCTCGTTACCGGCGGGTGGACTATCTGGTCGAAGAACCTCAGCACGACCCTACTTCCCTTTCTCATCAAGGCTATGGCGAGGGCGGTAGCCCACGCTATTTTCTGCGTCGCGCCCCTCGCCACCTCGTCGTACACGGTGTAGAACATGGAGCCGGACTTGTCGACTAGCAGGTACAGATTTCCCCGAGTGTCTACACTCAGCTCGTACACTGAGAGCGACTTCGTCGCGAGCTTGTAGCTGAATAGCTCGCGCGCCGAGATGTAGAGCGCGCGCGTCAGATTTGTGGCCCTCCTGAGGTCGGAGAACGCCTTTATTCTCGTAATTCCGGTGACGAGCCCCTGCCTCTCCTCGACCTCTCCGTGTCTGAGCTCGGGTCCCAGCACTGAGAGCACCTCCACTACTGACTCGAGGATCTTGGCGAGTCTAGCGCGGTACGGGTCCGCGTCTATGCTGAACAGAAGCTCGGCTGCCGTCTTGCCGGCCTCCTCGCCGAGCGCGCGCGCAATGGACCTCCGCAGCCGCTCGACATCTTTAATACTTCCCATGTAAAATCTTATGAGCATCTCTATTTCCTGCTGCGCGCGGTCGCCCGCGTTCCGCGCGCCGCGCTCCTCGCCATTTGCAGCGCCACTCCCTCTCTCTGCTCTCCACAGGAAGTTGCTGTAAGCTCGCAAGAGCTTGGTTGCTGCAATTTTCGACACGCGGTAGTTATACCTGCTTATTTTAGATACCTCCTGGTATACATCCGACGAGAGATATGTCTTTACAAACATATACCACAGAGTCTCGTCGCGCCCGGGCTGCTCTCTTAAGATCGGCGTCCTGTAGTGGACGTAGAAGGCGTCTGCAATTACGTCGTCTGGCAGCGACGCCAGTCTGGAGAACATGCCGGCTCTCTGCAGCTGTCTCACTATACTGCGGACTCTGAGTCTCGTCAGCTCGTCGCTATAGTCAACGTTCAATAACACGCCCACTCAGACCTTGCCGCGCGGATTTTTAACCGCGCCTCCGAGCTGGCGCCCGCGCTAGAATAGCACCTGGCTCTTAATGCTCCTAAGCGCCTGGCCTATCTCCTCAAGTTCTACGTGGAAGAACCTAGTTATTACTGGATCCCGCTGCGACTTCTCCAGCAGCTCGTAGGCCTCCTTAATTTTCTCCCTGGCCAGAGAGAGAGCATTGCTGGATATGAGCGCCTTTATCTCGTTGACGATGTCGTACAGAATAGACAAGCCGCCGGGCATGTGCGACGCGAGGAAGGCCTCGTACTCGGCGAGATTTTCCCTGTTCCCGACCAGATACTTTAGCACTTTCAGCGTTGCCGCCCTCAGCGCTGCCGCGTCAATTTCAGACGGCGGGATCCCCAGCACTGTCAAGTACGCTATGACGTAGAGCGGGATTTTAACCCGCGTCCTATTGGATATCATCACGTGGTCCAAGTAGGATGCGACAATGGGTGACGTGTGCTTTACTATTGTATCCAAGTGCTCGTATGCAAACTCTAGTGTACAGTCGTTCAGCTTTCTCACCTCGTCCATTGTCATGACAGGCACTAGCCTGTCGAGCTTCTTCCGGAGCAGGAGCCCGGCCCTCATCAGCTGCTCGGTCTCGTCCGGCTGCGCGTACTTGGTGAACACGCGCAGCGGGAATCTGTCATAGAGCGCTTGAAGCTCCTCCTCCTCCGGTACTCTGTTGGAGGCGCCGAACACAGCCCACGTCCTCACCGGTATTATGCTCCCGCCGTCATAAATCACTCTCTCGTTGAGAATTGTCAACATTGTATTTAAAATTGCGCTCGATGCATTGAATATCTCATCAAGCAGTGCTAGGTCTGCATCAACTATTGAATTTGTGTATATTCTTTTCACGCTCCCCTTTAATAGCTCGACGATGTCAATTGGGCCTATGATCTCCTCCACCTCCGTGAACTTTGTGAGGAGGCGGTAGAACCACTTCGCCTTCAGCAGTTTTGAAATGCACGCAATGAGCATGGTCTTGGCTGTGCCGGGGGGGCCCACCAGGAGGAAGTTCTCGCGCGTGACTATTGCCGTCAGGCTGGCCGTGATTTCGTCTGTGAGCTTGAAGAAGAGTGAATCGAGAGCCCTTCTGGCTTGCGAGATCTTGGCTACTAAATCCTCCACTGCAGCCAGTGCGGCCCCCGCTAAAATTTTTCCTCCCGGCACTCTCCCGCGCGCGGCTGCGGCGCGCTCGGCACGGGGCCCCGCAGAGTATTTGGGCCCGCGATCCCTGCCTCTGTTGTAAATACAGCGCTGAAACTTTTTGCGAGCTCTGCTATAGTGAGCTTCAGCTGCAATTATAAATTACAGCGTGTGAAATTTTATCGTGGACTATTTCTTCGACGAGTTCATGTCGCAGGTGAGTAGGAAGCTGCGCAAGTACTTAGCCAGCAGTCTCGAGCAGGAGTACCCAATCGAGATGCTGGCTGGCAGGCTGCCTGCGCTCGGCGTGAGAGCGCCGCGCGAGAGTCCCGAGACTGCCGGCGTTGACGGCGGCGCGGTAACAGTCAAGCTCTCAAACGGGCACCACGTCGTACTGGCCAGAGCCGCTGCCGTGGGGCCTGACTTTATCGAGAGGGAGTTCCTAGTTGACATAGCAATAGCGGACTCTCCGCCGCTGCTGTGGGCGTATCTCATAACGGTGGAGTCGCTCGCGGGGCTGAAGGCAATCGAGAAGCACGACATTAAGGTGCTGCTGGCGGACGGCTCGCTTTACGTCAGAGTCACCAAGCTCGTGCGCAGCCTGGCAATCTCGCGGGAATTCCAGAGCCTCTACCACGCCCCGGAGCTCGCAAGGGCGCTGCTTAGTCTCTCAAGGCTCCTCACGAGCGCGCAGAGACGCGGAGTCAGGCTGGTCTTTGTCTCCAAGGACTCGAGTCTCAGGCTGCTCAAGGAGCACGCAATATTTGAGAAGCTGAGCGAGAAGTACCGCGACGGGGTTTTCGCTAGAGGGCTCCTCTGGTACTCAGTGCTCTGGCTGCGCAAGTACAGAAGGGAGTTGATAGATTTCTACAAGGCGGCCCAGTCGCTAGATCGCGAGAGCGCCAGGCTCGTGTCATTACTGCTCTCCCAGTCAATAACAGACTCAGAGCTGCTCGCCAGACTGCTCCCGGCGGGCAGCTACACCGCGCCCATGCTCCTAGGGTGTTGCGACGCGCATCTAAATTACAGGGGCTTGACGGCGGCGGAGAGGCTCTCCGAGGCCGCGGCGGAGAGGCTCAGGGACTCGGCGGTATTTAGGCCGCAGGGGGACGGCGCTGCCGGTATGGCGGAGGCGCTACGAGAGGCGCTCGAGGCAGTACCAAAGCTTTACCTTCTCTACATCAAGCTCAACGACAGCGACACGCCGCTACTGGTCGAGGTGCCGGCCTACGGGTCCCGGATGTTCGACGGGACTCCCGCGAAGGCATTCTGCCTCACGGCCGGGGTGGGCGATGTTGCGGGCATTCTGGCCCAGCAGTACAGAGACCCGGTTCACTACAACACGTGGCTCTGGTACGCGCACGTGATAGCGTCATTCAGCTCGCGCCAGATCTCGGAGTACGTGGCCTACATTAGGAGGGTTGCGGCGAGCGCGGACATGGACGTGGCCAGGAGGGTCAGGATGGCATTGGGCCCGTGAGTGCATGAGAATTGGCTATGTAATATCGGCGAGCTCGCCGCTTGAGTTCATCGCAACGCTCGACCCAGAGAGACCCGTCAGCCTGTACGATTACGTCACGGTCGAGCACGTGGAGTACGACAGCCACGCCAATGAGTACCTCAATGTGAGGCTGCTCGGCCAGGTGGTGAGGATTTTCAGGAGCCCCTACTCGGCCAAGAGAGATATGTCTCTGTATAGCGTGATCAGGGAGGTTGCGAGCAACATCCTGGAGGTTCAAATTGCGAGGGTCAGGGTCCTCGGGTACGTGCATGACGGCGAGCTCAGACAGCCGAAATACCCGCCGAGAGTGGGGGCCCCCGTTTACGCGGCCGAGGACGCGGAGCTGCGCGAGATTTTCAAGGTGGAGCGCGGTCTCTGCGTCGGGAGGCTTGTCAGCAGGGATATCGAGATATGCCTGGACGTTAACGGCATAAAGCGCCACGTGGCAGTCATAGCGGCAACAGGCAGCGGCAAGACGTGGTTCTCCGTGGTGCTTGTAGAGGAGCTGGTCAAGAGGGGCGCAAAGGTCGTCGTGGTAGACCCGCACGGCGAGTACGTGCCAATCCGGGACAGCGTGCACAGACTCGGCCCGTTCTCCGCGATTGTGGTTAGAGTCTCGAGGCAGCACGCCGGCGACGTCACGTACAGAATAGGCGTGCTCGACAGCGACCCCGACGCAATTGCAAACGCCGCCGGGGTGCCCGCCGGAGCCAAGAAGATAAGGTACGCGATATACCTGGCGTGGGCGTGCGCGCGCAAGGCGCGCGAGACTCTCGGCAGGCCAGCCGGCCTCTCGTTCATGCAGGGCGTGCTTCGGACGGCGCTGCGGGGCGAGGCAGCGCTCAACAAGCTACTCCACCAGCTGGGGGCCGCCTCGGACTTCGTGAGGGATGACTTGATGCAGCTCGCGAGAAGGGACCGGCACGCAATATTCAGCGCCCTGACGTACCTGAGGAGGCTGAGGAGGCTTGGCGTGTTCTCGTCGAGGTCAACGCCGCTGTCCCGGGTCCTCGCGGACGTGACCATAGTCAACCTCGCCGGCGTTAACGAGGAGGTTCAGGACTACGTCGTGTACCACTTACTCTCGCGGGTCTTCAGCGCGAGGGTGCGGCACGTGAGGTCGCTCCGGGGGGCCAAGATACCGTGGCCCGTCGTCGTTTTCGTGGAGGAGGCGCACAGATTCGCGCCCCCGAAGGCGCTGAGGCGGACAAAGTCTTACGAGATACTAAGCAGAGTGGCATTCGAGGGTCGGAAGTTCGGGGTGTACCTGGTCGTAGTGAGCCAGAGGCCCAGCAAGGTGGACGCCGACATAATGAGCCAGTGCCAGAGCCAGGTAATAATGCGTGTAATAAATCCAAAGGACCAGGAGGCGATCAGAGATAGCAGCGAGCTCTTGGCGCAGGAGTTCCTCGAGAACCTGCCCGGGCTTGACGTGGGCGAGGCAGTCGTGCTGGGCCCGGTGGTCAGAGTGCCCACTGTCATCAAGCTGAGAGACAGGACGCTCGATTACGGCGGCGCGGACATAGACCTCGACGCGGCGTGGAGGCCGAGCAAGGCCCTCGGCGCGGTGCAGCTGTGGCGCAGGCTTTACAGCTCGCTGCCAACTCCGGACATCACAATCACCGCCGCGAGGCTGAAGACGCTTAGAAAGGCGCGCGAGGGGGGGCGCGTGGTGGTGACGCTCCTCGACGGGGATAGGGAGGTCGCCGTGGTCATAGACAACGGGAGGCCCGTGTGCAACGCCTGCGGCGCGGGGAGGCCGTGCGCTCACATCTACAAGGCGCTTGAGGAGGCAGTGGAGGTAATAAGGCACTCGTGACGCTGGCGCCCGTGAAAATCCTCCACATCTCAGACGCCCACCTCGGGCGCGCGCAGTACCAGCTGCAAGCGCGCGAGGAGGACTACTACAGGGCGCTTGAGGATGCCGTCAGGCTTGGGAGGGGGGCAGACGCAGTGCTCATCACAGGAGACCTGTTTGACTCGAGAAGGCCTCCCGTGAGGTCCGTCGTGAGGTTCGTCGAGGCCGTCAGAGAGATCGGCGTGCCGATCTACGTCGTGGGCGGAAATCACGACTTCAGTTACGTGAGGTACAGGGCAGAGGCAGGAGACTGCCAGGCCCAGCGGTGCGGCCCGCACGACACAGTGCTGAGCCTCCTTGACAGGCTCGGCGTGATAAGGCTGCTGTGCTGGGAGGCTGCGGACGCAGGCGGCGTTCACGTGTTCGGCGCGTGCGCCACGCCGAGGGCCTACGCCGGCGAGTACAAGAGGGCCCTCCAGAAGGCGCCTCCCAACTGCGTGCTGGCAATACACCAGGCAATCGAGGGCGTGAGGGCTAGGTATCCAGCCGAGGCGGATGAGTACACCATGCCGGCAGAGGTGTTCCGCGGCGTGCGCTACTTGCACATTGCGGCCGGCCACGTGCACGACCACATGCTCACGCACCCGGTGGGCGCGGTTTGGGCCGGCTCGCTAGAGCTGTGGGACGCCGGCGAGTTCGAGACGTGGAATTACGCGGGGAGGTTCGAGAGAGTCCAGAGCGCGGCGCAGAAGGGCGCCGTCTTGCTGGATATCGCCGGGAGGGGCGTGTCGGTCAAGTCGATTCCGCTGCCCGCGAGGCGCCCGATGTACAGGCTCAGGCTCTTCGTGCGCGATAGGGAGGATCTGCTGCGCGCGATAGACGAGTCTGTGAGGGCGTTTGACAGGGACGGCGCGGTGATACGGATCGAGATATGGGGGGCCCCGGATGGCGGCGTGAGGGCGGGGCAGATAGCGTCGGCGTTCTCGAGGGCGCTCTACGTTGACGCCGTCTACAAGTCCGCGCCGCGGCGCGAGCCGGGCGCGAGGGGCGGCGCGGCGTACGAGGAGCTCTGGCGCCTGGTGAGGGAGAGGCTCGGCGGATACGCCGAGACTGTCATAAAGGCCATGGAGCTACTGCGGGACGGCAATAGAGAGGGGGCCTACAGACTGATAATGAGGGCGCTCTACGAGCAGCGCGCGTGATCCGGGGGCTCGAGCTTTTGAACTTCAAGGCGCACTCCCACGCTGCCCTCAGGTTCGGGGAGGGGGTTAACTTCATACACGGGCCCAACGGCTCGGGCAAGACATCCATAATGGAGGCTGTGTCCGTCGCGCTCTTCGGCTCGCAGTGGGTGAGGCGCGTCGGCAGCAGGTGGTCCGCGTACCTCAGGCGCGGGACTCCTGCCGGCGAGGTGAGGCTGCAGATCGAGTATGCCGGCAGCCAGGTCCTCGTGGTGAGGAGGTTCAGCGATAGCGGCAGCGTGTCCTCCGGAACTTACCTGTCGGTGAACGGCGGCGTTGTCGCTAGGGGCGACGCGGAGGTAACGAGCGCGGTGACATCCATGCTGGGCCTCGGCATTGAGGAGTACCGCAATCTGCTGTACGTGAGGCAGGGGGAGCTCAGGAAAATCTTGCAGGAGCCGGAGTACTTAGACCGCGTGCTCCGCCTCGACGTGTTTGACAAGCTGGACGAGATCTTGAGGGACGCGCTAGGAGAGTTGAGGGCAAGGCGCGAGCGGGCAGGGGGGAGGGTTGAAGAGCTGGAGCGCAGAGCCGCGCAACTCCGCGAGAGAATAAAGGCGCTGGCGGAGAGGCTCGCGGAGGCGGAGAGAAGGCTCGCGGAGATGCAGGGCATCGAGTCTGAGTACAGGAGCGCCGAGCGGGCATACGTCGAGCTCAGAGAGCGCTTCGCGTCTCTGGCCAAGGAGAGAGAGGCGCTTGAGAGGGAGGCAGAGGAGTGCGCGAGAGCGGTGCTCGACGCGGACAGAGATCTCAGGGCAGTGGAGGGCGAGCTGGCAGAGATCGCCAGGGCGGCGGACGAGCTGAAGTCGCTCCCCGAGATTGAGGACGTGGAGGCGCAGTATCAGGAGCTCAAGAGGCTCGTGTCGCTGGCCGAGAGAATTCCGCCCGAGATCAGGAGCTACGACCCCGCCCTGCTGGCGGAGGTCAGGAGGAGGGTCGAGGAGGTGAGTGCCGCGCACGCGGTCGTGAAGTCGAGACTCGAGCTTCTCAGGGACGTGATAAGGCTGGCACGGCGCGCCGAGGGCGGCCGCTGCCCGATCTGCGGGTCCCCGCTCTCGGGCGAGACCATAAAGAGGCACGAGGCCGAGGTGGCGACGCTGGAGGAGGAGCTGAGGCGCCTCTCGGAGCGGCTAGAGGCGCTGCGCGGCGAGGAGAGGAGGCTGGAAGAGCTCGACAGGAAGTACCAGCTGTACAGGGAGTACGCCGGTGTGGACGTGGAGTCTGCGAGGAGGAGGCTCGCGGAGCTCGAGGCGCTTTACCGGAGGAAAAGGGAGGTCGAGTCCAGGAGGGCCTACTTACTCGCGCTGCTGAGCAGGGAGCGCGACGCGAGGGAGCGGCTGGAGTTGGCAAGGGCGAGAAAGGAAGAGGCCGAGAGGAGGGCAGGAGAAATTGGCAAGAGGCTGGCGCTCGTGGAGCGCGAGCTCAGGGACGTGCAGGAGAGGCTTGGGGAGGCCGAGGCCCGCTTCGCTGCACTCAAGGCCGGGTACGAGGAGTACCTGTCTGTGAGATCTCTAGTTGCCGAGTTGAGGCGCCAGAGCGAGGAGCTCGGCCGCGAGCTCGAGGGCGTGCTCAGAGAGCTCGAGGAGAAGAGGGCCGAGGCGCAGAGACTTGACAGGAGTCTCGCTGCAGCGAGAGACTTGCGGTCGGCGCTGGCGGAGCTAAAGCCCTTGGCACGCCAGATGCTCTTGAGAGTAGTGACGGAGGAGCTAAACGCCGTGTTTCTGAAGCTGAGGCACAAGGAATCGTTCAAGTCCGTAAGCCTTGTCGAGAGCGATGGGCGCTACGTCGTGAGAGTACACACGCAGGCTGGCCACATAGACCACGGCCTGCTCTCGGTGGGAGAGCAGAACCTGCTCGCGCTCTCGCTGAGAGTGGCGCTTGCCAGGGCCCTCCTAGGGAGAGTGCCCTTCATGCTGTTCGACGAGCCGACGGAGCACCTAGACGAAGAGCACAGAAGGAGGGTAGTCGAGCTTGTGAGAGAGCTCGCGTCAGTCGTGCCCGTGATAATCGTGACGTCACACTTGGGCGAGTTCGAGGAGGCGGCAGACGTCGTGATACGGCTGTGAGCAGGCACTCGACAAGTGAGAGTGTAGATATAAAACCTAGCGCGCGATTGCAGCTGCATGCACCTTAACAGGCCGCCTAATGGAGTTTACTACATAAAGAGGCCGGTAGAGCTCAGGGCGTTTATCAATCTGCTGAAGAAGTTCAGAGGCTACGCGACGACGCTCATAACGCTGTACATCAACACCGAGAGGCCCATTCCGGACGTGCTGAGCTTCTTGCGGTCGGAGTGGGCCACGGCGTCTAACATAAAGGACAAGACGACGCGGACTCACGTTCAAGACGCGCTGGAGAGAATAGTAAATAACCTCAAGGGAGAGGCAAAGGCGCCGGAGAGCGGCATGGCGCTGTTTGCCGGCTTTCACATGGAGAGCCCCGGGAGTTACGACTGGGTGTACTACGTCATTGTGCCGCCGCAGCCGATATACACATTCAAGTACATCTGCGACACGGCGTTCCACACGGAGATCCTCGAAGACCAGCTGCACGCCGGCGCGGCTTACGGCATAGTTGTAATAGAGCGGGGCGAGGCCGTGATAGCGCTGCTGCGGGGGAGCAGGTGGGAGGTCGTGAAGACCGTTGAGTTCTTCGTCCCGGGAAAGCACCACGCGGGCGGGCAGTCGGCCAATAGATTCAAGAGACAGATCGAGCACCTCGCCGAGACGTTCTACAAGCTCGTCGCCGAGGAGGCAAACAAGATCTTCCTGCACATGCCGTCGCTGAAGGGAATTATTGTGGCAGGGCCCGGCCCCACGAAGGAGGAGTTCCTCGAGGCGGGTGGTCTCGACTACCGCCTCAAGGGGCTCGTGTTAGCGGTAGTCCCGGCTTGCTGCGCCAACGAGTACGGCGTCATCGAGGCAATCAGGAACGCGCGAGAGCACTTGAGGGAGAGCGAGTACGTGCGCGCCAAGGAGACAATGGACAGGGTGATGTACTACGCCGTGAAGAAGAGCGACTATATAGTTCACGGCAGGGAGAGGGCCTTGAGAGCGCTCGAGATGGGCATTGCGGACGTCGTTATCGTCGCCGAGGAGCTGGGCGAGGATGCCGTGCTGGAGGTCGCGATGCTCGCGGAGAGGCGCGGCGCGAGGATAGAGGTCGTGCCGCGCGAGGTCGAGGAGAGCAAAACTCTCGTGCAGGCCTTCGGCGGGTATGTCGCCATTCTATCCGCGCCCGTCTGGATCCTGGAGCAGCAGTTACAGGCGCAAGCCGCCAAGACGTAGCGGGCGACCTGGCCCTCGGCAGTTGAAAGGAATGCGTCACCCCGACAGCATTTTTTAAGCCCGGGACAGGGGCAGTCATGGCGCTTGCAGCGCGCAGGAAGGTCAGAATCAGGCTCTACGGCACCAACCCGGCAGACGTCGACAGGGTTGCAAGGGAGATAGTGGAGCTGGCTAGGAAGATGGGCGTCGGGGTCAGCGGGCCAATACCGCTCCCGACGCGCCGCCTGACGGTGACCGTCAGGAGGGCGCCCTCGGGACAGGGGTACCACACCTTCGACCACTGGGAGCTCAGGATATCCAAGCGGCTCATAGACATAGAGGCCTCCGAGAGAGTGCTCAGGCGCCTGATGACAATTCGCGTTCCCGACACTGTTAAGATAGAGCTGCAGCTGAT
>JAJHRB010000060.1 GCA_020833025.1 Thermoproteaceae archaeon | reverse complement strand
CCACCTCTCCGGCCGCTCGCTCCTCCTGAGCAGCTCCTCGTCGGCGAGCCTCCAGACCCCCTCGCCTGGCCTCAGCAGCACGATCCCCAGCGCGTCGATCAGCCTGTCGCTCAATATCACCTCGTCCTCCCCGGGCGTGATGACTGCCGTCGCGGCCGCCGGGCCTACCTCTCTGTCGCCCGCCAGGACGCTCACGCTGACAGGCTCCCTCACCAGGAAGGCGCTGACGACCGCGCCCCCCACGCCCCTGTACTCCCTGACCTCAGAGCCCGCCGGGAGCCTCGGGTAGAGGCCGAGCCTCTCGGCCACCCGGACCGGGAGGACGATCTCGGGCTCCTCGGCCTCGTACCCGGAGCTTGCGAGGGCGACCGTGACGACCTCGCCCCCGCTCGACCTGAGCCTGACTCTGACCCTAACGGCCATTGCGCCGGGCGCCCGCCCGGACGAGCTTGCCGACCCTCCTGGGCTCGCTCGCGCGCTTGAACTTGCCGATTCTGCTAGCGCCCCTCTGCTCTGGCTGCCGTTTTTCGCTCCCTCCGCCGCGCCTCTCTCCGTCTCTGCCGCCATCTTTCAATCCTTCTTTTGAGATTCCGGGCCCTCTTGGCGGGCCTCCCCGCACTCTTTTAAGCATTTCCGCCGCGGTCAAGAGCTCTACCGCGGCGCGCCCCGGCAATTGCATTAGTGCATCTCGGCAGGCTAGCGCTGGCGCCGCGCGGCCTCGACCCGCGCGAGCGCGCAGAGTTCCACCTCAGGCTCGCGGAGAGGCTCCTGCGCGAGGCCGGGGAGCTCCTCGCGAGAGTCGACTACATCCAGGCCCCCGGGAAGGCGCGGGAAGCGCGGGTCATGAAGGCCGTGACGGCCGGGGCCGGGAGGGAGCTAGAGAGCCACGGCGACCTCTGACGGTTTGCGAGCGAAATAGCAGGCGAGGACAGAGAGCTGAGAAGGCTCTGGCGCACGGCAAACTCCCTGCGCCAGAACTTCTACGAGGGCTGGACGCCGCCAGAGGAGGTGAAATACGCCGTGGAGGACGTGAGGCAGCTCATCGAGAGGCTGAAGAGGATACACTAGCGCGAGGCCAGCCGGTCTCCGGCCGCCCTCTCCGCCTCCCTCACTAGTCTCTCCACGTCTGGCAGCCCCTCCCTGACGGCAAGCCCCCGGACATCCACGTAGCCGCAGCGTCCCAGTCTGCGCAGGCCCAGGGGGCCCAGCCTCCTGGCGCCCTGAGAGATGGCCGTTCACTAAAAATGCAAGTCAAAACGGAAAAACAAAGGCTATTGAGCTGATATTTAGAGTGGGGAAGTGAGCTACGTCTTTTTTGTTTGCTTTCCCTTTTCCGCCCCCTTCCCTGTCCGGGTCTTCGTCTCGTCATACTCTATCAGCTCTATTTCACCAGACTCGCCGGAAGGTCTCTTGCTCTTGGTGCCCAGCCTCCTCGTGAGAGTCAAGATAGTGTCTATGACCTCCCTGCGCCTCCACGCCACCACGCCGGAGGCAGAGAGGCCGCCAGCCAGGGCGAGGGCCTTGGTGTAGTCCTTGTCCCAGACGGCGTACATCACGACGGGCCGGTCCACGGTGAGGATGACCACCGCGTTTCTGTACTCCCTGCCCCTGTCGTCTACCCACTTCCTGAAGACGTCCTCGACGAGGAAGCCGCTGACTGTCCTGTCCACCTCCACCCTGGCCGTGGAGCCGGCGGGGTACCACCCAGAGCCGCTGGCCGAGCCCACGGGGGTCGACACGTTGACGTAGAAGTACTTGTCCCACCACACATACACGTCGTGGGGCCTAGACACCGTGAAGGTGGGGGAGCCCGGCTGGCCATCGATCTCTATGCCGGCCAGGCGGTAGGAGACGCCGGGAGCCTCCTGAGGCTTCAGCCTCTCCGGCGTTACGGTCACGGAAGCCCCCGCGTCTATCCACTCGCTCTGCAGAACCACGGCCGTCTCAACGCCGGAGGCCGTCCTGACCTTGAAGCCGAAGTTTATTAGGTACTGCCTCACGTACCTCGGCGTAATTGTGGCCGGCCTCTCCACGGTGAACTCCACCCTCTGCTGTCCCTCCAGACGCCAGCGCTCCCGCGTGCCCGCGTCTACATACGGCGCGAGGTCGACGGAGAACTTACTGCCCTCCCTAACCCACTGCTTCAGCGAGCTGTTCTTGCCCAGACACGCCACCTGGCCGCAGTCCACCACCACTCTGTGCTCCTTGGCCCAGGAGGCGCTCACAGACGCGGGCCCCGACACGGTGAAGGTGACGGAGGGGACTTGCCGGCCGTCCACGTAGAGGGCGTCCAGAACCCACTGCGACCCCTCGCCAGCGGGGACGTACCTAGGCACGTCCTTGCTGTAGCTGTCGCCCTCCCTCGCCCAATCCTCGCCGTAGGGCAGAGCCGGCCTCAAGTCCAGCGTTATTTTGTACATCCGGTCGTACACGGCCTCCACCTGCACGTTGCCGTCCACGTCGACCGTCACGGATGCTGTGTGCTGGCCCGTGGACCACCTGGAGAAGACCAGCTTCTCGCTGGAGGACACCGACACCTCGCCGGGGACCGACACCTCGTGGCGGCCGGGGAGCGCCCACAGCTCCGACGTCTGCCTCCCGTCTATAGTAGGCGTGACGGACACAGGCCGCCCCATGTGGTCCCGGACGGCCACAGACAGCCGCGCGTAGACTCTGACGGACAGAGACGCCGAGTCCTCATATGTCTCCCCCGTCACCGGCGACTTGTACCTCAGCCTCAGCGTCACGGAGTACTCCCCGGCCTTAGTCGGCGTAAACCTCACCTGCGCAGACGCGGAAGACCCCGCAGGCACCCTCCCCGGCAGGTCGGCCGAGTACTGCCCCTCAGAAAGCGACAGGGACAACAGCTCGGCGTCGTAGCCCAAGTTCTTCAAGCTCACTGCGAAGGAGGTCTCCTGCCCCAGCCTGGCCTCCACCGGAGACGGAGATGCGAAGATCTCGAAGGGCCCCGGCCTCGGCGGAGTCACGCTTATGGAATACCTCCTGTCCACGTACTTCCTGCCCCCCGCGCACGACACTCTCACCACCAGCGTGTCGCTGTGAGACTTGAAGCTGGTAACCGGCAGGCTGAGAGTGGCCGTTGCGCCGCCCCCCGCAGGCACCGTTAGCGAGGCAGACCCCCGCTCCGCCGAGCCGCCCTCCGTCCACGCCTCCACCGTGTACGTCCAGCCCCGCTCGCCCAAGTTCCTCACAGCCACCCTCACCGTTGCCAACTTCCCGTAGACGAAGCCGTCCCACGAGACGTCCGAGATCTGCGCGTCTGGACAGTATTTTTCCACGTAGCCAGCAGAGGCAGAGCCCAGAAACGCTCGCGTATCGGCGTCCCATACAGACACGGTGTAGGTGTACTGCCTACCCTCGTATATGGGCTCTATAATTTTCATAGAGTACCCGTATACATGACCCCCCTCTACGGTGCCTGACGCTATTAAGACGCCGCCCTCGCGAATCTCTACATACAACTTCCCGCCGAATTTTTTCAAGTCAAAGACAAGATAGAAACTCTCGCCGAGATAAAGCTCGTGCCTCTCTCTATATGACATGTCTATTATCCACACGGGAAACTCTCCAAAAGGTCCGGGTCCCGGCGCCGCGTCCAATACAATTCTTTCCATTTGCTGCGCAACCGCGATTGCAGACAGGAGGAGCAGCGCGGTCAGTAATACAACCTGTCGCAACATGTATGTTATTGCCTTAGTTTTTAAAAATTTTTTGGCCGATATTATGTATTCTCCACCACCTCGAAAGCTATGACGTCAGCCACCTCCACGACATCGCCCGGCTTCAGCGGGATCCAGCCGCTGTCTCTGATGTCTACTCCGTTGACTTTTGTACCATTTTTACTGCCTAGGTCTGCAATATACAGCACACCTCCCTCATACTTAAGGGCGAAGTGACGCCTAGAGATACATTCGGCCGCTTTAAGGTCGAGAAAATCTTGCCGGCCGTACTCTGCATATTGGTCTGTCCACAGCCTGTAACGCCCGCTTTTATCCACGAGCACGTACTTCGGCGCGCTCGTTTCCCTAACCCGCCTAGTCTCCGTCCCCGTCACTTGTGGGAGGGGCTTCGGCTCGAGAGATACAGGCTGCGCAACTGTCTCGGCGGTCATGTTGGTAGGTTCGCTCATGTTTTACACGCTGCATTTAATTTTAATAGTTACCACATTTGCCAAGACTATATCCACATCTGGACTTATCTTTGCCTCGAATATCCGCTCTCCGCCGATAAAAATTCCATTTGTACTACCTGCATCTTTAATATACACCTCTCCGCCCCTCGTAAAGATTTCTAGGTGTTTCCGGGATATATAATCTACCTTGTCAGACGGCAAAATTGAGGCTAGCTCCCTCCTCCCCAATTTGGCGGGTAGGGGAACGCGCATTGACTTTCCAGTCTCTATGCAAGTGATCTCGCACTCTCCTGCCGCCAGCGGAGGTGGATGGCTGACAGTTCCCGTTCTCTCCTCCCCGCCCACTGCCTCCTGCATAAGGCCGGGGTATGTTATTGTTGTCGCCTCGTGTACTAGTTCTTTAGATTCGCCAGTCTGCAGTTTTTCTAAGACTCTTCTGGCCTTCTCTCTGTAGTGCTCTGGCACGCCCTCCTCCTCAGAGTAAGCTTGAAGAACTTCCACTTGAATCACTCCGCCCTCTACGAGTTTCTTCAGCTCGCCAGCAAGCTCAAAATTCAAGGTGGCAGTTCTATCACCACCTATATTTTCCTCTGCGATTTGCCGCTTGACCTCTCCCTCTTCTGTCACCACAATGACCTCTGCACTGAAGGGGCCCTTTGGCTTAAGCCTAAACACCACGCTAACCACATCCCCCGCAGAGATATCTTCAAGCTCCACCTCACTCACAGCGCCTAGCGAAGCTATCGTTTGGCCGAGTTTTCTAGTCTCTATAATATCCGCCTCAGTCTTTATTCTCACCACAGGCCTTCTCGCTACCACGTCCTTAGCCCTCTTTAGTTCTCTGAGTAAAATCTCAGAGACGTCGCTCAGCTTAGATACGTGGTACCAAGTGCCGCCAGAGGCCGACGCGAGTTTATACAAAATCTTCTCGTTGTAGTCATATCCCACTCCCACAGCCGTGATAGAGATCTTATAGGAAGCCGCAGACCTTCCCAGCGCCTCGTACCAGTGCTCCTCCGTGTAGTAGGGCCAGGGCTCGCCGTCTGTAATAACAATAACACGCTTTATGTAATTCTCGAGAGACTCCCGTCTGCCGAAAAAAGTCTTCGGCCCAAATCTCAGGTCTTCAATAGCCTTCACTAAGGCTTGATAAAGTAAAGTGTAAGTGCCTGCCTTGACCTTATTAAGCTTTTCCATTTTCTCTCTCGCCCTCTCGGCAGGCATAAGTGGGATGACTACCCTTACCTTCTCGTCAAATGTATAGACGGCCACAACGTCGTCTGCGCCCATGTTCTCTATAAGTCTTCTAGCCACATCTACGGCCTGCGCCAGCTTGTCAAACTCCCCCATGGACTTGGAGCTGTCTATCAGCAGCACGAACGCCATGGGGACGCGCGGGCCGGGAACTCTTGCCACCGGTGCGGAGAGTTTCACCTCAACATCTACATACTCGCCCTCTCGGCTGGCAGAGACATCAACATTTAGCATTAAGATTTATTAAGGCTTCAAAATATAAGCATTCATGTATTGTATCTGCATCTTTCTACTCCTCTCTGCGGCCTTCATGCTGGCAGCTCCTGTAGTTACAGATCAATTTGGCCTAGTTAAATTAAACTTCGCTCCTGGTGATACAGTCTACGTGTACTTCTCAGAACCAGGCACGGCACACATCAAAGTAATAGATGCGGCCACGGGAGCCGTGGTGCTGGAGAAGACGATAAATGTAAAAAGCCCCGGCCCGCAATTACTCTGGTATTTACCTCCTAATACCGCCGAGGGGGTGTATAGAGTTTACATAACCTTTAACGAACAGCCATATGTATATTCAATACAGATCGCCGCGCCCACACTCTGGCAGCTCTACCTAGTTTACCTAGTGCCAGCCACCGCGGTCGCGGCAGCTGCCTACACCCTGTTGCGTTACCGCGTAAGACTCGCGGCGCGCCCCCGCGCCCTTCCCTCCTATCGCCTCCAGCTGCCGAACAACTACGTAGTGGAGATAAACAGGCCGTACGCAGTTTTCGGCAGAGAGTTTTTCTTAAAGCTAGGAGTCCCGCGAGAAATAGCTAGGTACATTAGCCGCAATCACTTTGCAATATACGCCGAGAGGAGGAGATTTTACATACAGGACGTGGGCTCAAAAAACGGCACGTGGCTCAACGGTAGGCCTATAAAGGGGCTTAACCCCCAGCCCCTCAAACACGGCGACGTGATCACCGTGGCCCAGGTCTTAAGCCTCAGGTTCCTGTCGGCAAAATAGCCAACACAGCCGCTGTGGCGTTGTCCCTACCCCCCCGCGCCACAGCCGAGCAGACAAGCAGCTTGGCCAAGCTGCCGGCACTTTTGCACTCCCTAAACCTCCTCGGCAGCTCGCTATAGAGCGCCCGGTCTATAAAGTCGTCTACTCCGTCGCTGGCTGCAATTATTACCTTAAGCACATCCTCGTAACCCCCTAGACTATACCACTTGTAATGCGGCCCTCGGTACGTCTTATGACCAAGGGCCTGAGTCACAAAACGCCCACTGGCATTATAAGTCTCGTCCAGCTCTGTTGTGAGCAACCTGTACCCCTCCGCAGAGCCGCCTAACACGTCGGGAGTTAAATACACAACGCTATCGCCGACGTTAGCCACGTGTAGAATATGCGCGTTGAGGTCGTACACGGCAATGGAGAGAGTAGTGGCGCCGCCTCCTGCCGACTTAACCGTCTCTTCGTGCGCATTATTAAACAGCTCCTCAAACCACCTCTGAGAAAACACGCCTAGCCGTCCAGCAGCCTCCGCCAAGCTCTTTAACACGACGCAAATTGCCCTGTAGCTTGCAACCTCCCCCGCTCTAAGCCCCCCAACCCCGTCTGCCACAGCCACTGCGGCGAAATGCTCCGGCGCTATGGCCGCAAGACTCGCGTCTTCGTTATTCCTCCGCGGCCCCCTGTGGCTGTACACGCCCCCCACGGCCCTCGCGCCCCTACACCCCCACGCCCTGCGGACGACCCCCAACTCAAGCAACTCGCTGCAGTCAACCCAGGCGGATCCCGGGCGCACCTCTCCAGCCCAGAGACGCTCTAGCGCGTAGAGCACCGCCCTAATCATAGTCTCACAGTGATGAGGATGTAGGCCCCCTTCTCCTCATCGTAGCCCAGCGCGATGACGTCGCCGTCATTCAGCTCGAACCACCGCGACGTGGCCCCCCTCCCGCGCCACACGAGATGCCACTTGCCCCCGCGGTACACGGCCGTCTTGTTCGTACTGCCCAGGTCTCTCATGTACCACTTGCCCTGTATCTCTGCCAGCTCCAAATGGCGCCGGGATATGTACTTGTCGGGGTCGTATATATACAGGAGCTCGCCCTCGACTTTCAAGTCCATCTCCTCCTTGTCTGTCCGGCCGATGTAGAGGGTGCCGCCTTGCACGGACACGGCCCTCGCCTTAATCATGAGGGTGAGCCCCCTTCGCTCAGCAACTCTGCCGGTCAGAAACGCCAAGGCCTCCCCAGCGTCGGCGAAGCGCTGGGAGTAGTCGGGAGCCAGCGCCTTAGCCGCAAACCTATTCAGCAAATCGTCCCCCAAGTCGGGCAACTTCAGCTCGACCTCTCCCGGGGCTCTCGACGCCGAGCAGTCGTAGTTTCTCATAAACTGGCACGGGTGTTTCTTAGTGGCGAGGTAGAGCACGGTAGCGCCCACGGACCACACGTCGTTCTGAAACAAGTTAAGCCCCCGCAACTGCTCAGGGGCCGTGTAGCCCCCCGGCGATGCCACGACCTCCTGAGCCGACTGGAAGCGGGAAATCGAAGTCCCGAAGTCGATCAGCTTCACCACGCCGCCCTTCTTCATGAGGTTGCTAGGCTTAATATCCCTGTGTATAATCCCCGCGCCGTGCACCGCCGCCAGACCTCCCAATATCTGCAACAGCACGTCTTTCAACTCTCCCGGCGAAAGGGGCTCCCTCAAGCACCTCAAAGACCCCCCGTCCATGTACTCAAGCACAACGATGACGGACTCCAGCTTGCCGTGCTTCGCCTTGTACTGGCCGTAGAGGCTGCAGACGTTCGGGTGAGAAATCATAGAGAGCATCCTCCCCTCATGCTCAACAAACCTCACATTACGCAAAGCCTCCCGCTCCTCAACCCCCTTTATAATAGGCTCCTTCACCGCATAAGGCCTGCCAGATTTATCCTCCACAAGCCAGACGATAGCCATGCCCCCCTCCCCCAGCCTCCTCCGCACAACGTACCTCCCACCCAGCGAAGCCCCCTCAAACAAAAGCCCACCACGCGCCATATCACCCACACACCTCCACGCCCCCCGCCGAGCCCCTCCCCGCCCTACGCCACGCCAACACAGCCACCACAACAGCCGCCGTAGCCACAGCCCCCAATCCCGCCGCCGCCAACCGCAAAAACCCCAACTCT
>JAJHRB010000059.1 GCA_020833025.1 Thermoproteaceae archaeon | reverse complement strand
TGCCCGAGGTGCGGCATGGAGGCGCGCCGCGACTGGGACGTGGAGATAGCCGGCGTCGCCCGGGGGAGGGGCAAGGTCGCGGCAGAGCTGGTTGCCGGAAGGGAGTACGTCGCAAGAGTCGCCGCGCCGGGTTTAGGCTTTGCCAACGAGACGAGGTTCGTCGCGGCGGAGGCCGCGGTCACGCTGGTGGTACCAACGGCGAGAATCCAGGCGCGCGTTGTCGACGGCTTCGGCAGGGTTAGGGACGACTGGCCTGTCGAGATAGTCGGCGTTGCGGCAGGCAGGGGCTCGCTGCCAGACGTCGAGGTCCTCGGCGGGAGGGCGTACGCGGTGAGGGCCGTCGCGCTGGGCAGGGAGTTCAGGCAGGACGTGACAGTCGGCGTTGGCGAGGCGAGGGCTGTCGAGGTGCGCGTGCCGACGGCGAGGCTGAGCGTGGTCGCGGTGGACGAGGAGAAGAAGCCGATTGAAAGGTACGTCACGCTGGTGAGGGTGGAGGGCCCGGTGGCGCAGGAGTTCCCGTCGCCGCCGAGAGAGGCCGAGCTGCTCGAGGGCACTTACAGGATAACGGTCTACACGACGTACGACAAGACGGGCGCTGCCGACGTCACGCTGAGGGCGGGCGACGTGAAGAACGTGACCGTTGTCGTGCCGGGAATAACGCCGGCCACAGGCCTCCCGGTGGTGCACGTCGTCGCCGCGTGCGCCGCGGCGCTTGTTATAGCGCTTGCCGCCGCCCTGCTCATGCGCGTCAGGAGGCGCCCGGGCGCTAGCACTTAGCTGAGCCGCCCGCCAGGACCCCTGCGTCCGGCGCTCTGGACTCCCGGGCGTGAGCCGGGCGCAAGCCTTTTCTGGGCGCGAGTCACCCCGCAAATGGGAACTCCGGCCGACGAGCTGCTCGCCTCGCTCAGCGCCGGGGGCATCGCGGTCGTGAGGGCGAGGGAGCGCCTGGGGTACTACGTGAGCGCCGCCTTCTACGCGATGGGCTCCGTCGGGAGGATGGGCTCCGCGCTCGTACCGCTCCGCGGGACTTACGACGGGAGTCTCGACGCCGTGCTGTCGCGCGTGTGCGCCGAGCTCGGCGAGCCGCTGCGCGAGAGATTCCGGCACGACTGGGTTAGCGACCTCACGTGCGGCAGGCGGGCGTGCCTAGTAGCGTCCGGCCTCCCGCCGGTGACGCTCCTCAGCGTGCGCGATACTGGCGGCGGGCTGGTCCTCGAGAGCCTCTACGGCGGCGCGAGGTCGTCGCTTTACGCGCTCTCGGGAGCCCCGTCGAGGGCGATTGCCGTGGTGACGGAGGGCCTGCCCGGGGGGTCCGCCCGCGTGACCGTGCTCGACCACCAGATGGCGCGCGTCCTCGAGGTCGAGATCTCGCCGGAAGTTGACAGCGAGAGGGCGCCGGACGCCGTGAGGTTCTACGACAGGGTGCTCGAGTCGGGGGAGGGCCCCTCGCACGCGCACGTCTGCTACGACGCGCTGCTCGACGGGCAGCGCTGCGACGGCTACGTCGTCGTGCGCGGCGCCGACGCCTTGAGGCGCGCGCTCGAGATAGCCAGGGGCGCGGTCAGGGGCAAGGAGAGCGCCCTCGTCGAGGCGCTGGAGGACCTGGCGCCTGGCGGCCCGCTCTACTACGTCAGAGTCGACTACGTCAGCAGGGAGGCGCTCGCCGCGCTTCTCGAGGCTGCCGGCGCGCTGCCGGGCCAGCGCTAATAAGCCCGCCCGCGCAGCCGCGCGTGGCGTGCGTGGAGATCCCGGAGGCTCTCGCCAGGGAGATCAGGTCCAGGGGCATTGACATCATCGACCTAGTGGCAAGCGCGATTCGCGACGTGGACCCCTCCGTAATTGTCAGGGCGAGGCTCGAGCTCGCTGAGAGGTACATAAGGGAGGCGGAGGAGCATGCCGCCAGAGGGGATGCCGTGCAGGCGTCCGAGAAGGCATACAAGGCGGCAGAGGAGTCCATAAAGGCGCTGGCTGAGGCGCTGGGCACTCCCGAGGCCGGCGAGGCGAGAAGGAGCGGCAGATGGTTCGCGTGGCTTCTCGGCAGGGCCGCCAGAACCCTCGCGAGGAGGCTGGGCGAGGCGAGGATAAGGGCCGCGTGGACGCTCGCCTACGACATTCACATCTGGGGCTTCCATGAGGCGAAGTACGGCATTGACGACATTAAGGACGACGTTGAGGAGGTCAAGTGGCTGCTGGCCTACGCCAGGCAGGTGGTGGAGGGGCTGGGGGGGCGCCAGCCAGGCGGCACGTAGCGGCTCTCACCGCGCGCCGCCGCAGACGGGGCAGCCCGGGTCCCTGGCGATGTCAAGCACGCTGAATGTCATGCGCTTAAGGTCCGCCAGGAGCAGTCTGCCCGCCAGGCGCGGCGCGCCGAGCGCCGCGTTGAACGCCTCGAGGGCCATCAGCGACGCGACTACGCCGGCGGCGGGGCCCAGCACGGCGCGAGGCCCTGAGGCACGCCTGGCGCGCCCGGCCCTGCCGAACAGCTCCTCGAGACACGGCGTGCGGCGCGGCACGACTGTCGTGACGTGGCCGTACCACTCCTGCGCCGCGCCGTGGACGAGCACCCTGCCGCGCCTTACGGCCGCGGCGTTGACGGCGAGTCTCGACTCCCAGTTGTCCAGCGCGTCGATGACCATGTCGGCATCTCTCAGCACCCTGTCTGCCAGATCTACGTTCACGCGCTCGTTCACCTCCACCACCTCGACCTCGGGGTTCACAGACCTCAGGAGCCTCGCGGCGGCGCTGACCTTCGGCCTCCCCACGTCGTCTGTCGTGTAGAGCACCTGCCTGTGGAGGTCCGAGACTGACACGACGTCGTAGTCAACGAGCATCACTCTCCCGAAGCCGCCGCCAGCTATGTACCTGGCTGCGAGCGCGCCGAGGCCCCCGAGCCCGAACACCGCGACGGCGGTGCCGCGGAGCCTCCGCTGCCCCTCCTCGCCGACTAGCGGGAGCTGCCTGCTGTACCTCTCCGCAGGCCTCACGGCCGCCTATCCCCCCTCAATTAGCGGCACGAAGGCGACGGTGTCTCCATCTCTCAGCTCGGCGTCGGACTCCGGCCAGCCGACGGCCCTCCCGTTGACCAGCACGACGTAGGCGGGGCCCCCGCCCGCCAGCTCAGCCCTGAAGCCGCCGAACTTGGCGTCCAGGAGGTCGACGAGCCTGTTGACCGTGGCCCCCTCCGGGGCCTCGACCTCTACCTCGTGAGCTCCCGCCAAGTCGCAGAGCGCCGCGAAGAGCCTCACCCTGACTCTCACGGGGCGGCAGCACTCCCGCTTAAAAAGACTTGCGAGCGCGGCGGCGTGGAGTCAAGGGCCGTGGAGCTGCTCAGCAGGCTGGTGTCCATCCCAACGGTAAACCCCCCGGGCGAGAGGTACGCCGAGCTCGTCGACCTCGCCGAGAGGTTCTTCAAGTCGCTCGGCATGGACACTGAAGTCGTCGAGGTGCCGAGGGCGGAGGTGGCAGCGAGGTGCCCGGAGTGCGCCGACCGCCCGAGGCTAATACTCGTCGCGAGGTCCGGCGAGCCCAGAATTCACTTCAACGGGCACTACGACGTGGTGCCGCCGGGCCCCCCGGAGGGCTGGAGGGTGACGGGGCCCTTCGAGCCGCGGTACGTCAACGGCAGGCTCTACGGGCGTGGCGCTGTTGACATGAAGGGAGGCCTCACGTCGATAATGCTCGCCGCCGAGAGAGCGGCGCGCGAGGGGCTGCAGGGCTTCGAGGTGTCCCTCGTTCCAGACGAGGAGACCGGGGGCGAGACCGGCGCCGGCTATCTCGTGAGGTCCGGCATGGTGAAGGCCCCGTGGGTTGTAATTGCCGAGGGCTCGGGGGAGGACAGGATATGGATCGGGCACAGAGGCCTCGTCTGGTTCATGGTGGAGGTACGCGGGAGGCAGGCCCACGGCTCCACTCCATGGCTCGGCCTGAACGCCTTCGAGGGTGCGGCCTACTTGGCGTGCAGGCTGAGGGAGTACGCCGCGGCGATCGCGTCGAGGAGGAGCAGGTACGAGTATGACGACCCGCGCGGCGCCTCGCCGACCGTGAGCGCCGGCGGCGAGGTCAGGGGGTCCGTGAAGGTGAACGTGGTGCCGGGCTACTTTGCGTTCTCCGTCGACAGGAGGGTAATACCGGAGGAGAGCCTAGAGGGGGTCGAGCGGGAGTTCGTCGAGTTCGTGAGAGGCGCGGCGGGGGAGATCCCGCACGCCGTGGAGGTCAGAGTGCTCAACAGGTGCGAGCCCTCTGTCATCGAGCCGGACCACCCGCTCGTGGAGGCTCTCTCGCGCGCCGTCAAGGAAGTCACTGGGAGGAGGCCCAGGAGGACTGTCTGCATGGGCGGCCTCGACTTGAGGTTCTTTACCAGGGCCGGCGTGCCGGCAGTGGCCTACGGGCCGGGCCCCGCCGAGGTAGCGCACGCTCCTGACGAGTACGTCGAGGTGCGGCAGGTAGTCAGCGTCGCGCTGAGTTACTACGCGCTGATAAAGAGGCTCAGCGCGCGGCGGCCCTAGCGCGCCTCCTGTGAGCCTCGAAGTACTCCTCCAGCTCCCCCTCCGCCGGCTGCCTGTACGGCGACAGGGGCCTCCCCACGGGCATTATGTAAACGGGAGTCTCGCCGCGCGGGAGCCCCAGCACCTCCCTGACCTCCTCATCTCTGAAGGCCCCTACGGCGACAGTCCCGAGGCCGAGCGCCGCGGCCTGCAGGTAGACGTTCTGCGCGGCGTGCCCGAGGTCTGCGTGCACGTACCTCACGCGCCCTCGCTCGCCGTAGACGGCCGCCGTCCTCTCGTAGACCGCCGTGAAGACTATGGAGACGGGAGCCCTCAGGACCCACGGCTGCTCGAGCGATGCGCGGTACAGCCCCGCCCTCGCGTCCCCGGGCCTCCTCAGCTCCACCGCGTGGGCGCGCGCGTCGTAGTGGTAGACTCCCGCCTGCACGAAGCCGCCCGCCCCCACCGCTCCCCGCTCGCCGACGACCGCGTACACCTCGAGCGGGTACAGAGCGCCCGCGCTCGGCGCCGTTCTAAAGCCGCTGCGGGGGTCCGACACGCCGTAGGCCGCCCAGAGCAGTTGCGAGAGCTCCTCGAGCGCCAGCGGCTCGTCGCTGAAGTCGCGCACGGACCTCCTGCGCGCCAGCGCCTCTTCCACGCTGACCGCGCCGCGGAGTCTCGGCGGGGGTAGAAAGATCACTGTCATGAGCGCGCGCGGGCGGCAGTTATTAATGATTCGCGCTGCGGGGCCGCGCGGCGCGCTGAGGGGAGCGTACGAGAGAATCGCGCGAATTTACGAGAGGGCAAACGTCGCAGTCACGCTGGGCTTCGTGGACAGATGGAGGAGGGAGGCAGTCGCGCTCATGTACGCGCTCGCGCGCAGGCCGCCTCTCAGAGTCCTCGATGCCGGGGCGGGCCCCGGGAACATGGCGCTCCACTTAAGGCGGCCCGCGTACGTCGTGGCGCTGGACGCGACGCCGGAAATGCTCCGCGCGAATCGCGTGGCGGGAGACAGGGTTGCCGGGGTCCTTGAGATGCTGCCGTTCAGGGACAGGAGCTTTGACGCCGTGATAGCGGGCTACTCGCTCCACGCAGTCTCAGACATGGAGCGGGCAGTGGAGGAGTTCGGCAGGGTAGCGGAGTATCAGGCAGTGGTTTCAATCGGGAGGCCGGAGAGCAGAGTAATTGGGCGGCTCGTCGAGCTCTACGCGAGGTACGCAATGCCTGTCCTTGCCTGCGCGCTGGCGCCTGGGCGCGGGTGCCGGGAGTACGCTAAGATAGCGCTGGCGGTATCCTCGTCGCCTCCCAACTCCTGGCTGAGAGTGCTGGTCAGCTCGCGCGCCGAGCTGCTGGCATTCAAGGAGAGGGCCCTCGGCGCGATTTACATTTACGTCGCGAGGCGGCGCTAGAACGCGAGCTTGTACACGTTGTAGCTGTAGTCCGGCCGGTAGGGGCCTGTGTCGGGCGGCTCGCCGCCGAAAGCGGCAGTCACGTACCTCCCCCCGAGCCTCCTGGCCTCGCAGAGCGCGCCCTCAATCGCACTCCTGATGTACTCTGCCGAGGGCGCCCAGAGGTAGTCTATGTTGAAGTTCCAGCGGTTGAGGTAAATGACGTACTTCGCGTCCGAGCCCGACGCTATGACGATGTGATCGGGGCCGGGCTCGGGATGTCCCGCCGGCAGCCTCTCTGCGTGAATGCCGGAGGCGCACGGTCTCAAGGTGGAGAACACGTGAATCGCGCCCCTGAGCTGGTAGAGCTCCTTTTCTATCTCGCCCGGCGTTATTAGAATTTTCGTTCCGCGCAGCGAGAGCAGGAAGTCCGCGCCCTTGACCCGCCTCAGCACCACTATGTACGCCTCCTCTATTCTCGGCCTGTGGGAGGCCCACCTGGCCTTCATCACGCAGCCGCCCGACACGCTGTACAGAGGCAGGAGCTCCAGGAGGGGCTTGGCCCAGAAGAGCCTCAGCCTCCCTAGGTGGCGGTACCAGCTGTAAAACTCATCGGGGGTGAACGGCTCTAGACAGACCATGCCCGCGCGCCTGCACGCCCTCCGGCGCCGCTCTCGCCGCGGTGGCAGTACGCGATGCCGCTGGCGGGCACGGGCTCGGGCTCCCGCCCCGCGTTATAAGCTTTTTCAGGCTTTTCTGCCGCCGGCTCCCGCCTCGCGTGGGGGCGCTCGGCTGGATAGACCACTTCGACCGCTACGGCCCGATTACAGACCCTGCAGTCCTTGAGGAGCCCAAATACCTCACGTCGGCCGTGATACTCGGGCAGTCGGAGGAGGGCCTGGAGCGCGCAATTCGCGGCTGGAGCAAGTTCGGCAGGCTCGAGGTCGTTGAGGCCGTCTACACATACATCGTGCAGGCAAGGCGGGGGGTGCTGGGCGTGAGGGAGCTCGCCCGCAAGCTCCTCGCGGTGCTGCAGCGGGCGGGGGAGGGAGACGTGCTGGCCCTCCAGCGCGTGCTGAAGCTGGGCCTGGGGATCACCACGTGCGACGTGGGGCTCGTCGTGCTCGCGTACACGCGCGTTGCAGGCAGCCCGGAGCCGGAGAGGCCGGCGACAATGCTGCTCGAGATACGCGGCGAGGAGTCCGCGGTGTACATAGCCAGGAACAACTCGGGCCCGGCAGTTTACGACCTGGAGACCATGTGCGTCGTGCCGATGTCCGCCAGAGAGCCCCTCCACCCGCTCTACAGGGCTTACCTGATGGGCTACAGGATCGCGACGGACAGGCTGCCGTCGCGCGACGACCTCTGTGTAGTGCACAAGAGGCTCAGGCGCCGGGTCGAGTGCGCGCTCCTCGAGGCCTAGCCGCGCCGGGTGCACTCGGAGGAGGCCTCGAGGAGCCTCCTCACCCACTCTCTCACCCTGACCCTCCCGCCCTCCTCATCCACGAGCAACCGAGATACCAGCTCGTCGACGTTGATGCCGCGCCTCTCGAGCTCGCGCCTCGGCGCAATAGTATATGTCGTGAATTCCATATTTCTGGGATGGCATACCCTATGGCAGCACGCCGGCGTCACGCCTAACAATCGAGTCTATGAGCGCCTTAATTTGTCTCCCCCCAGAATACGCACATCTTAACATTCTCGAAGTCTTCAAGCTGCATGTAACAACGTCTTTGTCACTTATGCCTCCATAACAACACTTGCACTTGCCTTTTAAAGAGCAAGACCTAGGGCCCTTTCGCTTTGCCGAGCAGCCTCTCTATGTATTCAATGATTTGCCTCGCCCTCCCTGCCAGGTGCTCCACGTCGCCCCTCTCTAAGTGGCCCTCGTAGAAGTTTATGTGGAGCTGCTCGGCGGCGGCAAAGAGAGTCAAGATTTCTGCGTTCTCCCTCGCCAGCCTCCTCACGACGGCCCATATCAGTCTGTGGCTGTCGTGGGGCGCGCCGACGGACTCTGCGTAAGCCTTAACGGACTGGACCACGGCGTTCCACAGCTTTTCCGACGCCTGCCTGGCATCGCCTCTCTCGAGAAGCCTCATGCCCTCCTCCCAGAACCACCTAGCGGCTGCCAGGTACATTTCAACTCTCTCGCCGGGATTGCCGAGCCTTGACGCGCGCTGCTGGAGCAGGGAGAGGGGATCCACGCGAAAAGAGCCTGCCAGTTTTGAAAAATCTGGCGGCTCGGCTGGTGTCTCGCCTCGTATTAGACAGAGTAAAATCTCAAGAGGGGCTGAAACAAACGAGCGCTAGTCGGCGAGCTGTATAGTGTAGACCGGCGTGTAGAGGCCGCCGGCGGCGTCAATTAGGTGAACCTCCCTGACCTCGAAGGACACGCCGACATACTTTGATGCCTCGTCGAGAGCCGGCCCGAGGTCCTCGCGGGACGGCCGCTTGATCCTGACCGCGTAGAGCGACATGTGCGGCTTGAAGCCGGCGTGCCTCTCCTCCACTGCATTTCCGAGGGCCGCCACCAGGAGCGCCCTGAGCGCCGCGAGCTCGCCGTGGGGCTCCGCCCTCAGCGCTATGTACCTCGGCCTCGACTCGCTCGGCAGCAGCACCGCGGGGCCCAGCACGACGACGAACCTCCTGTACCTCACGCTCGCCATGACGGGCCTCCTCAGCCTCACGAGCGTTATGTGCGGCTTGACGGGCTCCACGCCGGGGAAGG
>JAJHRB010000057.1 GCA_020833025.1 Thermoproteaceae archaeon | reverse complement strand
GCGCGGGGGTGCTGGAGGGGTGGAGGGAAATGGGCGCGGCGGCGGAGGACCTCTTCGTCCGCGCCACCGTCTACACCCTGTACGACCTGATAGCAGCGCTGGAGCGCCGGCCGTGAGCGCGGCGCGCACCAGCCATTTAATATTCGGCGGGGATTTAACGCTCGGCGGCAATTTAATGCGCGCCGGCAATTTAACAGCCGGCGAAAAGTTAACACGCGCGGGCCCGCGCTGCGGGGGTGTGCGGACAAACTTCTGGCGCTACACCGCAATACTGAGCAGTAAGTGATGAATGCTTATTGTTGCGCGCCGGGGCTGTTGCATGCACTCCTACAAGTCTTTCTCCGACGTCGAGGGAGCAATCGAGCGGGGCCATATTCGCTCTCATGACGAGCTCGTGGCGGCGATCGCCGGCGCGCTCGTGCACGAGCTGCTGAGGTACTGCAAGCGGGGCGTGGTGGAGCACGCCCTGCGGCCGATGATAGGCAGGCACTTGAGGGCCCGCAGGAGGCCCGACATAAGGCTGGGCAACCTGGTGATAGAGGTGGAGGCGCCGGGGAGCCGCCTTGACGATGGCAGGGCACAGCTGCACCAGTACATGCGCGACTTGGCGTCGATGGCGCCGTGGCTCAACATAGTCTACGGGGTTGTCACTAACGGAACGGAGGCAGAGTATTACGTGCTCGAGAGGGGAGGCGCCCCAGAGCCAAAGACGAGGGGCAGCCTGGGCGAAGTGATGGCCGCGGCGCTCGCCAAGTTCTGCGCGGGCAAGGTGCCCGTCGTGAGGCCCGAGGACCTCGTGGAGGTGCTCGGCGTGTAGGGGCATGGCGGGCAGGCTCTCTCACGTCGTCATAAAGGCGCTCTATGAAACGCTCAGGTGGTACAGTGACAACAGGGGCACGCAGGTGTCCGCGCGCGTGCTCCAGCTCTTCGAGACGTGGAGGGGGCTCCACGCCTCCTTCATAAACATCTCTAAGGAGGGCTGGGACGCCCTCAGGGGACTGGCGGGCAGTCTTCAGCTGCAGGTTAGAGACCGCAGCGACGAGTGGCTGTTCCTGTTCGCCGTGGAGACGTACTTGAACCTTGCCATAAGGGCCATCACGCTCGCGAAGCTTGGGAGAGCCGCCGCCAACGTCAGAGACTTCGAGAATGCAGTACGCGAAATGGAATACAACGTCTTCGAGCCCAACGTCTTCGAGTGGGTTTTCGACGCACTACACGATCCGGCACTGCCCCACAAATTGGGGCAGCGCCTCCAGCAGAGCATCGACGCGCTCCTCGATGTGATAGCCAGCCTGGACCTCTTCGGCGTGACGTTTGACGCGTTCAGGGAGGTCTATCAGAACATCCTGCCGCGGGAGGTGAGGAGGTGCATCGGCGAGTTCTACACGAGCGACAGGCTCGTCAACGAGGTCCTCGACGCGGCGGGACTCGACGCGCGTGCAATACGCCAGCTCTACGAGAGGTGGAAACATGGCGAGCGGGATACCGTAATTCTCGACCCAGCGTGCGGCTCCGGCTCGTTTCTCGTCGCGGTGATAAGGAGGATATTTGGCGCGCTCGGCGACAGGCCTCCGGGCGACATAGCTAAGTTCATCGAGGAGAACGTCGTGGGGATAGATATCAACCCGTTTGCCGTCGAGATGGCAAGGCTCAACGTAATAGTGACGATCTCAGAGGAGATGGCGAGGAGGGGCGGCACTTACGTGCCGCGAAGGGTGCAGGTCTACTGGGCGGACAGTCTCGCAAGGGTGAGGAACAGCGAGTCGCTCTACTACAAGGTGCTCAGAATTGACGTCCCGGCCCTCCAGCGGGCCATCGGGGCTGACCGCATCGAGGTGCCCCACTGCGGCAGCGTGGGGCCGCTTGAGGTGCTCGACGAGACCGTGAGGCTGGCCGAGAGGGGCGGTGACGTCGGGGAGCTCGCAGAGGACATCGCGAGGCGGTGCGGGGTGAGGCCGGACCTCGTGAGGCAGGACCTCGAGAGGCTTTACGGCGCCGTGAGGAGGATTCTCGAGAGCGGGAACAGCAGGGTCATCGCAGCGATAAAGAACACGCTGGCGGTCCGGGATCTCCTCGGGAGGTGCAGCTACGTGATAGGGAACCCGCCCTGGGTCAGAGTACACAGGCTGGAGCCCGGCGTGCGTGCATATGTCACAAAGAACTACCGCTGGGTCGGGAGGGGCTGCGCCTTCAACCCCGGGTTCAAGAAAACGGTGGTGCCGTTCGCGGAGCAGATCGACTACTCCATAGCGTTCGTGCAGAGGGGTCTCGAGCTCCTGCGCGAGGGGGGCGTGCTGGCGTACGTGATAACGTCACAGGTCGCGAGGGCCACGTACGCCGGCAGGATGAGGGAGGAGCTGCTGAGACTCACAATACTCAGGCTGGTCGACTACAGCCTCTACCCGATCCCGCTGTTTCTCGACGCCGTCAACTACCCGCTGGTGATTGCCGTGAGGAAGTCCCCGCCGCCGCGGGGCCACAAGGCCCGCGTGACGGTTTACAACACAGGCGGCGGCCGCGAGGACTTCGAGCTCGAGCAGGAGGCGCTCCCGCTCTACGCCGGCACCAACTACCCCGACGCGAGGAGGTCGCCGTGGGTCCTCGCGCCGCCTGAGGTGAGGCGCGCGGTGCAGAAGATAGTCGCGAGCGGACAGCGGCTCGGCGACATCTACGAGGTCATGATGGGCGTTAAGACCTCGCTGAACGAGCAGTATATCGGCAAGCTTGAGGGCTGCGACACGGACCGCGGCACCGTCAGGCTGAGGCTGGAGGGCGGGCGTGTCGTCGAGGTGGAGGAGTTCCTGGTGCACCCGTTCGTGCGCGGGAGGGGCGTAGGCCCCTACAGCTACGCGCGGGAGGAATTCGTCATCTTCCCGCACGACGCGGACACTCTAGAGCCGCTGTGGGATCCCGACCAGCGGAGAGTGCTGGAGCTCCTCGGCCTTCTGGGGCGGGGCGTTAGGGCTGGCGCGAGCGGAGGTGTGGTGGTGTACGAGGCGGATCTCGCGCCGCCGCTTGCATGCAACGGAATTAATGCCTACATCCGGAACGTCGAGCAGAGACTTCGGGGTGCGGGCTTCAGCGTGCAGCGCGTGAGGCCGTGCGGCGTTGACGCGTGCCTCAGAGTTGCCGACGCCGCGGGGCGCGAAGTCCTGCAAGTGGGCCTGGAGTTCCAGTGCAAGCGTAGCAGTAGCTCGTGTACGTGCAGCGCCGTCCGGTACCACGTCGCTGGCCTGAAAGTGCCTGGCGCGCCGCTTGCGACCCGGCACTTTACTCAGGTGCTCGAGAGGCTCGTCGGTAGGGACGACTACAGGCCAGATCTGCCCCCGTGGGCTGTGTTCAGGGTCTCGCGGGACAAGTTCGAGGGATACCGCGTGGTGTGGCAGGAAATAGCCAAGCACCTTGAGGTTGCGTGCATACCCGCCCGCGCCGACGTCGACCTGTGCGGCAGGAGAGTGCAGAGACTTATAGTCCCAGACCACACGGTGTACTTCATCGCCGAGAAGGACCCAAGGAGGGCGCTGAGACTGCTGGTTTACCTCAACTCGGACCTCGCGAGGGCCCTCGTCAAGCTGTGGGCGCGGGTCGTGCGCGGCGGGTATTACCGTCACCAGTCCGTCTTTGTTGGCATGCTGCCAGTGCCGCGGGGGCTGCTGGACTGCAAGCTGTGGGCGTTTCTCGATGAGTACCTTAAGGATTCTGACCTCAACGCCGCCGCGGCGAGGGCCATCGGCGAGCGCGGCCGCGAGATGGCAAAGGAGCTGCTGGGGGTCCTCGGAGTCACGGAAGACGAATACAAGGCGCTGGTGGAGTGGAGCAGGTGGCTGAACGAGGCCGCGAGGCCGCCAGAGGTCGAGGTAGAAGAGGAAGAAGAAGAGGAGTAGGCGTGGCGCGCCCGCAAGAGCGGCGGCGTCAATAGAATTTAGACCGCCTAGGTCGCCATCGTTATGAAGTGCCCCCACTGCGGCTCCGAGAATGTCGAAAAGGTCAGGGAGTGGGACATGCCGAGAATGGGCTACCACGTCGTCCACTACGCATGCAGGAACTGCGGCGGCCGCTTCAACCACTACGCCGGCAGGGGGAGGGAGTTCGTGCTGAGGGTCAAGGCCGCGCGGGGCAGGGCGGGCCGCCCGCCCGGCGAGACCCGCCCCTCCCACGACGAGCTGGTCAGGGAGCTGCTGGAGCTGGGGGAGTGGCTCGGATTCGTGGCGGGCAGGGAGGAGCCCACGCCGGACGGCCTCTACAGGCTGGACGTCGTGTGGAGGGACGCCGAGGGGCACGCGCCGCTGAAGGCATTCGAGGTGGAGCTGAGCGGCGAGGTTGACAAGGCGCTCGCCAGGCTCGCGCACGCCTACGACATGTGGCGCTGCGAGCAGCTGTGGCTGATCGTGAGCGACGAGGCGAGGGCGGAGCGGGCGCTGAGGCTCGTCGAGCCGAGGCTCAGGGGCTCGTTCGCGCGAATTAAGAGCCGCCTGGGGGTGCTGGGCTGGGAGGACCTGCACGGCCTTTACGCCGCGCTGAGGCAGCACGCGCGCCTCCTCGCGAGGCTGGCGGGGAGGCTTTAGCCGGGCCGCGTCCTCTATCTTGCCGGCCCCGGGGGAGCCGTGGGCGTCTCCAGCGCTCCGGCTTGATCCCAGCGCATCGCGCCTGGGGTATCGCCCGGCACATTACAAGAGCGAGGCGGGAGAAGCTGACACTAGTAAGGCTTAAAACGCCGCCGTGCGGCTTGGCCGGTGTCTGAGCTTTATGAGCGTGTCGTAGAGGAGGCTTACCCCCGCGTGAGGGACTTCGTGAGGGGCCGCCGCGGCGTCTTTATCCTCGTCCCGCAGGGCTCCTCCCGCGGGCGCGTTTTGGCCAAGCTGCTGGGCGATGGGGCTGTGGACAGGGCTTATGCCTATCCCGGTCTCGCGGGGAGGCTTGACGGGGTTCAACCCTTCTCCTCGCCCGAGCAGCTCGTCAACAGCCTGAGGTCTGCCGGGCCGGCGCGCGTAGCGGTTGCTGTGGAGAGCTCTATCGATGCCCTCCTGCTGAAAGAGAGGCTGGGAGAGGGGCCGGGCGGAGGCTTTGATGTGCACATCCTCTATCTGCCGGAGTACTACAGAGGTGCCGCCAGGGGGCGCGCGGGGAGTGAGCTCTTAGAGGTGGCCAAGGTGAGGCACGAGAGACTGGGAGAGGGCGTCTCCACAAAGCTGCTGAGACCGGGTGAGCTGGAAGAGCTGAGAAGGGGGAGAGATGTCTTGCTCGGGCTGAGTCACGGCGCCGTCGGGCTTAGAGAGCTCATCGCGGGCGCCGCGAAGAGGTTCCCGATTTACGCCGTGTCCGCCGCCCTCGGCGAGTTTATCGGCGTGGGCGCGGTCTTAACCGCCGCGATATGCGGCCTGCTCCTTGGCGACGCCAGCCTCTCAGAGGGCTTGGTGAGGAGATTCGACGTGCCTATAAGGGGGAGCATCAAAGACTTCATAAAGAGACTGCTGGAGGGCTGGCTCGGCAGGAGAGATAGAGATAAAGTGGCGGCGGGCTTTGCCAGGCTCGCCATAGGCGCCGTGAGGGCCGAGCCCTACATAGACGACGAGCGCTTCGAGGCGCTTGTGGATCAGGTGGCGTTTGAGTGGGGCGTGGACGTGCAGACCTTCAAGGCCCTAGTCAAAAACCTGGCCGCCATGGCCAGAGGCGAGCTGGTCACCAAGGAGGAGCTCGGCAGACAACTCGCCCAGTACGTAAAGAGGGGGGAGCTGGAGAAGGTAGAGGAGGCCATAAGACGGGAGGTGGAGAACAAGCTGACAGAGGTTGAGAAGGAGCTTGAGGAGGTCAAGAAGCGGCTGGCTGAGGTGAAAGAGAAGTGGGAAGAGAGGTGGGGATTCCCCATCAACGTCCTCTCTGTGGAGGAGGTGGGGGCCGGCAAGCTCTACGACAACTTCCGCGTGGAGGGCGGCACGCTGGTGGTTAACGTGACTGAGGGGACGTTTCGGCTGGTTAGGGCTGGCCGGTTTGAGGAGGCGGCTGCGGAGGTGCTGAGGAGACTTGCCTCAAACGGCATGGTGATATTGAGGGGGCCTAAGGGGGTTGGGAAATCCACCTTGGCGGCCTATGCGACCTGGCGGGCCCTCTTGGAAGGCTTGGCGGACCACGCGGCGAGGATCCAGAAGATGCAGAGGGGCCAGCAAGTGGCGTTGAATAACGTATTAAACGCCGTTGGGGAGAGGCGGTTGCTTGCCGTCTTCGACCCGTCCCCTCTTGAGTTCTACATAGAGCCCGGCGCGTATCCCGAAACTACACGGGAGGCGGTCTCCGCGGCGTCTGTCACGCTTGAGGAGTTGTTGGAATTCGCCGAGAAAAACAGGGGGCGAGGCCTGGTGCTGGCGGTTCTGCCAGACGACCTCTACGACGTGCTGGACAAGGCGGTGAAGAGGAGAGCTGAGAGATACGCCCTCCCCCTAGACCTTAGAGAGGAGGAGTTCCTGACTGAGGTCATTTACGAGTACTCCCGTTGCAGAGAGACGCCGAAGGGGAAGATAGGGGGGCTGGCGGAGAAAATCGCCGAGTTCAACGGCGGGTACACGCTGGCCGCCAGATACGCCGGCCTCTGGCTGAGAGACAACGGGTGCATTGTGGGAGACGTGGAGAGGGCCGTGGAGGCGTCGAAGAAAGACACGAAGCTCTTCTTCGCCCACTACATCTGGCACGTGCTGCTTAGGGGCAGCGGCGACTTGGCGAGGAAGGCCGCCGCGCCGCTTCTCCTCCACGTCGTCTTCGGCCCCGTGCCGGCGGGGGTGGCATACGTCGCGAAGGGTGTGAGCGGCTGGGGGATTTGGCGCCTCCTAAGGCCGGAGGAGCTGGAGGGCGCCAGCCTGGAGTCGCTTAAGGAAGACGCGCTGGAGCCGGCAGCCAGCTGGCTCGCCCAGCCCCACGAGGACCTCGTGAAGGAGACGCTGGAGGATCTCGCCGGCATAAACGGCGAGGGGGTGAGGGAGCAATACAGGGAGGCCCTGGGCGAGTTGATAGATGCGCTAGACTGGGCCCGCCGCGAGGTGCTGAAAGAGGGAGGCAAAATACTCGCCGAGCTGGGCGTCCCAGAGAGGGAGAGTGGGCTGGGGAGCTCTCTGCTGGCCTTCGTCGGCAGGAGGCTCGCCGCCATCTTCAAGGGCGAGGAGGCCAAGCGATGCTGGCGGAGGGCGGCCCTAATCGCCGGCTTCGCGCTGGCCGGACATCCTGCGTTGCCCCGGAGGGAGCAGTTGCCGGAGGACGCCGCGAAGGCCCTGGGCGATGCCCTGGAGCCCTGCGCCGTGGACGCGTACCTGGCGGCAGACGGCGAGATACCACCGCTTTCAGCACTCGCAGTTAGGTTTCCGTACTACATCGAGGGGCGGTACGCTAGTGATCCTTCGCAGATTCGGAAAATCAGGGAGACGCTAAGCGCCCTCTCCCCCCTCGCAGGCGCGGAGACCGTAAACGCCGCGAGGAAGATAGCGGAGGACTTAACGGCGAGGTGGAAAGAAAGGGGGTTCACGCGACCCGAGGCCTTGTATGCCTCAGGCTGCTCGTGCGCGCCAGTGCCGACGCAGCGAGGCTTCACGCTGCCCGAGGCCTTGTATGCCCTGGGCCTGGCCGCGCTGGCCGCCGGGGCCGAGGTGGACGAAAAAACGGCCGACCTGCTGCTAGACGCAACGCTTTCCGCGGTGCAAAGGGTGGCCAGTCCGAAGGCCGTCTTGCCTGTCCTGGCCGCGCTGAGGCCTCTCGGCGAGAGGGCACCCCACAGATACGTCCATCTGCTGGCCGCCGCCTCAGAGCTGGAGACGCTGGATCCGGTGACCGTGCGGTACATCTACGACGCGCTGCAACAGCTCAAGGACCGCCTGCACGAGACGGGCCGTCTCTGGCCTCTAGTGGAGGCCGTCCGCGCCTACTCGAACCTGCTGACAAAACACCCAGGGTGCATCCGGAATTTCCGCAAGGCCGCCGTGGCTGATATGTGCCGGCTGTACGGCGAGCTCAAGGGGCGCGGCCCGCTCGGCGCTGCGGCTAAGGCCTATGTGCTGGCCGCGGCGCTGGAACACGACGACTTGGCGCCGGACGTGCAGAGGCACTGCGGCCTGGGCGGCCTCGCCGGGGAGGCGGAGGATGTGAGGAGGGCGCTGGACGAGGCAACGGCAAGCCCGGAGAAGCTGAAAAGCGATGTAGATTTCGCCGAGTGGGTGGCGGCGCGGAGCGTAGCCAGAGACGCCAAGGGAGCCAAGGGAGTGGTCGAGAAGTTGAGGTCTTGGTTCACGTTCCAGCTGGCCATATACAAGGTGAAGCACGCCGTGAACGAGAGGGGCGAGGTAGACGCCGGGAGGCTGGAGGAGGCGGCGGGGGAGTTCGAAGGGGCAGCGGAGACATGCAGAAGGCTGGAGGACTGGGCCAACTACCTAGCCGCCTGCGGTTCTGCCCTGCGGGCACGCGCCCTCGCCGCAAAGAGCCTGAAGGAGCTTCTCGAGAGGGCTGGGGGCTCCCGGGAGCTGTGGGAGGAGGCAGAGAAACGCCTTAAGCCAACCGCCGGGTACTTAGAGGCGGCGGCTACCGGACTCGGCGAGTACCTGGTGCACCTTGCGGCCTCCGGCGAGGTAAAGCAGGCAGAGGAGCTGCTGAAGAAGTGGCGGTGGTTGCTGGACTACGACTGGGAGGTCTCCGCGGTTACCAGGCTCGCGCTCAGGCTCTTCGGTGTCGGCGAGGAGGTTGAGCGAGGGGAGGTCGTGGAGGCATTAGGGGAAGAGGTTTTGCCCACGTTGAAGTTTTTGTGGCGTATCGCCGGCGAGGATGAGTGTCTGTGGGAGTGCACCTCGTTAGAAG
>JAJHRB010000005.1 GCA_020833025.1 Thermoproteaceae archaeon | reverse complement strand
AAAGCGCCGTGAGAAGGTCGAGGCCCATGACTCCCAGCCCCCCCCCCAAAGTCGAAATCCACGCTGCCTCCGGCCCAGCACGCCACCAACATCGCCGACACAGCCCAGTAAAGGAGCCGCCCCACCTCTATACACTTCAGACCCGCGGCCGCCACAGCCCCGGTATATGGAGATTTTGGACTACTGCACGCCGTAAAGCGCGACCTCCCCGGCGGCCGCGAAATGGGAAACTGGATAAAACGGCAGAGTAGCCGGCCTGCGGCATCGCCGCGTAGCGGTCGGTCAACGCCCAGCTGGACGCGTACGCCTTCAGCCCGGGCGCCGGGATGCGTATGAATCAGGTCACACGACGTCTCGCCGGAGGGGGCGGCGCGAGCTCCCCGCGGACGGCGTGAGGCGCCGCCGATGGGCTACGCGCCGGCAGATCGCGAAACGCAGATCGGCCATAATAATTCAGGGAATCGAAATAGAATATTGCGCCCGCCAGCGGGCTGTAAGGCCGGAGACCGCTAGCACGGTCAGCGGGTCGAGGGAGAGGGGCCCCATCCGTAGAGGCCCGAGGGGCTGAGGGACAGCGATATTATGACTAAGTTATAAGTATGGGCAGGAGCTGGACCGCTATTACGTACATCTCGAACAGCACGGCCAGGGACCGCGCGAGGGACGCCGCTCTTATCTGCTTCTGCCTTAACATCCAGTCGAGCCTGGCCATAAGCACGGCGTCGGGCCTCTCGGCGATCCGCGAGGATCCGGCCAAGAGGTTGACAGTCTCTCTGTAGTCCTCCTCAGTCTCGGCGACTCTCGCCGCGGCTCTGCCGAGGGGAGCCCCCGCGGTGAGGGGCGGCAGAAGAACGCCTCAGCGTGTGAGTACGCAGCGATCGTGAGGGGGCGGAACCGGATGGTCAAGAGCGGGCTGGCGGGAGCCGTCGCTCCACAGGCGTCTCGGGTTCGTAATGAGTGCAGGCGGGGAGTAGAAAAAAGTGCGGGTTTGCCCGCGCCCTTTGGCTATCTCCCGCCTTCCCTCCTAAGCAGACGCGGCAGGGCTCTCGCGTACTGCCCGTCCCGCGCCGCGACAATTGACGGCACGGCCGGCATGAGCAGTGTCGCGATCCACCAGAGCAGCCCTAGCAGCACCACCGCGAGTATCAGCGAGACTGCAATGAGCTTCGTCTCTGCCGGGAGCCAGGGCTGGTGCTCGCCGCTCATGTCCTCTCGATGAACAGCCAGTGCACCTCGTGGAAGAACAGCCAGCTTATGAACAGGCCTATCCATATGATGAAGCCGAAGAGCGCCAGGAAGTAGACGAGCGCCATCTTGCCGTAGCCCTCCTGCCTCAGGACTCTGAAGTCCGAAACCAGCCCGATCGAGAAGAACGTCAGCGCGAAGAAGAACTTCCTCAGGAACCCGTCGGTCTCCTTGGCCAGGCCGCCGTCCATCACTGCACTTGCCTTCTTAACGGCGTCAACGGCCGACAGGCCTGCCGCCTGAAACTGCGAGACGAGCCAGGAGCCGACGGCCATTGCTATGAGGAACGTGGCAAAGTACCCCAGCACGAACTTCGGGAACCTGAACCAGATCTCCAGCTTCCTCACCCTCTCGCCGGGCCTTCTCTCGATGCTGGTGACCCAGATCACTGCCAGTAAGAATGCCCAGACGCCTATGAAGATATCGATGAATATTTTTGTAACGACGCCCGCGTTCAGAATCCAGCCCTTGAGGTACGGCGCCCACTCCGGGTGCTTCGCGAAGATCAGAGTCTCGGTCATAGCCGCAGAGGCTGCGGCAGCGCCGTCAGTCTTGACCGCCAGGCCCATCCACGCGCCCGCCACGAGCGGCTGCTCTCCCATCACCCACGTGGCAAACCACGGCAGTATTAACAGCTCGACCACCGCGAACACTATGACGAGGGACGAGACCATGATGGGTATTCTCGGGTGCGCCTTTATTGCGGCCGCGGTGGCTATGGCGGCGGAGACGCCGCAGACGGAGATGCCGGACGCCAGAGGCGCCGCCCACTCTCTCGTGAACTTGAAGAGCCTCCTCGCGAAGACGTAAACCAGCGCCCAGTAGATTAAGTACGCCTCGACGATCGCGCACAGGCCTCTGAAGAGATAATTCGCCAGAATTCTGGGGTCTATCATTATTGCCTTGACGCCAATCAGCGTGCCCAGTAGGACTATTGCCGTCTTTATGTACCACTCGGGGCGCGCCGCCTCCTTTATCCTCTCTGTGAACCCCCTGGCGAAATTGCCGATGAGGAGACCCAGTATCAGCGCGAAGATGAAGCCCGCCTCGGGCGTCAGCGAGAGCGCCCAGGGGATCTTCAGCTTGGGCCAATCAGGCGGCGTGGCGGCAACGTAGGCCCAAGAGCCCACCCACCAGCAGAGAAACGTGACCCAGTAGATGAACGTGAAGCCCGCGATGTATTTCTTTACGTTGAGCCCCATCGCCGCCGCTCCTATTGTGAATATCGCGAGGATGAACAGATACGTCAAGATGACGGACGCTGCTGGGTGCAGCCACGAGTACTGCTTTGTGGTAACAGTGACAGACTTGGCGGGATCAAGCCAGTTCCCCGCCACGAGGTTAACCCAGCCCATTAAGTCAGCACCGCCGACCACGCCAAGGCACAGGAAAAATACTAGGAGGCCTATCCACAGAGCCCACCAGTCCTCCTTCTTGTACATCGAGGACCAGTCGATCTTCTGCTGAGACACGTTCCGCCCTCCCGAGCGTCTCTAATAAACGTTCTTCCTCGCCTGCGTGGAACAGCGTTTAAAAGCACGAATACAAAGCTGACGATGGCGCACGGCCACGCCGTTCCCGAATTCAGGCCGGGCGACACGTCAAACATCAAGCCGATTAAGGCGCCCGAGAGCCTGCTGCTGAAGGTACACAAAGCAGCGGGCTTGGGCGGCATACCGGCTGACAGGTACGGGTACGTCGAGAGGAGGCTCAGGGAGGAATACGCGCGCAACAGAAACATAAGAATTGCCGTCGACACGTGCGTCCACTGCGGCGCGTGCATCGATGCGTGCCCGACATATCTGGCGACGCGGGACGTGAGGAACTCCCCAGTCGGGCGCGCCGAGCTGCTGCGTGACGTGATCAAGCGCAGGAAGCGGGCGGACGAGAGGGCGCTCGACCTGCTCTACACCTACTACTGGCAGTGCCTGACGTGCAGGCGCTGCGGCTACGTCTGTCCCTTCGGCGTGGACCAGGCGGACATCACGAGGGCGGTCCGCGGGGTGCTGCTGGAGGCAGGGCTGGCGAGCAGGTGGGCCCTCATGTCCATCGACGGGTTCATCGAGACGGGCAACCTGATGAGGATAACGCCGGCAGCCGTCGAGAACATCATAACGTACTTCGTGAAGGAAATAGAGAGCGAGAAGGGCGTGTCGCCGGAGTTCTGCATTTACAGGCACGACAAGAAGAAAATGATATTATTCAAGGGGAGCAAGCCAGTCCGCGAGCTCTCGCCGGGAGACCCCGACTGGCCGGAGGCCATTCTCTGGCCCTCCTCGGCGGACTTATTCCTGAACACCGAGACTCTGAAGGGCTACATCATGTTCCTGCACGAGTACGGCGTCAAGTTCGCCGTAAACACGTACAACACTGAGGTCGCGAACTTCGGGGTCTGGAGCCACGAGAGGATCCTGAGGCACTGCGCGCAGAGGTACATCGAGGCGGCAGAGATGCTGGGCGTCAAGGTTGGAATATTCGGCGAGTGCGGCCACGGGTGGAGGGCGTGGAAGAACGTCGTCGCGCCGGAGCTTGAGAGGCGCGGCATAAGGACATACCACATACACCACCTGGTCGTCAAGGCGATAAAGGAGAACGCAATAGCGCTGGACCCCTCGCAGAACCCCGACAAGGTTTACATGTACCAGGACCCGTGCCAGTACAGCAGGGGCGGGGACCTCTACGAGGAGCCCAGGTTCATCATGAACCACGTCGTCAAGAGGTGGGCCGAGTGCCCGCAGAACCGCCAGCTGAACTGGTGCTGCGGCGGGCAGGCGGGAATGCTGGCAGACGAAATGAAGCCGCTCAGGCTGCAGTACGCCAGGCTGTGGTACGAGTGCGCTCTGAAGGTGGGCGCGGAGCACGTCGTCAGGCCCTGCTCAATGTGCAAGGGCACGCTAAACAGCATAATGATGGACCTCAACAAGATGTACGGCAAGAACATAACATTCGGGGGGCTGATGGACCTAGTTTACAGGGCGATAGTCCCCAAGAGGAAGTAAAGCCGGTTCTTGCGCGCCATAAGGCCTCCCGAAGTCCCGGCCGTTTTAAGCGTGACGAAACCTCAGGAGGGGTTGAAAGAAGGTAAAGATAATCACACCCCGTAGAGCCTGTAGCACGTCAGGCATGCGCGAGGGGGCTCCGCCGGGTTCCCGACATCCAGGTTGTATCTCCTATATTCGAACCTCCGCGCGAACTCTCTCGCCCTCTTGAGCACCTCCCTCAGCGGCCTCTCGCCAACCTTGCCGAGGACGACCTTCTCGACTGTCACCTCCCTCCCGTTAAAGACGCGCCTTATGGTGCCGCTGCGCGTCGGGAGGTTCAGGTAAACGCACGGCGAGACCTCGCCCCGCACGCCGATAAATATGGCATTCGTCGGCCGCTCGGGGCACTCGGCGAGCTCGCTCGGCACGACGAGATCAGACCTGAACGAGAGCCCCAGCCTCTCCGCTCTCCCCGCGGCCTCCTCCAGCGCCCTCTCGACGTCGCGCCTCGGGGGCTCAAATAGGTCGGAGAACGCCCTCATCGCGGCGACCTCGGCTGTCGGCAGGTAGTTCACGTTGCTTGCCTTCACCTCGTCGAAGCCGAGCTCGGCTGCCAGGCTGACAAACTCCGGGAGCTCCCTGTAGTTGTCGCCGAGGAGCATGTAAACTGCCACCATCCTGCCGCGCCTCCTCCTTGCCAGCAGTCTAACATTGCTCACAACTCTGTCGAAGTCGCAGCCCGGCCTGTAGAAATTGTGAGTCCCCGGCCTCGCGCCGGCGAAAGTCACGGCGACTAGGTCCAGCCCCGAGACCGCGTCGAGGTGCCTGTCGATAAGCGTTGCATTGGTGGTCACGCCGGCCCTGGACACCTCCAGTGCCATCTCGGCAAAGGAGTCGAACTCCGGATGGAGCAGTGGCTCGCCCCACCCCTGGAGGTGCACGTACTCAGGCTGCAGGCCATGTAGCTCCCGCACCAGCACGCTGAAGAGGTGCTCGCTCATCAGCTGGGGCACCCACTCGCCGCGCAGCACGGCCGCGGGGCAGTACGCGCAGCGCGCGTTGCACGCGCTGGAGATCTCGACCTGAACTATCACAGGAAAAAGGGAGCAGGGTTTGCGGGGGCGCCTAGTGGAACTCGCTGTAGTCGATGTAGGGCTTCGGCAGGTCTGCCATCGCGTTTACCATGAGCTCGACGAGCCCGCCGTAGTTTATCCTGTAGCGCTCCCAGAGGCCGTAGTGCCTTATGGCGTCCCTGATCGCGCCCTTGCAGTTGCTGCACGGGGCGCAGACGTACTTGAAGGGGTAGCGCGACGGGTCGAGCACGTCGCGGAAGGCGTTGAGTATCTGCCTCACCTTCATTCTGGCCGACACCTTGTTCCTCCACTGGTCGAAGTTGTACGAGTGCATTATGGCAAAGCCACTGCCGCCGCCGCAGCAGTAGTTATACACGCCGTGCGGCTCCATCTCCCTGAACTGCGGAGCTATTGCCCTGAGGACCCTGCGCTGCGGCTCGACTATGCCGGAGAGCCTTACCACGTTGCACGGGTCGTGAAGGGTCACGGGGAAGTTGTTGCGCGTTGGATCAAGGTTGAGCTTCTTTCTCTCGACGATCTCCGCCAGCAGCGGCAGCGCAGACTCTCTCGGGATGTTGAGCTCCTTCGGCAGTACTCTGTCGGCCACGACGATCAGAGCCTTTGTTGCGTGGCCGCACTCGCCTATGACGATCTTCTTCACCTCGAGCTTCCTCGCGACCTCTACCTGCCTCAGCACTATCTTAGCCAGCTGCACGTCGTCATACCACGCCCCGTAGTTGACGATGTCATAGCCTAAGGGCTCGCTCGACATTGTCCAGCTCATACCGGCCTCCTCGAATATTATGGCAAACGCCGCGGGGTTCTCGGGCCACGAGAGGAACTCGCCGGCGTTGTGCACCAGTAGTATGTCGGCGCCCTTCTCGTCCACCGGAATCTTTATGCTCTTGCCCGTCTTCTCGCGGATGTACTCCTCGAGGAACTTCACGGTCTTTAGCAAGCCCTTGGGCGTCATGCCGGTTGACGAGCCGACCTTGAGGTGCTGGACGGTGCCCTTCTCGTGAACCTCCTTGGGGGCGTAGCCTAGCTCCTGGCTCGCAATTTTCCTGATCTCCCTGCTTATGAGGCCGTTGTCCACGCTCATGGGGCACGCCTGCGCGCACCTCCTGCACAGCGTGCACCTGTAGGCCAGCTCGATCAGCCTGTAGACGAGCGTCCAGTTCACCTCTACGTCGCCCGAGGCAAACTTGCCGAAGAGCCTCCCCGGCCTCGTGAAGTACCTCTTGTAAATCCTCCTGAGGACCTCGGCCCGCACTATCGGCTTGTAGACCTCCTGCCTGCCGCTGGCCAGGTAAATGGGGCAGGCCTCGGCGCACGCCTGGCACTTGGCGCAGAACTCGAGCGTTAGCAGCAGCGGCTGGAGGAACGTCCAGTTGTCGCCTCTCGTTATCAGCTTCCTGAGGCCCTCGAGGAACCCCTGGACAAGCTTCCTCTTCTCCTCCTCTGTCTTGGGCCTGGGTATTCCCACCGCGACGTGGCCGTCGAGGCTGAAGTCATAAAGCTCGGCGAGCTTAGCCGGCGGCTCCTCAATCGGAGGCTCGTCTGGCAGCGGGTCGAGCGGGAGCAGCTTTGACACGTCAAGCTTAACGACCTGCTTGACGTCCTCGCGGCTGAGCAGCCTAATCACGCTCTCGGCGCTCATGCCCCCACCTCCGCCCACTTCCTGCCGCGGGGTATGTGCGGCGCGCTCCACGTGATCTCGTGGCGGCTCAGCGCTTCTAATATTTTCCTATTTAAGTGCTCGTTCACGGCACCTCCAATTCTCAGAGGCTCTGAGTCCCACAGCACCTTGTGGTACGTGAAGTACTTGCCTATGAAGTGAGCGATTTTCGTATACGGGATGTATATTACCAGCAGCCCGAGCAGTATCACGTGCGCCGCCACCAGGGGCGGCAGCTCGGGGGCGGGGCCTCCGAGCATGTGCCTCACGAAGGCGACAGCCGTTGAGAACGACGGGTCCTGCGACGCCGCGAGAAAGCCGGACACGAGAACTACGAGTATGAAAGTGTTGTTGAAGTACTCGAGGGGCGTTGTGTACATTCTCATTGTTCTCGTCAGCCTCAACGCGGTCAGGCCGGCTATGCCGAACGTTGCGGCGGCGGCGCCCAGGTATCCGAGCGCCAGCGACGCGGCGCTCACCGCGGAGTGTAGATCTGCCGGGATGAGGGCGCCGGAGACAGCAAGCAGTACCAGCGACGCGCCCCAGAGCAGCAGCAGGTAGACCCCGCCGTGAAATGGAAAGCTGAAGCACCAGACAGTGCGCCTGCCCCTGTACAGCCTGACTATAAATAGCAGCTCCTTGAGAAGCTCCGAGATCTCCGCCAGTCTGTTTTTGGGGAATTTCCTATTCCACCACTCGACGTATTCAAGATACGAGCCGCCGTGCTCGTGGCCAACCTCGTGCGGCACGGGGTACAGCTCCCACCTTAAGTGCATGGGCATCGTGGCATACCTGCGCGCCATTCTGGCAATGCCTGCAATGAAAAGCGCCACTGCCACGTACATGAAAACGGCCAGGGGACACATGGACACGACGTCCTGGGGGCACATTTTAAAAAAGCTGTTTCTTAGTTGCGAGGAATGCCGCCTAGCGGAGCCCGTGTGTCACAATGGCGTTCTCCGCTGCCCTGATGATGGGATACGCTATCGGGCTGGCGGTGACCCACGGCTGAGTTGCGAACTGCCCGAGGTACACCTCCCTCGCCGTGGCCCTCCTGCGGACGAGCGCGGCGAGAATGTTGATAATCTCGCCGCCGTGCTTCCCAGCGGCGACCTCCGCGCCGATGAGCCCCCCGTCGCTTGCATTAAATATCAGCTTCGCGAGGATATTTCTCGCGCCGGGGAGCTCCGGCGGGTGCTTGTCGACCGCAGACGCCTTGCCGACAGCAACCTTAATGCCGGCCTGTCTGGCCTCCTCCTCCGTCACGCCGACGCGGCCGAGTGCAATATCGCCGACAACCGTTATCAGCGCGCAGAGCGCGCCCCCGCCCTCCCACTCCAGCCCAAGTATACTGCCGGCGGCAATTCTGGCCTCGTGCGCCGCGAGAGACGACGAGCCGAACCACACGGGCCTCCCCGTTATGAAATGAGCCTTCTCGGCGCAGTCTCCCACGGCGTACACGCCGGAATGCGACGTCTCCATCCGCCTGTCAACGGCAATCGCGCCCGTCGGGCCAAGCTTAATGCCGGCGGCGGCTGCCAGCGCGGTGTCTGGTCTCATGCCGGCTGCCCATAGAACGGCGTCTACGGGAATCCTCTGCCCGTCGCCCAGCTCCACTGCCTCCACTCTGCCCTCGCCGAGGGCCCTGACGACAGCCGTGCCGAGACGCACGTCCACGTCGAGCTCGACGAGCTGCGCCCTTGCGAGCTCCCCAAATTCGGGGTCGAAGGCCGTCGGGAGCAGGCGCGGCATCAGCTCGATCAGCACGACCTCCCTCTCCATTCTCCTGAGCTCGTCGGCAAATTCAATGCCCACAGGCCCGCCGCCCACAACAGCCACGCGGCGGGCCTGCCTAATGTAATTCCACATTCGCCTCAAGTACTCGAGATCCTTGACAACTTTGAAAATTCCTGCCCTGTCGCTCCCCTCAAATCTCGGCTCCGTGCTGACGGAGCCCGTGGCGAGCACTAAGTGCCTGTACTTGTAGGTCGTGCCCCCCGCCGTCCGCGCAACTCCTCTATCTGGATCCACCTCCGTCACGACATCGATTGCAGCCCTGATCCCGAGCCTCGCGTCGGGAATCACGTTACGATCCAGCGGGACTGACACGCCGGTGTACGGTATGCCGCACGGGACTATCGATTTCTCCTCCCTGCGCACGAGCTCAATTTTCAGGCTCTTGTTCCTGCGGAGCGCGGCGAGCGCGCGGTATGTTTCAACTCCCGCGGGGCCCCCGCCAATAATTAACACGTCAACTTCCCGCAGCATGCCGCGCGCGGCTCAGGAGTTTTAGTTTTTCCCTCTCAGCTGGCAGCCCGCAAATTACTACACTCAGCATAATAATATATATCAAGCCGTCAGGGAAACACGTTCTTATGCTGCTGGATCTCGCGCTATTTTGTGCGCTCGGGCTCATCGCGCTCGCGGTAATGGTGGTGGGCATTGTATACAGGATAATAACGTGGGTGTCCCCCGGCGGCCTGACCAGCCTGGCCTCCGTCTCCGTTATTTCATACCACTGGGGAATTGCCAGCAGAGCCGTCGAGGTCGTGAGGCGCATTATTACCTTCTACACGCTCATGTATGCCAGCAGGTCGCTCTTCTGGGGCGCGTTCCTGTTCCACTGGGGAATCTTCCTGACGCTGTTTCTAGGGCACACAGCTCTATTCATCACGCCGGAGCAGCTGGAGGCCATGGGCGTGCCGTACGAGCTGCGCAAGGAGCTGGCCGTTTACATGGGCGCGGCGTTCAGCCTCATAATACTCGCGGGGCTTGCAATTCTCTGGGCGAGGAGGCTCGGCAGGAGAGATGTTAGGGCTATTTCGTACCTCGATGACTGGTTCGCACTCACGCTGATTACAATAATTGTCATAATAGGCACGATAAACACAACGGTGATACACCCGGACTACGTTCACACTGTGACGCCGTGGCTTGTAAACCTCCTCAGCGGCAATATAATGGAGGCAGCCAGGTACATCTCCGAGGCGCACGTAATGGTTAAGGTGCACGTGCTGCTTGCCGAGATTCTCATGCTCTACGTGCCGTTCGGCAAGATGGTACACCCATTCGCTATATTCTTCGAGCCCACAATTACAATGGCGCCATACAAAATCACAGGGTCGAGGGAGGCCGGGTTACGCTCTTAAATGTAATATAATTTTTAATATCTCCCTGCACTTGTAACCATGGCGTATCCCCCAAAGCGTGGGGTTCCGCCGCCCGACAAGCTGAAGGAGCTGGCCGAGCAGTACTTGAAGGAGCTTGAGAAGGGTCCGTGGCCCAGTCACGTCACGGAGCTGAGAAAGACCGGCTATCCGCTGCACGTTTACGGCGCCGGTCTCGTGGTGGGCAAGAGCCCGTGGGCACCAAGCGCCGTCAGGACGAGGTACCTGACGGGGACAATGGCCAGAATTGCAAGGCCGTGGCTCGGCCTGCCGGGCGAGGAGATACACCTGAGAGTCTTCCACACGCCGGGCAGATTCCTCAAGACGGACTGGTTCCGCAAGCTGCTCGACGCAATTAGAGAGTACGCAATTGGCCTGCTGGAGGTGGTAGGGCAGACAGGCAACATGATCATAAATATCACGAAGAAGGAGTACGCCGAGGTAGTGGCTGACAAGCTGCGCGAGCTTGGCACCGACGTCGGCGGGAGCGCCGACGCCATTAGGGCACTGGCCGCGTGCGTGGGCCCCGCGCTCTGCGAGTTTGCGTGTTACGATACGCTGAAGTTGTGGTGCGACCTACACCTCGACCCGAGAGTTCACGAGAACATAAGGGCGCCTAACTTCCACTACAAGTTCAAGCCTAAGCTATCGGGCTGCCCGTTTGACTGCGCCAGAGCCAACAGAGGAGATCTCGGGCTGCTGGGCACGTGGAAGGGCGCGCCGGAGGTCGATCAGGAGCTGCTTAGGGAGAAGGTCAAGCGCGGCGAGGTTGACCCGCGCGAGCTGGAGAGAGGGTGCGTGAGCGGCGCAATATCCTGGGATCCCGTCAGGCAGGAGCTGAGAATTAACGAGAAGAGGTGCGTGAAGTGCATGGAGTGCATAAGGCTCGCTCACCCTGCAATAAAGCCCGGAAGAGAGAAGAGAATTGCCGTGCTCCTCGGCGGGAACAACAAGGGGTACTACGGCGTGAAGCTAGGCTGGTTCGTCGGCTACCTGCCCCCAGACGTGAGCGCCAAGCGCGTAGTTGACATGATGGAGAAGATATGGGAGGTCTGGGACAAGTACGGGATGCCGAAGCAGCGCATCGCCGATGTAATAATATACCTGGGCATACAGAGGTTCGTAAAGGAGGCAGAGCTTGACAAGTTCCTGATAGAGATGCCGGCATTCTATGAAAAGATGCCAGACGATGTGCCGTACAGGATACTGCCGCCGGAGGAGCGCCAGGTTTACGCCGAGTATGCTAAAAAAGTCAAGCAAGAGCTAGGGATATGAGCGCCCCGCCAGCTGGCAGGGGGGCAATAGAGCTGGTATTCCCGGCGCACAAGGGCCTGGAGTACTGGCTGCCAGATGTAATCAGGCGCAACTATGGCAAGTGGAAGGAGAGGAGGTTCCACGGCTACGGCATAATCGAGCACATATCGGAGACCGGAGAGAGGGTATTCACTATCAAGGTCTCCGGCACGCCAAACGCTAGGTTCAGCGCTGACACCCTGCTGAAGTTCTGCGACATTGCCGACAAGTACGGCATCGGGGCGTTAAGGATCACCACGGCGGCTAACGTCGAGTTCATCACGGACTCGCTCGACAAGGCGCTCAAAATAAAGGAGGAAGTGGAGAAGCTCGGCTTCCTCGTCGGCGGATGGAGGAACACACTGTGGGGCATCAACGCGTGTACGGCATTCCTCACGTGCCAGATTGGAGTTACCGATGCGGTATCATTGGCGAAGGCCATTGGCGACCAGCTCAAGCCGTACTTCACCGGCGAGATCCCGCTGCCGGCAAAGCTCAGAGTCTTCGTGTCGGGCTGCCCGAACGCCTGCGCTGGCGGCACGGCAATGGATATATCAATTATAGGCGTGTGGGGCGCCGCGCCGATAATCCGAGAGGACATACTGCCGGTGTGCATACCGCCGCCGAAGGCTCTCGCCAGGATACCGGAGTCGAAGGTGTTCATGGTGCAAGTATGCCCCGTGGGTGCTCTCAGGGTTAAGAGAGTTGGCGAGAAGTTTACGCTCGAGCTTATAGAGGCCCGGTGCATCAACTGCGTCAGGTGCAAGGACAACTGCGACGCCTTCGACTACGAGCCGGAGGAGGTGGGCTGGGGCATAATCGTCGGGGGCAGGCTGTCGAACACAGGGAGCGGGCCCAGAGTTGGGCGCATGCTGATTCCGTGGCTGCCGTCCAACCCGCCGAGATACCCCGAGGTGGTTGCCGTGGTCAAGAAAATAGTGGAGGTCTGGCGCCAGAACGCAAGGCCGGGCGAGAGAATAGGCGACTTAATAGACAGAATAAGCTGGGCGAGATTCACCGAGCTGCTCGGGCTCCCGAGGCTCCCGGCCGACTACATGTACATGCCGGAGCACGCGCGCACGTTCATGGCGTACAGGTGGCGCGGCGAGTGGGTCTGGAGGCGCGTCAGGGATGCTATTTAGAGTCGTCAGGCCGGGAACCCTGAAGTTTTTTCCTCGCCCAGCAGACTTCCGAGGAGGACTACTTCTTCGTCCCTGACTACCGCCTGCTGGTGCTCTCGAGACTCCTTGAGGACGGCTACCTCCTCCTGTTCGTCCTCGACAGAAAGGTCAGAGTGAGCGGCCGCTGCGAGGAGCTCTCGAGCGCTGGCATTCCCGTCACTAAGAGGAACTTCCCGTGGGCCGGCATGACAACAACGCTCGTGATCGGGCTGGCGCCCTTTGACTGCTCGAAAAACCTCGCGCTGCCGTCGCTGGAGATCAAGCTGCGCGTCAGCGACATAGCGCTCGACTGGGACAGGATAATTGCCAGGGTGTTTGAGGAGGAGCTGCCAGGGCTGCTCAGCCGCCTGAGGGAGAAATACGGCGTGGAGTGCCAGCTATTGCGCTGACTCGTCGCAATAACTCTTTTATCCTACCGAACAAGGGGGTCACATGCCAATAAAGTGCCCGGGAGAGTACAAGGTCGACGACACAACCGTTGTGCTTGACGAGGAGTGCTTCATGCAGAATCCAGAGAACTGGAACGAGAAGGTCGCCGAGTGGATGGCCCGCGAGATAGAGGGCATACAGCAGATGACGCCGGATCACTGGAAGGTCGTTAAGTACCTGAGGGAGTACTGGGAGACCTACGGCGTGTGCCCGCCAATTAAAATGTTGCTCAAGGAGACTGGCTTCACGCTGGAGCAGATCTACCAGCTGTTCCCGTCGGGCCCCGCGTCTGGCGCTTGTAAGATTGCCGGCGCGCCTAAGCCCACCGGCTGCGTCTAGTCCGCCAGCTAGTAACAAGCATGTATTAATAACCCTAAATTTTGTTTTTGACGCTTTTCTCCCGCGTGAGTGGCGGGCAGCTTGGGCACGGTTTTGTCTCGGAGCTTCTAGAGACGTGGAGAGCCCTCGTGCCGCCTCTCAGCGACACGCACGCGTGCATTCTCGATTTCTTTGTGAGGAACTACCCACGGGCTTTCACGCCTTACGAGGTCGCTAGGGAGGTGAGGAAATACAGCATGTCAACCGTTTACAAGGCCGTGAAGTATCTGAACGAGAATAGACTTGTACTGCTGGCATCCAGCCGGGGGTACGCGGCCACAGTTAAGGGCCCGCTTTCACTGATGGCGCTCACTAAAAACTTGGAGTACTTGAACCGCGTAAAGAGTATCTGGTCCCTAAATGTCGACAGCGAGATGCTTGTAGCGTACTTGATACTGCTCGGCCGGGCTATTAGACACTTCGGGTTTAATATACGCGAGGCGTTCATTTGCAGCCCCGCGGCCTCGACCTCCTACGTTCTGACGTATCTCGTAGATAAAGGGACAGACCCTGTGGACCAGGCAGTGCTGAGCAACAGCTTGAAATTCCTGTCGCGCTTCAGCGTGTGGAGCATTTATCTTTGCAGTAATGCCGCCGGGTACGCACGCCGCCAGCACTCGCCACGCCCTAGCGTAAAGCAGATCTACAGGCTTTAGACTTTCGACGCGTCGTAGGAAGAAAGTGTATATTCTCATGCAAACCAACTCTCCATGCTCGACGCAATCTCCCTCAGCATCCTCAGAGCCGTGGCGCTTGAAGAGTTCTCTTACGGCGCCGGCCCCTCTCCCTACAAAATAATGAAGGAGATGAGCCTCTACCCGTCGTTTCTTTACAATCTCATAAAGAGGCTTGAAAGCCTCGGCATAATCGAGTGCGAGAGGCACGCGCGCGGCAGCCGGTGCACGCTCACGATTTACGGGCTACTCCTCCTGTACAAACTCGACGGGAGCTCTAAGGTTTACGCTCAGAGATTACTGTCGCGCAAGCTAGGGCTCCGGGAGGAGACTCTAAGGCCGGTACTGGACGCCATTATAAGCGGGGGCAAGCTCCCCCGCAGTCTGATGGAATTCGTGGGGTGGTGCGTTTTGAACAGCCACATCCCCGAGGTCAAGGCCCTGCTTCACGAGCTATCGCCAGCTCGGGCTTACATTTGCGCCTGAGCCCGACCTGCACCCGCGGACTATGACCAAGAGGGGCCTCTTGTTTTTGTAATTGAGGAGCTCGCTTGGCGCGACCCGGCGGCACTCACCGCCGAGAGATACCGCGTAGCAGACGAACACCTCGGCCTCGCTGCTGCAGCCCTGCTCTACTGCGCGTCTCACGACGTCCAGTCTATTGCCCATCATGTGCACGACCACGGTATCCGTCGCCGCGCTTCTGAGAGTCTCCGCGCTGAAGTGGGGGAAGGAGTACAGCGAGACGTGCCTTAAAGTCTTGCCGTTTGTGAGCTCTATTTTAAAGAGCGCGGCGGCTGCGGCAAACGCCGGGACTCCCGGCACGATCTCGCACGGAACTCCCCTGCTCTCGGCCCTCGCGCATATCTGCACGCCGCGGCCGAACACTGCTGGATCGCCGTTTTTCAGCACCACGACATTGAGACCCCGCCCGGCCTCCTCAATAAGGGCGTCAATTACAGCATCGTGCTCGGCCCTTCTGTGGCCCAGTTTAACGACGCGCGCCCGCGGCGCGTAGAGCCTGACAATCTCATCGGGGACCAGCTCGCCGAAGGCGACTATGTCAGCCTGCTGTAGCAGCTCGACGGCCCTCAGCGTGAGCAGCCTGGGGTCGCCGGGCCCGGCGCCAACTACATAGACCGGCATAGCGCCCCGAGAGCGCTGTAGGTCTCCGGGTGTATGTGAAGGTACTGCGCGTGCATGTTGCCCTTGACAATGCCGTCCCACCCGCCGCCGATGCCCACGCCGCGCTCAAGCCTTATTGCCAGCGCCGGCCTCTCCCGCAGTATTACTTTCGAGTAGTGGAACTCGTGCCCCCGCAGCTCGGTGCCGGGCGGCGCGATTGGCGTCCTGGCGACGACTCTGCCCCACGCGTAACCCCTGCCAACAGGCTTCCTCAAGACAACCGTGACCGCATCCACAGCGCCGACCATCTCGTACTCAGACCCGTCGACTATTATGGATGACGTCATGTACATCAAGCCGCCGCACTCAGCGTAAAGCCTCCCGCCCCCCTCCACGTAACGAAGGACGGACCTTCTAAACGACCTGTTCTTCTCCAGCCCCTCCGCCATGACCTCGGGGAACCCGCCGCCAATCATTAAAACATCAACGTGCGGCAGCTCGGGATCCTTGAGCGAGTTTACAAAAACGGGCTCGCCGAGCCTGCAGGCCTCCTCTATCACCTCAGGGTAGTAGAACGTGAATGCCCTGTCCATCACGATGCCGACCCTGCAGCGGCCCCCCGCGCGCTCACTGCCGCTCTCGCCGCAATCGCCGGGGCACTCAAGGTCTCCGGCCTCTCTCGCTATGGCCACCACTCTATCTGTGTCAATATTCGGCGCGATGTAGCTCTCTATCACGTTGAAAAGTCCCGCGCCGTTCTCTCTCTCGCCGAAGGGCACGAGGCCTAGATGCCGGTAGCCGAACGCGCTGCTCACGGCCCCCGACCTCGGAATTGTGCCGAGCACCTCTACCCCCTCCTCGGACAGCCCCCGTTTTAATTTCTCAGCCTGCCCTGGAACTACATCAGTTAGAATCACGCCCCTTATTTCAACATGCGCGTCGAATGACTTAAGCCCTCTCACAACGGCACGCAGCGTCCTGTTTACTCTCTCCCCGCTGAGGACTAGAATTACGGGGGCCTTGAGCAGCTTAGCCACCTGGGCCGTCGAGCCGAGCTCTGACACTCCGTCGATCGAGTCGTAGAGGCCCATCACGCCCTCTATGATAGCCACGTCGGCGCCCCGCGAGTATTTCACAAACCGCATCACGACGCCTCGCTCTCCCATCAGCACGACGTCTAAGTTCCTGCTGTAGACGCCAGACACCGCGCGGTGGTACGTCGGGTCGATATAGTCGGGCCCCACCTTAAACGGCGCGACTCTAAGCCCGCGCCTCACAAGCCCGTAGATGATGCCGAGCGTGGCGATGGTCTTGCCGGACATGCCCCTGACGGCCGAGATTACAACGCGCGGTACCACCGCGTGGGAGTCAAAACTCCTGCTTTTTAAGCAGGTGCCAGGGGCTGCTGCCAGCGAAACTCCTCACGCCCTCGGCCAACTTCGCCGCGCATCACGCCATTAAACCACACTCAAGCCTGCCTCTTGTACACTTGAAGACGTAGACGTAACCGCTAGATGTAAGAATAATAGTAGGCCTCCCTTGCCGAGGCCGCGAGGGGGAGGCCCCTCGCAGCTCTGCTGTACCGCTCGAACTCGCGCCGCAGCTCGGGGAATACCCTCATACGATATCGAAACTTGGCGAGAGCCCGCTGCCCACCTCAAGCAGAGAGTTTACCGCGCCTCTGCCCCCGCGCGCGGCCCTGAGAGGCTTAACACGCTTACATCTGCAATCTTCAGGAGCTCTGCGTACCTCACTCTGTCGAGCAACGAGCGCGCAAATGCCGCTATTTCAAGCTCTGACGCGTAGTGTACCGCGTATCGCTGGCACATCACGGCGAGACCCACGGCATCCGCGGGAACGAACGCACGTTCTGCTTTTTCCCTCTCGGCGATTGGCAGCCTCTCGAACACGTCGCAGGCCTCCTCCTTATGAGCCGCCTGGTGATCCCGCTCACGGGCCCGGGCCGCCGCGCGCCTCTTACTAGCGCAGGATCGCAACGCTGAGAGCGTACCTCCTCCTGATTTCATGAATTATGCGTGGGGTGTCTATGCCCATTGGGCACACCTCCCTGCAGTTGCCCGCGTGAGTGCACCTGAATGCGTGAGGCCCCGCCGCCTCAATGCCGCGTGTTATTGCGGTCCACATCACGCCCATGGGCCCGGTATAGGGGGGCCTGCCGAACTCCCTCCCCACTGCGCGGTAGACCGGGCAGTGGAAATGGCACCTGCCGCACCTTATGCAGAGCAGCGCCTCCCAGAGCGCGGGATCTCTCGCCGCGCGGCGCCTCCCGCCGTCTACCAGCACGACGTGGTACTCCCTGGGTCCCTGTGCCGGCGAGACTCGCTGCTTCTCTATGTCCGCCGTCGAGCTCGGGCCTGCCGTCACGTTTATGTACGTCGGGGGGTAGGCGCCGGCGTAAGCCGCCTGGACGCACGCAACGTAGAGCGCGTGCACGAGCGTCGGGACGATTTTCTCCACGCCGTCGTAGACTATGTGCACGGGCGGGATCGCAGTCACCATTCTTATGTTGCCCTCGTTCTCCACCAGCACGACGGCGCCTGTGTCGGCCGCGATAGCGTTTGCCCCCGTTATGCCGACGTCAGCCTTAACTATCTTCTCGCGCAAGAACTCCCTAGCCCTCTGCGCTACAGCCGCCGGGTCTGGGGGGACGTCAACGCCCAGACGCCTCTTTAATACCTCTGCCGCCGTCTCTCTAGTCATGTGAAGCGCTGGCGATATTAAGTAGCTCGGCTCGTCGCCGCTTAGCTGCAACAAAAACATTCCCAGGTCGGTCTCCCACACCTCATTGCCCTCCTGCTCCAGCCTCCTCCTAAGCCCCGTCTCCACCGCAACGTTGTTCTTCCCCATCACAACCAGCTTCCCCCTGCCTACGATCCGGGCCGCGGTCTCCACGGCCTCCTCTGCAGTCTCCGCGAGATAGAACCTGCCCCCTGCCCTCTCGACGGACTTCCTCAGCTCCTCGATGTACCGGTCGAGATTTTTCACGACTCCCTCCCTAACCTTCCTGATCTCCCGCGCCAGCTCCTGTACGTACGGGTAGCGCGACAGTAGCTCGTAAGTCCTCGGCACGACGTTTAGAAACGCCCTTTCAATTGCCTCTCGCCAGCTCATAGCTCAAGAAGCTCGGAGAGGTCTCTCACTTCAACGAGCCCCGATCCCGCCCTCCCTAGGCTGGCCAGGCATATCGGGCACATAACGACGACCGTGCGCGAGAGCCTTGAGAGCCTCTCCACGCGCTCTCTTGCGATTTTTGCAGACAGCGCCGGGGCCACGGACTCGATCGGCCCGCCGCAGCAGCCCGAGGACTCCCTGCCCGTCACTAGCGGATCCTCCACGGGGTCCCCGCTGGCCAGCAGCTCCCTCACTCTGGCGTGCCTGTCGAGGAATCTGGCGTATAGGCACGAGTCGTGAATTACAAAATGCCTGGCCCTAACCTTGACGGCGGCCGGGTCAATGAGGTCAATGTAGCTGACAACCTTTATGTCGAACTCGGGAATAAACTGGGGGTAGACCCTCTCGAGCACGTAGTGAGTGTGCGGGTCCACCGTTATGACCTCCCTCACGCCCGCGCGCTTGAAATGCGCGTAGACCTCTCTCGCGTGCCGGGCAAAGTCGTCAACAAAGCCGAGCTCGTAGAGCAGCGCCCCGGAGTAAGGCTCGTCGTCGAGCAGGCCGAACTCAACTCCGCCCCTCCTCAGCAGAGAGTATATACTGCGCAGTATTGCGCCGGTCCTCTCTAGCTCTCTCTCGTCGGGTCTCACGACCAGCCTCCCGAAAATCTTCGCGCCGATTGACGCGAGCGCGGCGCGGAGCCCGCCGCCCGCCGCTCCCGCCCTCTCGATCGCGCCGACAGCCCTGCTGATCGCAGGCGCGAGCTGGTACATGCACGACGTGTAAAGCACGCGGCGCGAGGGCCCGCTCGGCAGCCCCCTCCTCCACTCGGAACACACTCCTTTATCGAGCGGCAGCGGCAGCCCGTACTCCCTCAGCGATGAGAGCACCAGATCCCTCAACGCAGCTATCCACCGGGGGCTCGGCTCCATGCGCGTAGCATCACGCAAGCGGCCTTTAAGTTGTCCCGGCGAGAAGGGCGGTCACGCGCGCCTTGGCCGCCCGCAATATGCTCGCTATCTTAAGCCCGAGGGGGCACCTCGCCTCGCAAGCCCCGCACGCGAGGCACGTCATGATGCTAGCCGCGGCCGTGGAGGTCAGCCGCCCGTCCAGGAGCCTGGCTATCGTGACGCGGCCTCTGGGCCCCATGTGTCTCACTCTCAGTGCTCTGTACGTCGGGCACGCGAACTCGCAGAACCCGCAGAACGCACACTTGCTCGCCTCCTCAAGCGCCTGCTCGATACGCACGCGGCTCAGACCCTCTATGTTAAAAAAATGCGGCATGCTTGAAAAGGTGGGGGGACCCGGTGCCGTGCGCGTGTGCTTCGGTGGCGGCATTTATGTCGCCGGGCGCCGCGCGAGCCTCGCAGTGGACCCGTCCGGCTGGGTGAGCCGCCGCGTTGACTTCGCCCTCGTCACGCACGCGCACAGCGATCACGTCACGCGGGACGCGCTCAGCCTCCCCCTTGTCGCAACGAGGGAGACCGCGGCTGCTATTTCGGTCAGGTTCGGGCGGCCGCCAGCAAGGGTCATCACGGTGAGGGTGGGGGACGTGATTGAGATTGAGGGAGTTCATGTGGCAGTGCTCGAGGCCGGGCACATACCCGGCAGCGCCATGTACCTGGTTGAGATAGACGGCGTGCAGTTGCTGTTCACCGGAGATTTTAACACTGCAGGCAGCATACTCGCAGACGCCGCAGAGCCTGTCGAGAGGCCTGATGCGTTGATAATGGAGGCCACCTACGGCGACCCTGCCTATATCTTCCCGAACAGGGCTGAGGTGTACAGCGAGCTGATGGATCTCGTCGAGGACCGCGCCAGGAACGGCGGCGTGGCCGTGATAGCCTACCCGCTCGGCAAGGCGCAGGAGGTCTTCAGGCTGCTGGGGCCTAATGTGATGACTCACAGCGCAATCTCGCAGTATAACAGGGCGCTCGGATTTCACGCCGGCGGGCGCAGCAACGTAGTGATAGTGCCGGGCGCCCGGCACGCACCCTACGGCTATTTCAGAGTCGCGGTGAGCGGGTGGTACGCCAGCGAGGCTGTCAGGCGGGAGGCCGCAAGACGCGGGATTCACGGAATACCGCTCAGCGATCACAGCGACTTCAGCGGGCTCGTGGAGTTCGCGCTCCGCGCGTTGCCGAAGCGCGTCTACGTTGCGTACGGGCTCAGGGAGAGGTTCGCGCGGTACTTGAGGAGGCTCGGGCTCGATGCCAGCGCGGCAGCCGGCGGCACTTGCGTGCAGCTGAGGGGCTGAGCGCGGGAGCAATGCTTTTAACGGTCTGAGAGGCGCGTGCAATGCACATCCCACGCTTCATGTGCACGCAGCACCCTGACTCGACAACGCGCGTGACAGCTGCAGAGGAGGTCGACGAGGCAGTAATCGGGCACATTGCTTTCGGCTGCGATGAGGTGATGGTGGACTACGAGGGGAAGGCAACTCCCTACTCCCAGCCGCGCGACATAGCGGCTAGGTTCATTTCCCTCGGGCTGCCTCTGGGGAGGAGGTTTTTCATCACGCCGAGAATTCCAAGCCCGAGGCTTGAGGACTTAGAGCGCAGCATGCTGTCCCTTGAGGCCTCCGTGCTCGCGAACGGCTACTCGGCGCGCGTTGCGGGAGTGCACGCAGTCAGGTGGATAGTATTGCCGATGGTAGAGGACTTCGAGACTCTCATGTTCGTCTACAAGGCGCTTGACCTCAAGGTGAGGAGCCTTGCGGAGCTGAAAGCCACGAGCAGGGATGAGCCCGTAGAGCTCGTCCCGCTCATAGAGGATGCATTCGCGCAGCTGCGCGTTAGAGAGTTTGTGGAGGCCGTCGCGTCGGCCTCAGCGCGGTCGGGGCGCCGCGCTGAGCACGTCAGGGTATTTCTGGGCATTTCAGACTCCGCCGTCCGGCACGGGCACATTGCCTCGTCTCTCGCGATAGTCCACGCGCTCCAGCAAATTAATGACATCAACCGGAATTCGGAGTACACCGTGTGGCCAATTCTGGGCTCTGGCTCGCCGCCGTTTAGAGGCGGCATGAATAATTCATATCTCGCCGCCGTGGAGGCGGAGCAATACGCCGGATTTCACACAGTCACCTTGCAGTCGGCCGTCAGATATGATATCTCCCACGCCGAGTTTACAAAGGTGAGGGAGGCTCTCGCGCGGCACGGCGGCCCGCGGAGAGTTGAAATAAAGGTAGAGTTGATAGCTACTGCGTCGGAGCTATACAGGGAGTTCGTCAAGCCGTACCTCGCAAAAATTGCAGAGCTGGCGTCGCTGGTGCCCTCGACGCGGGAGAGAGTCAGCTGGACTCAGTACGGGAGGGACATTGAGGGGCTTCGGGTCCCGCGTGCAATAGTTTACACGGCCGCGTGGTATTTCGCGGGACTCCCACCCACCCTCCTTGACGCGCGCTTTATAGCGTGGGCCTACAAGAGGGATGCGCTGGACGAGGTAGTGAAGGCCCTCCCCGCGCTCGTACGCGAGTGGGAGTACGACTCTGCGTACTACTGCAGAAAGAGAGTTGAGAAATTGTTGGGAGGCTCCGCCATCAGAGAAGTAGAGATGGCATTTGACATTCTCGGCGTGAAGCCCGAGATCAATGAAGTTTACGCGGCGTTGCTATCTAACGCCGAGACTCACGCGCACGTAATAGCGCTCGGCAAGGTGCGCGGCTTTCTGGGCTAGCCGGGGGCACCCCGGAAGGCAGGAGTCTGGAGGCCGGCGCGCTCAATGTATTTAATTCAGAATTCCGCAGAGCTGCAGTGCGGGCGCTTGCGTCAATCGCAGTGCTGGCATCGCACAGCGCGCTCGATGTGCTGGACGGCGCCAAGGAAGAGGGGTTCAGGACTGTGGCAGTGGCGAGGAGGGGGCGTGACAGAGCGTACAGAGAGTTTCCCGTCGTGGACAGGCTGATCGTCCTGGACGATTACAAGGACATACTCGGGGCAGCTGACGTCCTAAGAGCCGAGAACGCGATTTTCGTGCCGAACAGATCATTTGCAGTCTATGTAGGCTACGACGCAATAGAGAAGCACTTCTCCGTGCCTGTGTTCGGCAATAGGTTCATGCTCCGGTGGGAGGAGAGAACAGGCCCGTGCAACTACTACAAGCTTCTCGACGAAGCGGGGATCAGGAGGCCGAGAACTTTTAGGCCCGACGAGGTCGACCGCCCGGTTATAGTCAAGATACCAGAGGCGAGAAGGAGAGCAGAAAGGGGCTTTTTCATTGCGCGGGACCGCGACGATCTCTACAAGAAGGCGAGAGTGCTTGCAGAGCGCGGCGTGATAAAAATGGAGGACCTTGAGAGCGCCTCAGTAGAGGAGCTCGTAATTGGCGCGCACTTCAACGCGAATTACTTCTATTCCGTCATGAGGCGGAGGCTCGAGCTGCACAGCATTGACAGGAGAATTCAGAGCAACCTTGACGGCGTTTACCGCCTGCCGGCGCGCGAGCAGCACGAGCTTGACATTGATGTAAGGTACGTTGAGGTGGGGCACGAGCCCGCGACAATAAGAGAGTCGCTGCTGGAGCAGGTGTTCGACATAGGCCACCGCTTTGTCGATGCAGCGAGAAGGCTCGTGCCGCCCGGAGTGATAGGCCCGTTCACACTGCAGTTCATAGTCACGCCGCAGCTAGAGATCGTGACGTACGACGTGGCGCCGAGAATTGGGGGCGGGACGAATGTCTACTTGGGCATTGGCGGCCAGTACTCAAAGCTTTACTTCGGCAAGCCAATATCGATGGGCAGGCGCATCGCAATAGAAGTCAGGGAGGCCTTAGAGCAGGGGAGGCTCTCCGAGATAGTCACGTGAGCCGGACTAGACGGACTCGGGCCTGAACTCCTTAATTAAGCTCCTCGAGAGCACCTCACGTCTGAGCTGCTCTGCGTACTGCCTCAGCTTGTCTCTCACCCCGGCGTGTCTGATGCCAAGAATTCTGGCGGCCAGCAACGCGGCGTTGGCAGCCCCCCCTATTGCCACCACGGCCACCGGCACCCCGCGCGGCGTTTGCGTCATTGACAGCAAGGAGTCGAGACCGCCTAGGTGGCGGGTCGGAATTGGCACGCCTATCACGGGGAGCGTGGTGTAGGCGGCGACGGCACCGGGGAGGTGGGCCGCGCCGCCGGCCCCGGCTATTATCACGTCGAACTCGCCCTCCGCCCTCTTTGCATACTCCGCGACGAGATCCGGCGTCCTGTGCGCGCTTATTACTCTAGCCTCGTACGGTATCCCGAGGGCCTCCAGCACCTCCATGGCCTCCCTCATCACCTCCAAGTCGCTGAGAGACCCCATCACGACGGCAACGCGCACGTCCACGCGCCGAGCTGTAATTTAAGAGAGTTGCGCCGTAATACTTTAAGCATTCGAGTAGAGATACGGAGGCAGTGTAAATGCTGCCGGCACGCCAATTTAACGTGTCGGTTAAACTTTTTAGTCGCGCCTGGAGCACAGCAGTGTCGCTGTCGTCGCGCGAGCTGGAGCTGATCAAGGCCGGCCTCGGGAGGGAGCCCACGCCTGCCGAGCTTGCACTCTTCACGGCTCACTGGTCGGAGCACTGCTCTTACAAGTCCACTAGGAGGTACCTGCGCGACCTGCCCGGCTCCGCCCCGTGGGTCGTGCGGGGGAGGGGCACCGACGCGCCGCTCGTCGAGGTGGCACGGGGGCTCTACGTGAGCTTTAAGATCGAGTCGCACAACCACCCCAGCGCTGTGGATCCTTACAACGGCGCGGCGACAGGCGTCGGCGGGATAATAAGGGACATACTCACGGTCGGCGCCACGCCCATTGCGCTGCTGGTGAATCTGCACTTTGGCCCCCCCGAGGATCGCCACGCGCGGTGGATATTCACAAATGTCGTCAGGGGAATAGCGGATTACGGCAACAGAGTTGGCGTGCCTGTGGTGGGGGGAGAGACGTGGTTTGACGACGACTTCACTTACACGCCCATCGTGCTCGCAACGTGCATCGGCATTGTCAGGGCAGAGGAGGTGCCGCCCGGCGGCGCCTCGCCGGGAGATCTCATCGTTGTCGCCGGCCTCGGCGCTGACAGAAGCGGGCTCGGCGGCTCTGCGTTCGCGAGCAAAACGCTTGAAGGGGGCGAGGACTTGGGCGCGGTTCAGGTGGCAAACCCCCTCATGGGCAAGAGGCTCATTGACGCGGTGAGGGAGGCGAGGCGCTGTATTAAGTACATAAAGGACCTAGGGGGCGGCGGGCTGGCCACGGCGCTTGCCGAGCTCTCGCACTGGCTCTCCCTGGGCGTGGAGTTCCACCTCGACAAGCTGCACGTGAGCGACCAGGCCGCGGCGCCCGAGGAGCTCCTCATCAGCGAGACTCAGGAGCGTCTCGTGTTTGTCGTGTCCCCCGAGAGCCTAAGGTGCCTGACGTCAGTGCTTGACAAATACGACATTCCCTACTCAGTGCCAGGGCGCTTCGTCGCTGGCGGCAGGATTAGGGTGTACTGGAGGGGCTCCCTCCTCGTCGACGTGCCAGTGGAGCTAGCAGACGGGGCGCCGGACTTTGAGTGGCCTCAGGAGCCCTACGAGCCACCCGCGCTGCTAGAGATTCCAGAGCCGCCGCTGGAGAAGGCGGTAGACGCAGTGCTGTCCTCTCCAAACGTGGCTAAGAAGGAGTCCGTGTATGTGAGATTCGACTACGACGTGGGGGTCAGGACGGTGGTCAAGCCCGGCGAGGGCGACGCCGCGGTGCTGAAGATATATGAATACGGACAGCTTGGAATAGTTGTCAAGGGGGACTCGAATCCCCGCTACACATACCTAGACCCATATCTCGGTGCCGCTAACGCGCTCATCAAGGCATATAGGAATGTGGCAGTCGCCGGCGGGATCCCGCTAGCCGCCGTTGATTCGATAAATCTGGGCAGCCCGCAGAGGCCGCGCGTGTACTGGCAGTTCGTCCAAGCGGTCCGGGGCCTCAGAGATGCCGCAGAGGCGCTCGGCGTGCCCATCGTCGGGGGTAAGGTGAGCCTGTACAACGAGTACACGAACAGACCGGTGAAGCCGACGGCGACCGTCGTGGTGTTGGGTAGGATAGACGACGTCTCCAAGGCAAATAAGGCAGTGTGGCGCGACGGCGACAGCATATTCGTGTGGGGCGTGACGCGCGGGGAGGTGGGCGGCAGCGAGTATCTAAAGCGCGTTCACGGCATTGTCGCAGGGAGGCCTCCTGAGGTTGACTACAGCGCCGAGAGGGAGATCGTGAGCGTCGTGCAGAGGTGGCTCGGGAGACTGAGCGGTGCCACGGACGTGGGCGTGGGCGGTCTCATAACGGCGCTTGCCAAGATGGCCGCCAACAGCGGCGTCGGCTGCGACGTTGACGTGTGCAAGGCCCCCTCCGAGACCTCAAGACTGGACTTCTTGCTCTTCAGCGAGTCGAACGGCAGGTTCGTAGCGGCGGGCGAGGAGGGGCCTGGCGCTCCCATTGGCAGGGCGCAAGGCGACGAGTTCGTGATAAGGTGCGGGAGCGCGGCAGTCTACAGGCGCAGGGTAGAGGAGATTGCCAGAATGATGGCCCTGTAGCCATGTGCGGAATAGGCGGCGCGTGGGGCGAGGGCGCTGGCGGCATCGTTATGAGAATGACTCCGTGGCTTATGCACAGAGGGCAGGAGGGCGTCGGCTACGCGTACCTGAGGGACGGAGCGCTTAGAGTCGGCACGCCGCCCGAAGACGCGCAGGCAGCGCTAGTGCACACAAGGTACTCGACGTCAGGGCCTTACGGCGCCGCACTACAGCCCGTCATTGCTAAATACCGGGACCTGGAGATAGCCCTCGCCTTCAACGGCACGGCGATTAACTACAAGCAACTTGACAGAGATGCAGCGTTTGACGGCGAGGCCCTCGCCAAGTGCCTGGCGAGAGAGATCTGGGAGCTCGGGCTCGAGGACGGCGTGCGTGAGACGTGCGGGAGAATTGTGGGGGCGGCATCGTTCATTGCCATAACGCCGTGGGGGCTCCTCGCAGTTAGAGATCCCAGGGGAGTGAGGCCGCTGGCGGTGAGTCTCGAGGGCGGTGCCTTCAGGGCGGCGTCGGAGACTGTCGCGATACGCGGCGGCACCGAGCTGCCGCCGGGAACGGCGCTACTCTACGGCAGCGCGACAAAAACGTGGCGAGTCGCGCCCGGAGACCTGCAGCTATGTGCGCTTGAGTACGTCTACTTCGCGCACCCAGCGTCGAGACTCTGCGGGCGCCTTGTGGTCGACGTCAGGAGGGCACTGGGCGTGGCGCTTGCTGAGGGCGAGAGAGAGGAGGCAGACGTTGTCGCTTACGTGCCCGAGACCGCCCGCCACATCGCAGCCGGCTTTGCTGAGAGGCTGGGGCTCAAGCTTGCTGACGCTGTGGTTAAGAGCAGGTTCGCCGGGAGGGTCTTCCTGAAGCCACCGTTCCAGCGGGATGCGGAGGATGCATTTCGGGTAGTTGAGGAGTACGTGCGCGGGAGGCGCGTGTTTCTAGTCGACGACTCGCTCATAAGGGGGACGAATCTCAGGGTCGTAGTCAGGCTGCTGAGGGCGGCGGGCGCCAGCAAGGTCCACGTGAGGATAGCGTCGCCGCCAATTAGGTGGCCCTGCTTTTACGGCATGGACTTCCAGAGCAGGAGGGAGCTAGTAGCGTGGAGGAGGAGCGTTGACGAGATTCGGGCCGAGGTGGGCGCTGACACTCTGCGCTACATCTCGCTAGATGCCTTCCGGGCGGTGCTGGGCGGGGGGACGTGTCTCGGCTGCTTCACTGGAGAGTACCCGCAGGAAATTGACGTCGAGTGGGCGGAGCGGCTCGCGGCGCGCTCCATTTAATGGCATACTTAAAAATAATACCGCTGAATTGCGCGAGTAGGCCCAATGCTTATATTCTTTGCTTAATAGAGGGGCACGTGCGCGTTGGAATACTCGCCTCTTGGAGGGGCTCCAACGCAAGGGCCATTCTCGATCATGTGAGGCTTGGCGTGCTGCGCGGCGTCGAGCCCTCCGTGATAATTTACACGGACGAGGGCGCCCCCGTCAGGAAGATAGCTGAGAGCTACGGAATTGACGCCGTGTTTGTACGCCACAGGGGAGTTCTCAGGGCGAGGAGAGAGCTAGAGCTAGCGGAGGTTCTGACCAGTCACGGCGTTGATGTCGTGGCGCTGGCGGGGTATGAGTATATACTGAGCTCGCACTTTATTGACCGCTTCAAGTGGAAGATCCTCAATATTCACCCCTCGCTGCTGCCCTTTGCTGGCGGCAAGGGCATGTACGGCATGAGAGTTCATGCCGAGGTCTACAAGGCCGGCGTCAGGGTGAGCGGCACCACTGTACACCTCGTCGATGAGTCGGTCGACAGCGGTCCCATTGTCGATCAGTGGCCGGTGTACATCGGGGATATTTACAAGATGGACCTGCCGTACGAGCAGAAGCTGCAGATACTGGCCGACAGAGTGCTGGTGTACGAGCACAGGCTCTACTCGCGCGTTCTCCAAGCCGTGGCGGACGGGCTTCTCGAGGTGAGTGTAGAGCGCGTTAGGGTTCCGAGAGTGGCCGAGGAGGGCGGCCGGATCAAGTACGTTGAGGAAGAGCTAGAGGTCACGCGCGCCGTGCTTAGGGTGAGCGACTCGTGGCTGAGGGACTGGAGGGAGAGGCAGAGAGCATACGTAGAGCACCAGCTCAGAGAGTGGGCCGAGTCAGGAAAGCCCATGCACTTGATATGTCCCGATGGTTGTGTTAATTAGGGGGGACAGACTACACGCGGAGACAATAGAGTGGGCCAGGCGCCAGGTTGTAGAGCTCGAGCGGTATGGCATAACGCCAAAGCTCTCAGTGTTACTGCTCAACGACGACCCTGTGGAGCTCGAGACTCAGGCAAAGTTCGTGAGCCTCAAGGCGCGGGACATCAGGGCAGTGGGTGGCGAGATAGAGGTGCACGAACTATACAGGGTACCGCCGGAGAGAAGGGAGGCCGAGGCGCTGAGGCTAGTGAAGAGGCTGGCTGCGCGCGACGACGTCACTGGAATACTCGTGCAGAAGCCACTGCCGCCGTTTATCAACGAGAGCAGGGTAATTGAAACGATACCGCCCGCGAAGGACGTGGACGGGCTCACCACGAGCACTAGGAGGCGGCTGCTGGCGGGCTTCGACCTCAACCGAGACATCCTGCCGTGCACGCCCGCGGGAGTGCTCGAGCTCTTCAGGCTCTACGGCGTGGGCGTCAAAGGGAGGGACGTAGCCATCATCGGCAAGGGCAGTCTCGTCGGGCTGCCGCTGGCAATAATGCTAATGCAGCTTGACGCAACAGTGACAGTCCTTCACATCATGAGCAAGGATAAACTGTACTACATTAAAAATGCTGACATAGTGATATCCGCCGTGGGGAGACCGCCAGAGCTCTACAGAGAGGGCGCGTGGAGACTGACGGGAGACATGATCAAGCCTGGCGCCGTCGTCGTCGGGATCGGCGGCAAGTACGACCCCATCACGAGGAGGTGGTACTTTGATGTCGACGAGAGGACCGTCGCGGAGAGAGCCTCCTATCTCACGCCCAACATCGGCGGCGTGGGGCTCGCCACCAGGGCCCGCCTGGTAAAAAACCTCGTCATTGCAACGCGCGTAATTGCCGCGCGTCTGCTGCCGCCGAGAGCGCTCGCCGAGCTACTGCCTGCCGAGACCCAGGGCCTCTCTGGTCACGCGTAGCAGTTCCTCGTAGCGCTTGAGGAGCCCGCCCGCGTCTCCGGTCTTCCTATAGTACTCCTTGTCGAGGTGCTCCCCGTCACACAGGAGCCTGAATGTGTCGCCGCTTATTTCGTCTATTATCAGCAGCCTCCCTCCGAGCCTCCCCACCTCGAACTTGATATCGATGAGGTCGCATCCCACGCGGCCGTAAAGCTCGCGCAGCGCCCTGGCCGCCGCAACGGCGAGCCTCTCTGCCTCTGCCAGCTCCGCCTCGTTCATGAGCCCGGATTCGAGTATATCGCGCGGCAGGAGTAGGGGGTCGCGAAGCTCGTCGCTCTTGTAGTGAAACTCAACTACCGGCTCCCTGAAGGTTTGCAGCGGCTTGACCAGGGGCATTCTCTTGAGGTAACTGCCGTACGCCTTGAATCTCACGATGACCTCCAGCGGTATTGCATCGGCTCTGCGGGCCTCTATGGCGTTGCCGCCGGGCTGCCTTATGAAGTGATTGTCCACGCCGGCGCCCCTCAGGTACTCAAAGAGCAGCGCAGACAGCGATGCCGCCAGCACTCCCTTGCCAGGCACCACGTCGCGCCTGGCGCCGTCAAATGCCGTTACCTCGTCCTTAAATACTAGCAGCAGGCTGCCCTCCGGCAGTAAGTAAATGACTTTTGACTTCCCCTCGTAGAGGGGCCTCATTGCTGCGAATGCCCTGGCCCTCTTTTAACGCTTTGCTTTAATTTGCGGCCGCAGCGCGGGCTGTATTACGCGCGTGAATTTACGCAAGCTTTTAAAGTGAGCCGGCGCGAGCGCGCCGTGAGACGCGTCTTGGTGATTGGAGACGGCGCTAGGGAGCACGCAATAGCGTGGGCGCTGGAGAGATCCGGCGCCGTGGTCGGGGCGCTGGCATCCCACGTAAATCCAGGTCTGGAGGGCGTCGCGAGGAGAACCGGCGGCAGGCTCTTCCTCGGCAAGGTCACGGACCCCGGGCTTGCGGTTAAGGCGGCGGAGGAGTTCTCACCAGAGCTTGTCATAGTAGGGCCTGAGGAGCCGCTATTCTCGGGCGTTGCCGACGCGCTGCGCGAGAGGGGCTTCAGGGTCATCGGCGCCTCCAAGAGGCTGGCGCTCATTGAAATGCGCAAGGACTTTGCGAGGTCCCTCCAGTGGAAGTACAGAATTCCCGGGAGGCTGATCTACAGGGTGTTCAAGAGCGCGGAGGAGGCGCGGGAGTACAGCAAGTATCTCGGCGCCGTGGCAATAAAGCCCGTCAGACAGGCAGGAGGCAAGGGCGTGAGGGTGCTCCACGGCGATGTTAGATACCTGGATCTGGACGATGCGTACCGCAGGAGTGTTGAAGACGTGCTGAAACACGTACTGCAGTACGGCGACGCCGACGGCGCGGTTCTCGTCGAGGAGGCCGTGTGGGGCGTCGAGTTCACAATTCAAGCGCTTAGCGACGGCGAGACGCTCTTTTTCTTCCCGCCAGTTCAGGACAACCCCCATGCGTACGAGTTCGGCGTGGGGCCCGAGTGCGGCGGCATGGGCTCGATATCCCCGCTCCCCTTCCTAGAGCCGGAGGAGGTCGAGGAGTCGCGGCGCGCGGTGGAGGCCTCGGTCAGGGCCCTGCAGAGCGAGACTGGCGAGAGGTACGTCGGAGTCGTGAGCGGGCAGATGATGCTCACGGCAAGGGGCCCGGTCATTATCGAGTACTACAGCAGGCTGGGAGACCCCGAGGCCGTCAATGCGCTTTACCTGTACGAGGGAGATGCATACGAGCTCTTCAGTCTGGCGGCGGACGGCAAGCTCCACAAGGCGGAGCAGAGGTTCAAGAGCGAGTTCACGATAGTCAAGGCCGTCGCGCCGGTCGGGTACCCCCTCAAGAGAGACCTGGCCCGGGGCAGGCGCGTGCACGTCGACTGGAACGCCGTGAGGAAGGCCGGGTGTCTCGTCTTCTTTGCGTCGGTCGAGGAGCGCGGCGGCGCCTACGTGACCCTCGGCTCCCGCGCGCTGGAGATTCTCGCCGCGGGAGCCTCGCCGCGGGAGGCCTACGAGAGGGTAGAAAGGTGCGTGTCGGCCGTCGACGGGGACGGGGTGTTCTACCGACGCGACATAGGGTCCCCGGAGTACATGCTCGCGATGGCAGCAGCGGCGGAGAAGGCCAGGCGCGTCTACAAGTGGAGGAGGGCGCGCGGCCTCGGCGGCAGGGTGCTGGTGTGGGAGCCGGGAGCGGGCGTGACAGAGTACTCGCTATGAGGTACGCGGTATACCTGAACATCGCCTACAAGCCGGGAATCAGGGATCCCGAGGGAGAGACTATTCAGCAGGAGATATTCGAGAGGCGCGGCATAGGCGTGAAGGTTAGGGCGGGCAAGTGTCTCGTCTTGCTGCTCGAGGCGAGCAGCGAGGAGGAGGCTAAGGAGAGGGCGCTCAAGCTCGCGTGGGACGTGAGACTCGGGAACCCGAACGTGCACGTGATAGAGGTTGTCAGAGTCCAGCATGCATAGGGTGGCAATTTTAAAGTTCCCCGGGACGAACTGCGAGTATGACGTTCTCAGGGCTCTGGAGATAGTCGGCTTGCGCGGCGAGGTCGTGTGGCACAGAGACTACAGAAGCGGGACTTACGACGCGATCGTGATCGCCGGCGGCTTCAGCTACGGTGACTATCTCAGGGCAGGCGCCATCGCGGCACAGACTAGCGCCGTCGGGCACTTGAGGGAGGACGCGGACAGTGGAGTGCCGGTGCTCGGCATATGCAACGGCTTTCAAGTCTTGACGGAGGCTGGCTTGCTGCCCGGCGCGCTCGTGCCCAACGACCCCCCGGGGTTTGTGTGCAAGTGGGTCCGGGTCTCGGTTCTGGACGTAAAGACTCCGTTCACGCACTTGTACGAGCCCGGCGAGGTTGTCTACATGCCTGTGGCCCACGCGGAGGGCCGCTACATTCCGACAGGCCCCTACACGCGCGCGGTGGCCTACATAGACAATCCAAACGGGTCTCACGGCAACACGGCGGGAGTCAGCCGCGGCAACATACTCGGCCTCATGCCGCACCCCGAGCGCGCGGTGGACCGCGACGTCTCGAGAAACGGCACCGGCGGGCTGAAGCTCTGGCTCAGCCTAAAGCTCTGGCTCAAGGAGTGACAATGTCCGCGGGGCTTCTCGCAGTGTACAGCGCGAGCGGGGCCGCCGAGCTCGGTCCATTCGTGCACTACGGCCTTAAGGCAATGTTGAATCGCGGCGAGCGCGCAGAGGCTTACGTTCTTACTAGCTCAGGAGTGAGAGAGGTGAACGTCAGGCTGGCGAGGGAGGCGAGAGTGTCGGCGCGCGGAACTGCCGCAGTCGGCTGCGTGTCTCCTGACGGCGGCTGCTGTGCCGAGAGTCCCGGGGGCGTCAGGTGCGCCGTTGCGGGCAGCGGCACGTACGTGGAGCTCAGGAGAGATGGCGTCGTGATCGCGAGAAGGGGCACGCCGCTGTGGCACCTGGCACTCGGCGCTCACGGATTTGACTTCATAGTCGTCGCCACGGAGAGCGCGGCAATAGAGATTCTCGGCGGGAGCCTCAGGAGGAGTCTCCTGCCGGGCGAGACCGTGGAGATAAGCGAGATGTACGTGAGGTCAAGCCGCGAGGACACCTCGGGGCCTCTCTGCGCGCTCGAGCTGATATACACATCGAGACCCGACAGCAGAATAGACGGCGTGGAGGTGGCAGCCGCCAGGGAGAGGGCAGCCAGACTCCTGGCCAGCAAGATAACATTTGATGTTGACGTGGTCACGGGAATTCCAGAGACGGGGGCGTACTACGCAGCGTCTCTCGCCGCGGCGCTGGGAAAGCCGTACGTGCCTGCCTTTGTAGTAACAGAGCGCGGCAGGAGCGCGCTTCTCGACGAGACGCTGGAGAGGGTGGCGGCGGCGCAGTTGAAGGCTGGTATAATCGAGTCTGCCGTGAGGGACAGGCGCGTGCTGCTAGTCGACGACAGCCTGATAAGCGGCATGACGATCAAGCTCGCATCCCAGCTGCTCCGCCACAAGGCCGGGGCTCTCGAGGTCTATGCGGCAATAGCCGCGCCGCCTCTCAGGAGGAGGTGCCCGCACGGCTTAAAGATGCCGCCAGAGAGCCACATGCTTTTCAACGCAGTAGGCCCCGCCGACGCAATGCACGTGCTCGAGGTTGACGGGCTTGTCTATCTGACGCCCGGCGAGCTCGAGGCGGCGCTCGGAGAGACCGGCCTTCAGGTCTGCACGCTCTGCATGAGGCGGGAGCGATGAGATACAGGGACGCAGGGGTTGACATTGACAGGCACTGGGCGGTCCACCGCGAGATTGCAAGGTTCCTAAGCGGCGAGAGGGGGCTGTACACGCGCTGGATGAGCCTCTCCGGCGCCGAGGTGACGCTGCACGTGGACGGCGTGGGCACTAAGGCAATCCTGGCGCTGGAGGCGGACAGGCTGGAGGTGATTGGCAGGGACTGCATTACCGTGAACGTGAACGATCTCGTGTGCGACGGCTTCAAGCCCGTTGCCGCGGTCGACTACATAGCGGTGGAGCCCCAGCACCTCGAGAAAGTCCCGAGACTCGTGTCGGGCGCGGCATCAAAGGCCGGGGAGCTCGGGATCGCGCTGCTGGGAGGCGAGACCGCGATCCTCCCCGGCGTGATAACCGGGATCGACGTGGTGTGCGCGGTGCTCGGCGTAAGAGCGGCGAGAACGAGGCCCCCGAGACCCGGCGACGCGCTGATAGGCCTGCCGTCGACCGGCCCCCACGCCAACGGCTACAGCCTGCTGAGGCGCCTCTTCAGGCGCGACGAGAGCATCTGCGGCAGCAGCGCCGCGGAGCTCCTCCTGGCTGAGGTCGCGGACTACAGCGCGGTGCTCGGCGCTATGAAGTCCGGCGCGGTGGCAGGCGCCGTTCACGTAACCGGCGGGGGCCTCAGGAAGCTCAAGAAGGCCCTCGGGGAGCTCGGCGCCGAGATTTCGTTCGAGGTTCCGTGCCTGTTCAGGGAGGTCGTCAGGCGCGGCGTTGAGCCCGAGGAGGCCTACCGCGTGTTCAACATGGGGGTCGGAATGGTGGTATACACCGAGAGGGACCGCGTTCAGGAGGCGCTGCGCGAGCTGGAGTCGCTTAGGCCTGCTGTGATTGGCACGGTAATGCGAGAGGGGCCTCTGGTCGTCAACGGGATTGCCGTTGCGTGAAGCCGCCTCTCCTGCGCGAGAGCAGCACCTCGCCCGTCTCAAGCCTTATTTCAACTATCCTGTGGTAGGGGATGTACTTGACGCCGCCCCCGGACGACACGACCACGCCGCCGGCCCCTATCTCAACGATGGCGTCTGTCGGGCACTCGGCCTCCCCGCCCGGGCTGCCCCTGTCGATGTAGCGGAAGTAGCCCCTCCGTCCTGTCCACTTTATCTTGTTAAAGACTTGTTTCATCGGGTTGACCACGCGACCCTACTCCTCTTGAGATTTTACTGCTTGCGGTGGACGGCGCTTCATTAGAAGCCCCTCCATTCAATTATTAAGAGCAGGCCAGACCTCCACCATGGAGGGAGTTGCTGCTGAGGTGGAAGGAGATCCTCTATTGAGCCGCGCCAGGATCGACGACGTGGCGAGGACTGCCTTGCGGGTCAGCTGAGAGTCGCAGAGCACTACACAGGCGAGGTGAAAAACTCTGCTGAATGAGTTCAGAGAGGGGCTAGAGGGGGTTGACGTTAACGACTTTGTGATTCGCGCCGAAGATAACTCCCGCTGCCTAGCCCAGGAAAGAAAGCAGCCTTATGGCTCTCTATGAGGATCCCTACGTGCCGTACGTGGCGTACTCAGGCTGGCTACTGCCTAGTTCTGCGCACGTCTGGTCTCTCGGCTACACGCAGACTCTTGCGGTGGGCAGCACGAAGGGTCCAAACCTCCTGTAGAGCCCCCTCGCGTAGGCCACTGCAGTCAGCGCGGCGGCATGCGCGTCTAGCAGGTCCCTGCTGCTCAGGCCGACGGCCCGCCCGAGCTCCTCCCTCGAGATCCCCATCGCCTTGAGGCTCGTCGTCGGGTGGACCTCTATCACCTCGCACTGCAACCGCCTGCTGAGCCTGATGCCGCGCGCCGCAAGCTCCCTCATCGCGCCCATTAGCGGCGGCAGCAGCCTATAGCCTAGCCTCGCGAGCTCCAGCTCCACGTCCCTCAGCGCCCTGCCCTCCGGCGGGTAGGACAGCGGCGCGTCGATTGCCACTACGGAGGGCCTCAGCAGCGACACGGCGTAGAGTATCTCGTCGTCGCCCCGCGCCAGCCCGAAGTACGCGAGCTCGCAGCCGTCGAGCACTGCAATTGCTGACGGTCTGCGCACGGAGAGGTCGACTCCTGCCACGAGCATTTCACCTCATGTCGCCGCACGTGCACGCCACCTCGTGGATCACGCTGAGGAGGTCGTCGAGCCCCTCCTCGGTGAGCGACGAGACGAAAACAGGCCTCTGCCTCAGCGCGCCGTACTCCCTGATCACCTGCATCAGCCTGTAGGCGAGCTCGCCCTCGACCCCCAGCCCGGAAAAACTCGACACGTCGAACTTGAACACGGAGTCGATGTCGGGAGGCTCTGTCGCGAGGTCGCGCTTGGAGAACACCGTGACGAGCGGTATGTCCAGGCGGTACTTAATGCTGAGAGCCGTCAGCGTCAGGAAGACGGCGTCCCTGGGCGTTTTCAGGACGTCTACGGGCACCAGGAACACCCCGACTCCCGAGCTCGACGCCCCGCGCAGTATTAGCGGGCCCGCGTTATGAAACACGAGCGGCTCTAGCTGGCCCGGCGTGTCCACCAGCACGTACTCGCTGCTCCTCTCGAGCTTGCCGAAGATCTCTCTGACCGCGCCAAGCCTCTCCAGAATGAGTTCGAGGCTCTTGACCATCGCCCCGTTGGGCCCCAGTCCGTACCTCTTCATGATGTCGCTGAGGGTGAACCACCTCCTCACGTCGAAGCTCGCGCTGTAGGGCACCGTCTCCGCGGCGCAGTCCAGGTTCACGTAGCTGACGGCGTATCCCTCACGCTCTAGGTATCTGCCGAAGGCCCAGACTAGAGTCGTCTTGCCGCTCCCTGCAGGCCCGAGAAAGAACAACGTGACCACGCCAGCTAAGAGGCCCCGCGATATAAGTGCAGGCTACTTTTTGACGAGCCCCGAGAGCAGGCGGGAGATGTCAGAGACAAGCGCAGGCAGCATACCGGTGCGCCTCTCCAGCTCCGACCTTAACTCCGCGAGCTGCCTCTGGAGCTCCGCCGCGGCCGCGTCTATTCTCCCGAGTCTCTCGTTGAGCTTGGCCACCTCAGCCCTGAGCGCTTGGGCCTCGCTGAGCAGAGTGCTCAGGTACAGCAGGAACACGTCCTCGCCGCTGAGCTTCTTCCCCCTCAGGGCCTTCTGCAGCGCCTCCTCGGCCGCGCTCCTCAGCATGCCGTAAATTGCTGACGTGAGATCGACGCCCATGACGGGCTCGCGCCCTCTCTATTTACATTTTTGCGCTCCCGTCAACACGCTGCCGGGAGCAGGGGCGAGAGCCTGAAAGGGAGTGAAGGCAGGCGGCAGGTCTCAGGGGAGTGAGCCTACGCCACTAGCTGGACCGCCTTGCACATCTGGACCGCGATCTCGAAGAGCTGCCTGAAGGGGCTGGCCCTCTCCAGCACGCTGCCCTCCCTTGCGTCGTCGTGCAGCGGAATTCCCGCCGCCCTCTTTAACTTGCCGATCTCGCGGCATATCTCCAGCCTCCTCTGGAGCAAGTGCACAAGCGCGGAGTCCACCCAGTCAATCGCCTCCCTCATGGCGTCTAGCCCCTCTCCCTCCGGCGCCACGCCCAGGCCGAGAAGCGCCGCGTAATAGGCCCCGGCAGGAATCTGCCCGGGCGCCGTTGCCTCGTCCAGCGACACGTAAACTATGGGGCTCCCCAGCACCGCCGCGGCGACTCTCGTGTAGACGCCGGCTGGCCCCATGGCGAACGCGACGGTGGGCTTGTCGACAGCGCCTATGATGGACAGCACGCGCAAGCCGTCGCGCGGCTCGCGCGCGTACGTCACTACCTTCACCACGTCCCCGATCTCAGCAGCCTTCCTGGCCCACTCAACCAGCGTCTCGAGGGGCGGCGTACCGCTAAAGTCGTGCTTGCTCGCTATCAGCCTAACGCCGCGCTCCCGCAGACTGGCGACGCGCCTGGCGATGGGCGAGTCGACCTCCACGTCGATGTAGCTGGGCCTGAGCTCCACGAGTCTCGCGTACAGCTCTGCCCGCTCCTCCTCGCTGCCGCGCCACGCACCACCTTCCTCCCTCCGCCTCACCGTGAAGATTACCACTCGCTCGCTCGCGGCCCTCTCGAGGGCCGCCCGGACCTCACTCAAGCCTACCTCAAGGTAGTCCAGCCTCAGCTCGAGACACCGCAAGGGGCTTCTCAGCGCTCTGTAGATCTCGTGCCCCCTCCTCACGGGAACCGCGCCGCAAGCAAGCGGCGCCACGTCAGGCCGGCCGGCCGGGCTTAAAGTACTTCGCGCCCCTTCCAGCCCTTCCTCTTGAGATCCAGGGCCCTCCGGCCGCGCCTCCCGCATCAGGAGCTCTACCGCGGCGCGCCCTCGACAATTGCAGTAGTGCATCTCGGCAGGCTCGCGCCGGCGCCGCCCCTATCAGTGCAAAGCGGGTGCCGCACGACAATTTACAAATGCCGGAATTCGGGCAGAGTTTAAAGGCGCAGGCCGCGGCGGAGGTGATTGAGAACTGGCGGAGGGACAGCGTCAGGGCCTGGGGGCCTCAAAAGAGGAATCGTAAGAGTCTCGCGGCGGGCCAGGAGGGCCAAGCACAATTCCCCCCGCTAGCTCGGTGGCGTGAGGTGCGAGAGGGCGTGTGCCTACGGCGGCGGCACTGTAATTAATGCAATAGCCACGGGGTTCGGCGCGGCGTTTCCAATATCGCTGAGGGTCACGGCCGAGGTCTGCGCCGCTGGAGTAGGAGACATCTCCGTGTTGACATATGCAGACGTCGACGTGACGCCTGTGCGCAGGATAGTAGAGAGGCTCGCGAGGGAGTGGAATCTCG
>JAJHRB010000056.1 GCA_020833025.1 Thermoproteaceae archaeon | reverse complement strand
CCCCTGCGATGATAGCCCCTGCTTCAGACCCCTGTATCAGGGGCCTGATGGAGGAGGGGGGACGCGGCAGGGCGCCCCGAGAGCGGCCGCCGGGAGAGCAAAAGACGGGCGAAAATCCTAATCTCAAGGAGGATTGAAAGAGGCACAGGCCGCGACCGCGCGCGCGAGCTCCCACCTCGGCGCTCTCCTGAGGTCCAGCGCGAGGGCGGCGGCCGGCCGCAGGCGCGCGGCGTAGAGCTCCAGCAGCCCCCGCCGGCCCAGGTCTGCCCTCGAGCCGACCAGGACCGCCCTCCCGCGGGCGGGCGGCGGCTCCTCGTAGACGTCCAGCGGGGCGACAACGACGGTGCAGCCCGCGTCTTCGGGCGCCGGGGCGCCGCCCGGCAGGTCCACTATCTCCGCCTCCCTCCCGAGGACCACGGCGCGGTGCGCCTCCGGCCCCCTCGTGGGCCCGGCCGGCGGCGGCAGGCCGAGCAGCCTCCTGACGAGCGTCGACTTCCCGCTCCCCGGCGGCCCCACGACCGCCACCCTCAGCGGCGGCCCCCCGCCCCACTCCGGGTCCGCGACGGAGGAGAGGACGTCGAGGAGTACCCTCAGCGCGGCGCTCGGGTGCAGGGGGACCTGCGGGTCTACGGGCAGCTCGGCCCCGTCGAGCGAGGCCTCCAGCGCGGCCCTGCCGCCGGACACGCAGAGGCGCCACGAGCCGTGCTCCGCCTCCACGGCAAGGCAGCCGCCCCGCGCCTCCGCCACGGCGTTCTTCAGGACGAGGATCACGGCGCGACGTAAATCCCGGGCGCCGCCCTAACGCCCCCGCGGAATATCTCAATTCCGAGCGCCCCCGCGACCGCCTCCGCCGCCGGGCCCGGCCAGTCGCAGGACACGACGTAGGTCTTCATGCGCCACGGGGGCCTCCTGAAGCACGTGATCGCCGCCTCGACGCCGTACCTGCGGAACGCCTCCCCGCGCTCGGCGTCCGTCGCCGCGTCAACGAAGGCGTGGACGGCGTAGCCGTCGAAGAGCCAGGAGTACGCCTCGCCCCTCTCCCTGGCCCTCCCCGCAAGCGAGCCCGCGAACACGACGACCTCCCTCTCCAGCGCGAACCCCAGCGGGCAGTAGTCCCAGTCGACGCCGACAGCATCCTCCCTCACGGCGTGCTTGAGCAGCACCTCCGCCCCGCTCAGCGCGAGGAGGGCCTCCAGCGCGCCGTGGGCGGACGCGGGGTCGAGCCGCCCGGCGAGCGCCGCCTCCACCAGGCGCCCCAGCAGCCTCTCCTCCTCGGTGCAGCTGGTCCCGCGCGGGAGCCCGAGGTATCTGTGGGCCGCCGAGCACATCGCGCCGCGCGTCAGCCACTCGCAGAGCACGGGAGCGCCGGCGGCGGATTCACATTGTAACCGGGGCGCCGCCCGGCGTGCTCGGGCGGATAAGGCAGCTCCTCGACAACCGCGGCTACTTCAAGATAATGCGGGACTTCATGCGCGCGGTGGGCGGCCTGAGTGGCCTCGCGGCGTGGGTGGCGTGGGAGCGCTACTACCTCGCGCTGATGGCCCGCGCGGCGGCCGAGTGCGGCGCCCTCTGCGGCAGCCCGCCGACAGACTTCGCGTACCTCCTGCAGTGCATAGCCGAGCGCCACGGAGTCCTTGACCCGGAGTCGTGCCGGGTCCGCATAAAGAGGCCGCGCGCCCGCTACCCCACGATATTCAAGGACTACTTCGCCACGCTGGAGTGGCTCCTGTCGAGGGCCTGCGAGCTCGCCACGAGGCCGCCGCGCGAGGTCCTGCCCGAGGAGGAGGCGAGGGCGGCCTACCACGCGTTCCTATCGCAGGAGTGGTACTGCGCAGTGCGCCGCAGCATGTACGCCGGCGCGGGGGTCCCGCTGTGGGGCCGCGTCCTCCTGATAGGCGCGGGGACCGCCGAGCCCGTGGACTACTGGCACGCGTGCAGGCGGCTCGGGGCGGAGTGCCGCTACGCGGCGATGGAGGTAGACGAGCGCGCCCTGGAGGACCTCAGGAGGCTGGCCGCCAGGTACGGCTTCGAGGTCCTGCACGGCTGGGAGGAGGCAGAGAGGGCGGGGCCGTTCGACGGGGCGATCGCCCAGAACGTCCTCCACTGGGCCACCGACCCGCTCGACGTGCTTATGAGGGCCAGGCGCGTCGCGAGGCGCCTCCTCCTCTCGCAGATAGTGATAGAGGGCGCCGGCGCGGGCTTCCTCGTGGCGTACGTCCTGGGCGCGCGGAGGTCCGTGTCGTGGCGCGAGGTCGAGTCGCTCGCGCGGCAGGCCGGCTGGCGGCTCAAAAGGCGCTACGCCAAGTACCCGAACTACGTCGCCGTCTTCGAGTGATGGAGGCCGCGCTGACCTGCCCGGCCTGCGGCTCGCCGGTGAGGGCCGCGCTGCCGGCGGAGGCGCTGGAGGAGGCGAGGCGGAGGGGGGTCGCGAGGGCGGTCGTCGCGTGCCCGCGCGGCCACGCGATTGTCGTCACGCTCGACGCGTCGGGCGCCGTGAGGTCGGCTGTGGCGGCCGCCGCGGCGCTGGCGCCCTCCGGGCGCGGGCGCGAGTGCGAGGTCACGCCGAGGGCGCCCGAGTGGGTCAGGCAGAGGCTGCAGGCAATCGTCGAGCGGGGGCCCGCGACGGACGCAGACGAGCTCCTGCTGGAGCGGGCGAGGGAGGCGGGCTGGGTCGTCTGCGCGTGATCCCGCGGGAAGTACCGCCATAATCGAATGATTATTTTTGCCCGGCGGGTTTTGGGCCGTGAGCAGGAAGTGGCTGGTGCCCATCGCGGTAGCGGCAGGCCTGCTGATCCTCTGCCTGTGGCTCCTGTCTACTAAGGTGATCGTAGACCGCATCCCTCCGCCAAACGCCACCGCCACGCCGCCCGCCTCCCCCAAGCCCGGGTTCTCCCCCAGCGACCTCTACATCAACTACACCTTCGCCGTCGCGCTCGAGCCGCCCGACCCCTTCGACGCGGCGTACGGCTGGGCCGCCGTGGCCAGGTCGGGCGGCAGCGAGTACCTCGTGGCGTACGCGCTGGCGGTGCGCAACGTCACGAGGGCGTACGAGCAGATTTTCGGCAGGGTGTACGGCGGGGGCGTGGCGAGACTCGCGCTCTACATCGCTCTGGCGGAGTACGGGGGCAGGCCGTCCCTCGCGGTGTACGTGCCGTATGCGGGCGGGTGGATATATCCGCTCCCCGCCAACGCCACGCCGCTTGAGGCCGCCTGGTCTGCAGTCAAAGACGCGGTATCGTACACCTACACGGTGAGGCGGGTCGGGGGGTGCGCCGCGCTGGGATACGCGGGAGACGGGGTGGAGGTCGAGGCGCAGGCCAGGGTGCGCATCGGCGTGGCACAGACGGGCGGCGGGGCTGGGACCGAGGTGGAGGGGTACGCGCTGCTCCTGGCGCGGGCGTGCCTAGTAAACGGCGTGCCGCTGAGGATCAACGGCACCATCTCGCTGGACGGCGCGGGCCGCATAAGATTTGCGGCCGAAGCTAGGGAGGCGGGCGCGTACAGGGAGACCGAAGCGGCGAGGAGCGTGTTCAACAAGGCGCTGGAGGAGGGCTACAGAGCCCGGGAGGGCCTCAGCGCCGACGCCTTCCTGGCCAACAAGACGCTGGTCGTGCGGATCCGCAACGGCCTGGGCGAGCCAGTGAGGCTCATAAGCGTTGAGGTGGGGAGGCACTACAGGGCCGCCTGCGAGGTGCCGCCGGGCGCATCGTCTGAGTGCAGGGTCGAGCTCGACGAGGAGCCGCCTGGCGGCGCCATCGTGGTTGGGGTGCTCCACTTCGACAGGATGGACGCGGTGTTCGCAGCCCGGCCGGCTCGCCAGGACTAAGGGCCGGCTGGAGATCTAACCCCACCCCTTTTCTCCCGCCCTCCATCCCTTCGGGCCGCCGTTCCGCGCCCGCCCGGGCGCCCCGCCGCGCATGAGGGGGCTGGCGAGGAGGTGCCTGGGGGGCGACGCGGCGGCGTGCGCGAGGCTGGCGGACCTCTGCGCCGGGGGGAGGCTGCCGCTGCGAGACTGCCTCGCCGCGGCCCCGGCCGTCCACGCCGCCGCGCTCGCGGAGCTCGGGCCGGCGGGCCTCGCGGCCGCGCTGGCAGAGATCGCCAGGGGCGCCGGGAGCTGCGCGGAGCTGGCGGTCAGGGCCCTTATCGCCGCCTGGAGCCTGAGGCCCCTGGGGCTCTCCCACCTCGCGGCGCCGCTGGCTGCCGAGCTCCTCAGGCGCTGCGGGGAGGGGGACTACGACGCGCTGATGGAGGCGCTGGGGCGGCTGGGCCTCTCGGAGGCGGAGCTGGGCGCCATCGCGGACGCGGTCGAGTCCGGCGCGCTCTACGCGGGCGGCGCGTGCGTGAGGGCCTAGCCGGTTCGCAATGACCCGCGCCGCCACGGCGGCCGTGCGGGGCCTGACGAGCATGGAGATGGCGATAATCGTCGGCATAGTGCTGGTGGTAGCAGTCGCCGTGGGCTGGTGGCTCTACACGACGACGACAAGCGCCGTGGCAGGCCAGCCGAGGCTCAACGTGGTCACCGCCGAGGTCACGGCCAACGACAAGATGCTCACGCTGGTGATTGTCAATCCCGGGCCGGTCGACGCGCAGATAAGCGCGGTGGAGCTGGCCGGGCAGACCGTCAGCGGCGACGGCATAACGTGCGAGGGGCAGAACGTGCAGGGCCTGGTCGTAAAGGTCGGCGCGCAGGCAACGTGCACCGCGACTTTCAGCGGTCTCACGATGGCGCCGGGCACGACGCTGAGCGGCCGCGTGATACTCGCCGGCGGCCAGAGCTTCCCGTTCACGGCGGTAGTCAAGCCGGGCAGCACGAAGACCAAGTAGCAAGGCTAGGGGCGGCGGGAAAAACTCCCCCCTTTTCCCTCCCGTTCTAGACCTCCCGGCCCGCCCGGCCGGGCGTGATAGTCCACGCGTCGCAGGCCCGGCTCGTCGAGCTGGTCGAGGAGGCGCTGAGACAGCTGAGCAGGCACGGCGCCGAGCCCGTCGCCGTCAGGGGCGCTAGGGTCAGCTTCTACTGGCCGCCGAGGCCTGCCGGCCTGCCGCTCTGGCTGCTCAGGAGGATGCCGCGGGACGTCTACGTGGTGTTCGACTTCAGGAGGGGGAAAAAGGAGGTGATTATAGTGCCCTAGCCGCACTCAACGCCGCTGATGTCCGGCACGACCGCGGGCTGCAGGTAGTACTTGCCGGCCCCGCTCCCGCTGACCACCACCAGCGCCGGCGACGTGCCCGGCGCGAACCCCTCCCCGAGCGATCCCCTGATGCCCACGATTTTCCCCACCGGCGCGTACAGCTGTATCTCAACGCTCCTCCCCGACGCCAGAGACACGACCCACCTGCCGTAAAAGTCGCCGGGCCCGGCGTTCAGCACGCAGATCAGGAAGTCGCCGTCAGAGTCCACGTACGCGGCGACGGGGTACACGCGCGAGAACTCCCGCAGCTGGGCGTTGATGCCGGTCACGAGGAGCCAGCCGGCCGCGACCGCCGCCACCGCCAGGAGGAGGGCGATGGCGAGCCTTTCCAGTGCCAGCATTCACCGGGGCGGCTCGCGCGAGTCGTGGGCGCGCCTATCGGCCAGCCTGTCGTCGAGGAGGCGGTCGTAGTGGCGGTCCGGCTCGCGCGCCCTGTCGTCGCGCCGGAGCGTCCTGGCGCGCGCCCTGTCGTCGTGCTGGAACTCCCTCCAGCGGGCCCGCCTCACGCGGGGGCCCGCGGGCGCCGCGACTCGAAACCGCGAGGAGCGAGACCGCGGCGACCGTGACCGCCTCTCCGTCCGCCGGCCTCGCGGCAAAGCACCGGCCCCCAACGCACACGTAGAAGGGCCCCGGGCCGACGCAGAGGGCCGTGCACGTGCCGGGGCCCAGCTCCGCTGTCTCGCAGAACGCGTCGCCGAAGACCTCCAGCGCGCCGCAGGGGTAGCGCATCAACACGACGGCGTGGCGCTCCACGCTAGCGCAGGCCGTCGTCCGCTATCTTGTACCGTATGCGGACCTCTGGCGACAGCCCCGGCACGTCCCACGGCACCATCACGCCCTCCAGCTTCGTCTTGGCCGGCCTGTACATCACAAAGAGCGCGTTGACGTTGTGCAGCAGCACGTGGCCCCCCGCCGGCCTGTCAGTGCCGAAGAGCTCCGGCACGGACATCACCTGATTGGTCAGGACCACCAGGGCCCCCCTCGTCAGCGCCCTCCTCCTCAGGAGGTCCACCGTGTAGTGGAGCTCCTGCTGGCGGCGCTGGAGGTACTCCCTGCCGCGGAACTGCGCGCGGAAGGGCTCTATTATCGAGTCCACGACGATGACGCCGGCATCTGGGGGAAGCCTCTCCCGCACGAGCAGCTGGAGCGCGTAGACGTCGGCGACCTGGTAGAGCTCCACGCGGTCCGCGGCCTCCTCCTCGCGGCAGTTCAGCTCCCGGCACGCCCTCGCGAGGATGCGCCCGAACAGCGCGTCGCTGAACGCGTTCTCGGTGTCGATGTAGACCACGCGCGACTCCTCGGCGGCGGCGTAGGCCGCGGCCTGCATGGCCAGCATCGACTTGCCGGTGCCGTACTCCCCGGCGAAGCCGTAGATGAGACCGAACCTCAGGCCGCCGGCTCTCTCGTCGAAGTCCTGGACGCGCGTCTTGAGCACGCGCGCCTGCTGCCTCCTCGCGGCGACCTCCCTCAGGCGGCCGCCGCGTATGGCCTCCAGGCCGAGGAGCTCCCTCAGCCCGCGGACTATCCGCTCGGCCACAGTCACGTCCGCGTCAACGAGCTCGGCCACCTCGAGCGGGGTCATCAGCGCGATTGACAGCACGTCCACCCCGCGCTCCTTACAGTAGTCGTAAAGCCGTCTCGCCGCCTCGGAGCGGGATACCTCGAGAATGGCGTCACAGCCTTTCTTCCCCTCCCTCGCGCCCTTCCCCTCCTCCCCCACGGGGCCCGGCGCGGGCCCGGCCACGCGCAACCGGTTCCGCGCCCCTCGCGCGCCGCCGGCGTGCATGGGCGCCCTCGCGGCGTTCGCGCTGATGGCCCTCGCGTCGCTCGCCGATGCAATAACGACGTATGCCGTCCTCCTGGCTGGCGGCGTTGAGTTAAACCCCGCGCTCGCCCGCCTCAACTCGAACCCCTCCGCCGTCTGGCCCGCGCTGGCGCTCTGGCTCGCGCTCGCGGCCGTCGCGTCGCTCGCATACGCCGCGCTCGACCGCTACTGCCGCTCCCGCTGCCCGCGCGCCCCCCGCGCCGCCCTCGCCGCGATAGCCGCGGCCGCCCTGGCGAGACTCGCCGTGGCCGTTCACAACGCGCTGCAGCTACTGCGGCTCCCATGAGCGCGGAGGCCGTAGCGGAGGCGCTGAGGGAGCTCGGCATCCGCGCCGCGGCGCGCAGATACGCCGTTGCGTTCGAGCCGCCGGAGGGGATGGACCCGCAGGAGGTGCTCGCAATGCTGGAGCGCCGCGGCCTGCGCGTGAGGCTCGCCGGGTGCCGCTGGGAGGGGCCGTACTACCGCTGCTACCTCCAGCCCCTGGCCTAACCCCCTCTTTTTTCTAAATTATTATTGATAAGGGCCCAAAAAAGCGGGTGCTTAGAGCTCGCCGTCCGGTATCTCCACGATTCTCCCGAGGTCCAGCCGGCCGTAGTAGAGCCTCCCGCCCCTGACGGCCTTCGCCGCGTCCGGCACGCCCTCCCGCGGGAGGAGCAGGAGCGCCATGCCCTCGTCGTCTGCCGGCTCCCAGCGCGCGGCGGCGAAGTCCACGACCCTGCCGCCCTCGACCACCGCCCTCGCGCAGTCGCCGCGCTCGGTGACGTAGAAGGCGACGCCGCCGAAGTCCACCACCACAAGCCTCATGCCGTTGTACCTCGTCGCGAGGACCCTCACGGTCACGGCCCTCCCTCCCCGCGCCCCCTAAATATTTCTAGCGCGCAACGCCGCGGCCCAAAAGGATGCAGGGGGCGAGGGAAAAAGAGAGGGGTTCTAGACCTCCAGCTCCGCGTACGGCCCCAGCACGACGCCGTGGAGCGCCAGCCTGCCGCACAGCGCCTCCCTCCCGCCCCCCTCTCTCGGCAGGAGCGCCTCGATCTCGGACGCCGCGCACCGCCCGCAGTCCCTCCACTCCGCCTCCTGCGCCCTCACGACCCTCCCGCTCCCGTCGAGCTCCGCCCTTACCACCGCTCCCGCCTCGGTGATGAGGTAGGCAACGCTGCCCAGGTCCACCACGACCGCGAGGACGCCCTCGATGGCCCTCGACGCGAGAACCCTGACCCTCACGGCCTCCCGCCCGCGCGCCGGCTATAAACTTTCAGGGCGCGGCCGTCGTGATTCTCGCACTCGTTCGCGAGGTGCACCAGCTCGACCGCGTAGCCGCGCCTGTAGAACGCGTACATCAGGCAGGCCTTGCCGACGTCGTGGAACGCCACGTGGCGCGGCGGCGCCAGGGCCGGCACGTCCAGGTGCGCGTTGCCCACCACCGTGCCGTCGGCCCAGAGCCGCGCGTGGAGCCTGACGAGCGCGGAGAGCAGCGGCCTCTCGAGCGTGACCGCCGGCCTCCTGCCCTCAAGGGCGGCCGCGTGCTGGACTCTCGGCTCCCCCCACCCGTCCTCCCTCAGCACGCGCGCGACCTCCTCGAGCGGCAGCAGCGCGATGAAGTTCACCGGGTCGCGCGCCGCCCCCACCTCTATCCACCTCGGCAGGCCCTCCATGCCGGGCCGCGCCCGGCGCGGCAGGGGGAACCGGCTGGCGCCGCTTCAGGCCCCTGTGGCAGGGGTCTGAGGCAGGGACTATCAGCGCAGGGGTACCACCCCCTGCGCTGATGGCCCCTGCGCCAGGGCCCTGAAGCAGGCCCCTGAAAGGGCAGGAGAGGCAGGCGCCTCCGGCTGGCTTGTAGCCTCACGGCGCCGCGAGGAGGGCCCTCGGTTCCCCGGCGCGCGCGG
>JAJHRB010000055.1 GCA_020833025.1 Thermoproteaceae archaeon | reverse complement strand
GCGTCGACGCGCCGGCAGAGGTGGAGGTGGTGCCGGGAGAGGCCGTGAGGTACGCCGTGAGGGTGAGAAACGCCGGGAACGCGACGGCGGTGTGCGTCGTCAACGGGACCGCGCTCAGGCTGGCGCCCGGCGAGGAGCGGGCGCTCGAGGGGAGCGTCAAGATCGGCGCGGCGGGGCGCTACGTGATAACCGCCGCCGTCAACGGCGCAGAGCACCGGGCGGAGGTCAGGGCGCGCGTCGTGAGGGTCTTCGTCTGGTACAGGATGCTCAGGCCGGCAGAGACGGCGTGGAGGGCCCCGCCGTGTGCCGACACGTTCTACGGCGACGAGCCGGCCGTGAGGGTCGACTACGAGTGGCTCGTCTTCACGAACGCCACGTCCCGCGCGGTGACAGTGCTGGTAAACGGCGAGGCGCGCAGGCTGGCCCCCGGCTCTAACGTCACGCTGAGGGGGAGCGCCGCGATCGAGAGGAAGGGCGAGATTTCAGTTGACGTCAACGGGACGAGGTACTACGCGGAGGTCGTGGTCAAGCCGCGCGAGCCCGTCGTGAACATCAGCGCCGCCAGGATGCTATTTGACTGCAGGGTACCCAGGCTCGCCACGACGGTGAGCTACCACGGGATCAACATAAAGGTCGTGATCGCGAGGGTCTCCGGCACCGTGGAGTATGGGCCCGCAACGCGCGTCGAGGCCAGAGTCGACGTGGAGTTCAGGCTGATGGAGTCCCGCCTCGGGTCCCTGGGCCTTGACATCTCGGCGACGGCTGCCGGCGGGCAGGGCAGCGGGTCTGGCGTCGTGACGTATGCGAGCCTGCCCGTCGTCGTGCGCCCCGGGACGGCGCTGTCCTTCAGCTTCAGCTACGACGAGAGCACCGGCAGGGTGATCTCGGTGCGCGACGTGCGCGTCAACGGCACCGAGGTCTCCGGGCAGCTTGCGAGCGCCGTGTCGTCAGTCGCGGCCGCCCTGCCCGCCGTCTTCAGGCCCCCGCCGTCCGGCGTGACGGTCAGGGAGTTCGCCGGGGCGCTCGTGTCCATGTTTGCGGACGTGGAGTACGTCGGCGAGTACACGTGGGACGGCTACGTCGAGGTGGGGACTCCCGCCGGCCCGGTGAGGGTTTACGCGAGCCCGCCGAGGGCGGAGGGCCCGCTCGAGGTCAGGCTCGAGTAGGAGAAAAGCTTAAAAACGCTAGCGGCTCCCGCGTCATGCAACACCAAATCAAGGCCGTGCTGCCGCTGCTGGCAGTAATAGCGCTGGCGCTCATAGCAATCCCCGCGTGGGCCCAGGTAACTGGCACGACCCCCGCGGGATCCTACCAGCCAGTGGAGGTCAAGCTGGTCCTCGGCATAGCCGACGATAGGTGGATAAAGAACCGGATCGCTCCAGAGCTGACGAATATGGCGGCGTGGGAGACCATGAGGGCTGGCTACTTCGCGGCTGGCAAGAACTTCACGCTCATAATCCGCGACCTCAACCAGCTGGCTGATCTCGACAGGTTCCACGACTTCAGGACGTCCTTCGTGGCCAACGAGACAGGATTCGGCGAGATCCGCCTGAAGGTCTACCCCAAGGAAATGAGCATAAGCACGACGTGGTACGTCGCACTCGCCCTCAACGACTGGCCCGAGAAGGGCTACACGTGGCTGGTCTACAACGCAACCGCGGAAGATATTACCATTCTCGACGTCCTTTACTGTCTCGGCGGCAACATAAAGGCGCCGCCGAATATAGAGAAGCCTAAGGACTGTATTGAAAGGTTCTGGAGCGGCAGGATATACTGGGGTAACATAACTAGGTCGTTTAACTGGACTGCAGGTAGGATAATTGATAATTATAACTATACAATTGTGCACTCCGCGGCTATTCACCTGTGGTTCCTCAACGTGTCCTACATCAAGAACGTCGACTACAAGGTCACCGTCAAGTTCTTAATCGGGACTAAGAATTACACGCTGTACCAGGACGTCGAGGAGAACAAGACGCTGACTAGTAGGCTTGACATAACCGAGAGGGGGAGGGCCTTCGGGCCGTTCTTCTACGTCGCCAGCCAGGTCAGAACGCTGAGGGGCAAGGGAGAGGTGGTAACGCCCGGCGACATGGACGACTCGCCGAAGAAGCTGTACGTCGACGTCAACGCGCAGGTCGAGCTGAGGGACGGGAGGCTGGTGACCAGGGTGATATCCTACGAGGGCAGTGTGGTGAGACAGCGCACCCCGCAGACAGTTCTCTCTCTCACGCTGCCGTACGAGTTCACCGCGTACGACTTCCGGAGGATGCAGGGAGTCGGGCTTGAGGGCGGCATAGTCGTGGAGTGGGACGTGCCCTCGGTCAACCTCATTGTGCGGTCAGCATTTGACCTGAAGAGCAACCCGGTCCTGCTGCCAGAGTACATAACGCTGAAGCTGCAGGTCAAGACGGGCGACAGGTGGGTCGAGTGGGACTACGCGCAGATGGGGTGGAGGGCCGGCATATGGGACATAAGGGATGTCATTGTAACAATGTGCGGCCCGCTGGTGGACAAGAAGGACCGGCCGTTGAAGGAGTTCACGATAGGGGACCTGTTGAGGTGCTATGAGAGGCTCAGGAGGGAGGACTTCGTGCGGAACATCACGCAGCTGTACAGGCCTGCGCACCTCTCATACATCGCGGGCTGGCTCAAGCTGACCGATGACAGCTTTGAGGTGAAGACAACAGACACGGCAATAACCGCCAAGCTTGTCGCCGAGTTCTACTACCCTGAGGCGGGCGCCGCTGCGAGCGCCGTGGTCGGCACGTTCCCGGTGGCGCTCAAGGAGCTGCCGGCGGGTATTAAGCCGGCGCTGACAGTCACGCTGAGGAACATAACCGTCGCGCTGCTGCCCGCCAGCATAACGCTGTACCAGTTCACCAACGAGACCCTGCCGCACGGGTACCCGCTGACAATCGCGAGCGCCCTGCCCAACGTGAAGTTCGTCGTTGAGGGCGCTGGCTTCTACTTCGAGAAGGTCGGCCTCGAGGCCGTAACGAAGAACCCGTGGACCGGCGCCATAATGCTGGCGCTGCCGCCGTACGAGGTGCCGCCGATGATGGTAGGCGGCGAGAAGCTGCACCCGCTGTCGCTCTTCAACGCCAGCGGCTACCTGCCCGTGACGCCGATATACGGCGTTGTGTGCATTAAATACAGCAATGTCACGTACTTCAATGTCACTGACGTGGTTGATGGCAAGTCGGTACAGGTCTGCGACCTGGGCGTGAAGAACCTGCGCAGCTACTTCGAGGGCTACACGTCGATAGTGTCCGGGCAGAACTTCAAGATAGAGGCGTTCCTGGGCGGCATCAGGGTCGGCGTTGCCCACCTGGCCTCCGGCGCGTACAACATAAGGAGGAACGGCACGCTCATAGAGACGCAGGAGAACCTGGAGAAGGCCCTGAAGGCCGAGTACTACGTCAGGGGCAGGGATCTCGGTCTGGTCAGGGCTGTGTACAACTTCGAGGTCACGCCTGGCTGGGGCAGGCTGTTCCGCGTGCAGCACTGGGTCTACATGGCGATCACGGTAATGACGCTGAACGTCCTGCCGAGAGATCTCTGCGGCTCGCCGCTGCCGGGCGGCCTGCTGAGGGTGATTGTGAGCTCCGACACGGGCTCCTACGAGCAGAAGGTGAGCCTCGGCAAGTACCAGTACGAGGTCCCGGTCCAGCTGTCGCTGCCGCTCGACGAGACCGGGCTGATAACGGTCAAGCACGTCGAGGTGTCCGGCGTTATGGACTACTACGGCTACGAGCTGAAGTCCGTCAACAGGTCGACGCTAGAGCCGGCCACAGTGAAAGTGCCGGTGAAGAAGCTGACGCCGAAGGTGAAGCCCGAGCTGTACTTCCCGGTGTCGCCGCTGCTGTTCAGCGTCTGGGGCAAGACGCCCGAGGGCGTCAGGAAGGACAGGCTGTCGGGCTTCGCGGTCAGCGCGTACAGCACCAAGATGAGACTGGCGGCCGGCGAGATATCCAGGAGCATATCGAACCTGACCAAGTACAGCGAGCCCGTCAGCGACAGGTACGGCTACGCGTACATTGAGGGGGCGCCGATCGGCGAGGAGTACCCGTTCAGGGTTGTGGTGCGCACGCTAGTGCCAGAGGAGGACGCCGACTACCCGTACTCGCTGGCCCAGATAGAGAGGAGGAACGCCTACTGGACGTACTGGCTTGACATGGTCGGCGGGCACGAGGGCGTGAGCTTCGTCGGGAGCGTCTACACGCTGGGCACCCGCGGCCCGGTTGACGCCGGCGTCGTCGTCTACAACCGCACGATGGTGCTGACCGCGCAGAACTTCACGCAGTACGTGTGCGCCAGGAGCGACATACCGCTTGACGTCGAGGTCTACGACCTGGAGGTGCGCGTTCTCGACAAGACGGGCAGGTACCTGCTGAACGCGACCGAGGCGTTCTTCGGGCCGTACCCGCTGGCCTCAGACAAGCGCGTGGTGCCGGTCGCGCTCGTGATACCGGACACCGAGGCGTACACTGAGAGCTCGCGCGTCTACGTGTCCGGCGGCCAGATCTACCCGTACATACCGGTGAGCTACACCGTGCTTGGCCTGACCGGCGTGCGCGACAGGCTTAAGGCGGCGGCCCGGGAGTACTTCGACAAGATGAGGGACGCGATATCTGACTACTGCACCAAGGCCGCGCCGGTGAACTGGACGCGGGCCGTGTATAACTACTCGTACGCCGCGTTCTACAACTACGTGGCCAACGCGTCCACTTACGGACGGGAGGCGGTGTTCAGGATATCCAGCGTGCAGCCGAAGTACGTGCCGTACGTGTGCGACATGACGCCGGACGTTCCCGGCGCCAGGGAGTTCGCCAGGCTGTTCCTGAGGGGCCAGCGCTACAGGCTCCAGGTCTGGTACCTCGGCTACAAGGTCTTCGACGGCTCGGTGACCGTGACCTCGCCGAGAATTAACATAACGACAGACGCCGTTCCCGTCAGGATAGAAACTGTCACCAAGTCCGGCAGGATGCCCGTCGACGCCTACGTCGCGTTCACCTTCGCCGACGCCCTGGCCGGGCTGGCGTACGTTAGCAATGACGTGCTGCCGGCCAAGAAGGTCGAGGCAGCCAGGGCGCTGCTGAGGCCGTTCGACTACCTCGCGCCGCTCCCGGCAGAGAGGAATGTATTGCTGGTGAAGGACCCGGAGAGGGACTACGTCTACTACAGCCCGACCGTTGTATACAGGAGACCTGACAGAAACTGGACGCTGGGCATTAGAATGCCGTTCACTGCCGGCATTGAGTACTCGCTGCCGTGGGCCGTCATGGTCTACAGGAACCTGACTGACGTCGAGGGCGCGGACATTACACCGGAGAGAAGGGCGTACTACCCGAGAGACGGCGTGATATACGGTGCTGTATACCTATTGGTAATAGAGACTAAGAGGGTTCCGGTAGAGTTCAGGATGGAATTCAAAGAGCGGGTGTGGAATAACAAGACCTACACCGCGTATTACGTGCTGAATATAACAGTCACGGGAATTGCATATCCAGAGGTTGTGAAGACTGTAACGAACACCGAAGTGCGGTCGATAGTGATACGGGCGGCTGTGCCGCCCGGCGGCACCGGCACGGCCAAAGTTGTGGGGGTGAACTACACGAATGCGCCTAGAGCGTACGAGCAAGTCTTCAACGAGACAGTAATAATCAACGCAACGGCCAGGACTCCGGCAGAGCTCGCCGCAATTGAGGTGGGAAGCGACAGGATATTCATCAGCATAGTGTCCAGACAGCCGCTGCAACCAGGCTACATACTTGTACAAGTAAATGCGTCTAGCAGAGCTTACGAAAAGGTGGTAGTGAAGGAGGAGGAGAGGCCCGTTCCCACCGTCTTCGGCGAGTACATAGTCGGGCTGCGCAGGTGGATCAACGTGTACGAGGACGGGAGGATGGTGTACTACGATGCGTGGCCGAACCTCACGCTGGCCGATCCGCTGACCGGTCTAGTCAACTGGTTAAAGAAAGAGAGAAACAAGGCGGTCACGACGCTCGAGTTCGACGACGTTGACAAGGTGTACAGAAAGGAGATAACGCTGAAGACCTACGACAAGGGCAGCCAGACGTTCGAGCTGCTGACATACCGCACCGTGAGCATTAAGGTGCCGAGCCTCGAGCGCTGCTACGTCGGCGGTATTAAGTCCGGCGCGATCGAGGTTAGGAGGTACACGGCTGTGCTCAGAGTGGAGGCCAGGTTCGCCAAGAACGACACGCTGATAGACAAGGCCGAGATCAATCTATCCGAGAGGGTGAGGGACAGCATTGAGGAGACGCCGGGCGTCACCGTTCCGCTGCTATTCGGGAAGGTGGCAGCAATTGCCAGGTACGTCGACCCCGACACCGGCGACGGCGAGACGATCAAGTTCAAGTTCGAGCTTGAGGTGAGGGACGAGGAGGGCAACAAGGTCAAGTACGGCACCTACTGCAAGGGCGAGGACAAGTTCGGCACGTGGAACCTGGTGCTGACGGCCAGAATGCCTGCGGAGGTGTACTACGACGTGGGTAGGGCTGGCCACAGATGGATCACAACAGAGGGCGCCAGGCCGGAGGCAGACAAGTACACAATTTACACAACCGCAGTGTACGAATACGAGAACGCAACTGACGGGGCGGCGTGGCGCGTGGTCGCGGCACTGCCGCGCCTCAGAGTCGACGCGGACTGGACCGGCAGGTTCGGCTTCGGGGCGCCGATAACCGTGGAGTTCAAGGCGGGCGACGTTGCCGTGCTGCCGGCGTGGGCCAGCAACACCGCCGGTTATGGCAGCAGGATCGCGAGAATATGGCTGTACGTTTACGACAACAAGACCAAGCCCGACAGGCTGATAGAGGCCAGGGTGAAGGTCGTCAACTTCGTGCCGTCGGTCAACAGCTGGAAAGTGATCAGGACGTACTTGAACGAGTTCGCGAGCGCGGAGGGCCCCGGCGATCTGTGGGGCCTTGGCTTCATGACGAGCGGCACGAGCGCTGTCGTCTACACGGCGATAGGCCTTGCCGGCAGGTTCGGCGAGATTGACTACAGCGCTTACAGGGGCTACGCATTCTGGAACTCGACCGAGCTCTCCGCCCTGGCGCAGAAGCTGGGCGGCTCGATCAAGCTGCCGGCGGCGGCGCTTGACGAGGTCGAGGTGGCGAACGCGGCGGACTACCCGGTGATAATCGCGGGCGTGAAGGTCAAGGAGGCTGACGTCAAGGTGCCTGTGCTGGTCGACGGCAGGCCAGCGTGGATATCCGAGGAGGCCATAATGATACCGGTGAGGGAGCCCGTGAGGGTCGACGTTGCGGGCACCGGCAAGGCCCTGCTGAGGGGCTACGGCTTCGGCATGACCTACGACATAAATGGCACTGGCAAGGCGTGGAGGTACCAGCTGGTCAAGAACGCGCCCAACTACACGGCGGCGGTGTACTACGGCGCCTGTGACGATGCCGTGAGGTACTTCGCAAGGGTCGACCCGGCGCTTGCCGACAAGGCAGCCGAGGTGTGCGGCAGGCTCGAGCCGCTGACAGGGCCGTACGTGCCGCAGACAGTGCTGTACGCGAGCCACCACGAGGAGAAGCCGAAGTACTTCACGGTGAGCGGCGTGGTGATGGACGGGAGGACGGTAGCGCCAGCACAGCTCGTCACTAAGGGCGAGTGGCGCAAGTTCAAGCTCGTCGACACTGAGTTCAAGGAGATTAAGCTGGTGATATGGTCCAACGACACTGCCTACAAGTACCTGTTCGAGCTGCCGAAGCTGCCGCTCGTCAGTGTGCGCGACTGGAACGACAGGGCGCTGGCCAACCAGACCGTCGCGCTCTTCGGCGTTAACAAGGACGGCGAGGTGCACCTGTACGCGATAACCTACACGACGAGCGCCGGCACGCTGAGGTACCCGCTGCCCAACATCACAGGAATGCCCGACATAGTGAGGGCCATCGTGAAGGTGAGCTGGTTCTTCGGCTACCTGCACGAGCTCGCGACAGGCCAGACGCAGTACACGATATGGGTGTACGACAGCGGCGTTGAGAACGACGTGCAGCAGCTGGGCGACGCGCTGACCAAGGACAAGGTGAGGACCTACGTCTACCCGCTCGCGGCAACGGTAACCGACGAGCTGGGCAGGCCGCTGGCAAACATGTACGTCAAGGTGCTTGACGTGCAGACTCGCGGCGCGCTGGTCACGGCGATGAACAAGACAGACTCAACCGGCACCACCAAGGTGTTCGACGAGAGGGTGTCCAAGTACCCGACCGGGCCTATGTCGCAGATACCGGCAGCCGACTACGAGTACTACATTTACGACGAGACGGGCATGCTCGTGGCCACCGGCACGTACAGCATACAGCGCGGCGCCACGGTGCCCGCCGAGGGCTGGAACATCAGGGCGACTGTGAGGTACGTGTACGAGATACCCGTGAGGAACGCGGGCACCCGCGGCTACGTGAGGGTGTACAACATCAGAGTCGTCGACCCGAGGACCGGAGAGGAGCGGATCGGGAACATCACGGTGCCGTTCGTGATAGCGGAGGGCGTGATGAGGCTTGAGCGCAGGATACCGGCGCTCGCGGCCTACCCGGTCGAGGTTTACGTGACGCACGCGACCGTGGGCGGCGAGGAGGTCCCGCTCAAGAAGGAGTGGCTGGCATTTAAGGGCAGGGCGAGCGACCTGCTGGCCGGCCTGGACTTCGCCGAGCTCGGCGTGACGGGCATAGTGACTGCCAGCGCTGTCGACGCGGCGGGCAAGGTGAGGCCGGACTGGGTCGTGAGGCTGGAGACGACGGTCAACGGCAGGACGATAACTGCCGCCGAGGGCAGGGGCTCGCTGAGAGCCGTCGTGCCGAGGAGCGCGGTGATAGGCGCGAACTACACGGTGAGGGTCATCACAACGGCGATGACGCCTGCAGGCGCGCCGCTGGTCAGGGAGGTGCCGCTCAACGTGACGGAGAAGGCGCACGCGCTTGAAGTGCCCGTGCGCACCGTGGCCGTCGCCGTGCAGGCTGTCGACGGCTTTGGCAAGGTTAGATCCGACT
>JAJHRB010000112.1 GCA_020833025.1 Thermoproteaceae archaeon | reverse complement strand
CTTGCAATGGTCTGGGTGGGTGGCGATAAGCTCTACATCGCGCTTGTATTCCGTCGCGACATAACGCAAATTGAGACGAAGAGACTTCTCGCCATAGATCTCAACGCGCTACACAACGGCGTAGCATACGCTATCGTTGAGCGCAACAGAGTTCTCGAGAGGTCAGCACTGAGACCGCACCTCCGCAAATTAGAGAAACTCTGGCGCGAGGCCAGCATGCTCGACTCGCTGTGTGCAAAGAAGGGGGGCACATACTGCGAGAAGGCGAGAGCCGCCAGTAGCAGGCTCTGGCGTTTGCTGAGGGAGTGGCAAAAAGAGACGGCAAGATTTATTGTCAAGTTGGCGCTGCAGTACAGAGCCGCCATCGTCGTGGACGTGCCAGAAAATGAGACAATTCAGGAGCTGAAAGAGGACAATCGCTATCCAGCAGAGAGGAAAGCACCGCTGAATTTCGGGAAACCGAGAAAACTAATTGAGAAGCTGGCAAAGTGGCACGGTATTCCTTACATTGAGACGAGACTATACAGCACAGTGTGCCCGAGGTGCGGGACAAAGATGAAGGCACTACAAGGCAGACGTGTTAAGTGTGTGCAATGCGGCCTGGAGGTAGGCAGGGATGAGGTGCCAATAATGTGGGCAATGAAGAGGTTCGACAAGCTGCTTGATGCAGCAAAGTCCCAATCCCTCTCTTTTTCCCCACCCGGAACGCTTATTAACCCCGCGGTTCTACCGCCGCACAAGGATAGGCCACCACGGTGCTACCCAGCTGTCTCTCAAGCTGTCCTGATGCGTTAGCGCAACGCCGCGCCACCCCGCCGCCGAGCCCCCGGGGGGCCATCCGGCGCCCCGGGGTCTCCAGCCCCCGGAGGGCGGTGGGGAGTTGAAGGGGGGCGCATGAACTTCCCGCCCGTTTTTTGCTCAGCATATCTGGCTATTACTGCTGCCTTTCTGCACGCGCCCCTTAGCAGGTTCACGCCGACTGGCACGGATACTGCGCGCGCGACATCCCTAGCCGCGACTGTCACGGCAATGGCCGTGCGGAAGTCCGCGCGCGGCTTGTAGGGGTAGTCGTAGTAATTTTCAACAATTATTGCATCGACACCGGCTTCCTCCAGCATTCTGGCATTCCTGACTGCGTGCTCCGTGTACTCAGAGCTCTCTACGTGCAGGAGGTGGACGACGCCGATTATCATCAAGCCGCGCAGCTCCCGAGTACTTCTGCCTTACGCCCTATCCGCTCCCGGCCGCCCTGCGCGTCGAGGAGTTCCCCGGCGCCTCCCCACGTCAAGGCGGGACTCTACTCAACGGCCGGCCGCTAGTCGAAGTGTCTCCGCCGCGCCGGGAGGCGCGGAGTTGAAAGGAGCGTGCAAGCTTTTTAGCACTCCTGGCAGCCGCACCTGTGGTCCACCCGCCGAAGACTCTATTAATAGGCAGGTGCTCGCGCTGCGGGCGGAGGCTTTACCTGTACGATGACAAGTACTGGTGTAAGAGGCACAACTACGTCTTCTGCGAGGCTTGCGCGAAGAAGCTGCAGTACAGGTGCCCTGACGCTGTGACTCCGCTGGAACGCATCTAGCGTGCTTCTGTCCGTAACCTCAAGCCCGGGCGTCAAGGCCATTGCCCTAGTCTTGCAGGACAGAGCGCTACTGGTCCACCTCTACTCCAACGGCGCATACATGGCTGTAGTCTCACGCGGGCTTGAGTGCCGGATAGACGACAAGAGGCTGAAGAGGGCGACATGGCTCCTGGCGAGGCTCATGGAGAGGCTCGCCAAGAGACTGAAGTCGAGATACTACACATTCACGGGCGAGCTCTCCGTTGAGGGCGATCACGCGGTCTACAGGCCCTACATATTGCCCTCACTCACTGTCGACGTGATACTGCGCGGCAACACCGCAGTAGTGCATGCCGGCGATTTCAGGGCTAGGTATAGAACCACGCTCGACCTCGCAGGCGTGCTTGTAGAGTACGCCAGGCTCCTCGAGAGCGGCGGGAAATGTTAAAATGAGCTGGCCCGCCAGGCTCGGTGACGAGACCAGGCTGGATGAGTAGTGACTGGGGTTAATAGCGCTGAAATCCCTCACGCGGCGCTGGCCGCTCTCGCGGCGCTATCGGGCGCCCGCGCGCCCGCCGCGCCGCACAGGGGCGTGAGATAGACCTCGCCCCCCAATACCTCCACGCGCGCGAGCCCCGCGCTGAGTAAATACGCGAGCGCCTTGTTGGGATCTCGCCCAGAGCTCGCGAGCCTCTTCACGTAATCCTCAAGTCTCTCGCCCTCTAATGGCGCGTCCTCGATCACGTCACACCTATCGAGCTTTAGGTCCGTCTCTACCAGCGCGTGCAGCTCTAAGTAGGCCCCGTAAACTCTCTCTACAATATTAACTACCGTCGCGAGGACTCTGTAGAGCTCGGAGACGGCGTCCTTTAGGTCGCTGTCGCGGTATCTGTACGCGGCCCTTCTCAAGTGCTCAAGCGCCTTGGCCAGCCTACTCAGGAAGTGCATTTAGCTTCCGCAGCCTATCTATAGTGAGCGGGTGGCTTCTCGCGAGTAGCGTGAGCCTGGCGGCCAGCGGGCTGGCGAGGGACTCCACTATCCCGTTCCAATCCAGCTTGACGAGCGCGGATGCCAGCCACTCGCGGTACTTAAGCGCGGCGTACCTGTCCGCCTCGAACTCAAATGCGTGGAGCAGTGCTGTGTAAATGAGCATCGCGCCGGCCAGGTGGGGCGCGAGCAGAAGCACAGTCTGCTTCAAGTATATTGCATGTATTAAATACACTCTTAGAATGTACTCGGAGACAAGGAATAGAAGTAACTTATGCGTGTGCTTGTATACTATGTGGCCGCGCTCGTGCTCCACGACAGCGCATATCTCCTCGGGCTCGAGCTTTGCTACTAGCTTCGTCGTGAGAAAGATCAGCGGGCCGCCCGGCCCGTCTATAGAGAAGGCATTCGCGCTCCTGTCTCGCACTACACAAGCTCGCGGCGATATATAGTACACGTAATAATCGCCGGGGAGTAGTTGCGGCTCCTCCAGAATCTTGAGCTTGCTCGACGATAAGTAGCTTGTGTCTCTGTAATTTGTCCGCACGACTTTAATCTCGTCGGGCGTGAAACACGCCCTCCTCATGTAGTAATAAATTATTAT